>NZ_JBIBHU010000052.1:0-21874 GCF_042957205.1 Kitasatospora sp. NPDC008115 | reverse complement strand
TCGCGCGGGCGCACCGTCCGGAGGCTGCCGAGGCTGTCGCGGTGCAGGACCTCGCCGGCGTGCAGCCAGCTGACCGTCTGCAGGCCCATGTGCGGGTGCGGGGGCACCTGCATGCCCGGCTCGTCGGCGATGTCGTCCGGACCGTAGTGGTCCACGAAGCACCACGCGCCCACCATCCGACGACCCAGGTTCGGCAGGAGACGCCGGACGACCGTGCTCTCGCCGAGCGGGACCCGGCGGGCGGTCAGCAGGTCGCGGACCGGGCCGGTGTCGCGCTCGCCGCCGCAGATGGTCGGGGCGGGTCTGGTGTCGAGGTTGCTCATGGGGCGGTCACCGCCGTGCGCAGGGGGCCGGGGTGGGGATCGCGGGATCGCCGCGCCCGGCCGGAGGGGTCGTCGAAACGATCCTCCACCAGGGCACGGCGATCCTCCAGCGGGGACCACCCGGCCGGGGCTCAGTGCCCGCAGGCCCACCAGGCGTCGGCGCTCGCGCCCTCCGCGAGGGTGCGCAGCTTGGCGACCGCCTCCGCCGGGTCCTCGGCGCCGTACACCGCCGAGCCGGCGACGAAGACGTCCGCCCCGGCCTCGGCGCAGCGCTCGATGGTGCTCGCCGAGACGCCGCCGTCGACCTGGAGCCACAGTTCCAGGTCGTGCTTGGCGATCAGCTCCCGGGTCCGGCGGATCTTCGGCAGCATGATGTCCAGGAACGCCTGGCCGCCGAAGCCCGGCTCCACGGTCATGATCAGCAGCATGTCCAGCTCGGGCAGCAGGTCCTCGTAGGGCTCGATCGGCGTCCCCGGCTTGAGCGCCATCGACGCGCGGGCGCCCTTGGCCCGGATCTCGCGGGCGAGCCGGACGGGGGCGGCGGCGGCCTCGACGTGGAAGGTCACCGAGCCGGCGCCGGCCTCCACGTACTGGGGGGCCCAACGGTCCGGGTCCTCGATCATCAGGTGGCAGTCGAGCGGGATGTCGGTGGCCCGGGCGAGCGACTCGACGACCGGGATGCCGAGGGTCAGATTGGGCACGAAGTGGTTGTCCATCACGTCGACGTGCAGCCAGTCCGAGCCCCGCACGGCCTCGGCCTCCTGGGCGAGCCGGGCGAAGTCCGCGGACAGGATACTGGGATTGATCTGCGCCATGGAGCCTGCTACCTCTTCTTGCCGTCGTGTTCTTGCCGTCATGCCGTCTTACCAAATTGCCGTCTTACCGAATTGCCGTCGTGCCGTCGTGCCGTCTGCCGAGGGAACGGCCGGGGGCCCGGCGCGCGAGGCGCGCCCCCGGCCATCATCTCGCGCGCCGTCGGCCGCGTGTCACCACCGAGACCTCCGCGTGACCGTCATCACACCCCGGGCGGGTTATCGTGGCCGCCGCCGTGGTCATCAGCCTGTACGAGAGCCGGTACGGGAACACCCGTACGGCACGCCCGCTCCCTCACCGAGGAAGGTCCTCCCCTTGGCCGATCTCGTCCATCCCGCCCGGGCCCTGTGGTGGCTCTTCGAACCCGTGCACGCCGTCACCTACTTCACCCCGGAGGGCCTCGGCGCGTTCGAGGCGGTGGGTCTGAGCGGTGTCGCACGCAGCTACTTCGCCGGCCGGGCCGCCCCGCTCGGCCCGGTGGACGCGACGCCGGTGATCGCGGCGTTCTTCAACTTCGCGCCCGCCCCGATCGAGCGCGCGCTGCCGGCCATCTGGAAGCTCGCCGACCCGGAGACGGCGCTCGCCGCCCGGGCCGCGGGCGCCTCGGCGGCGCTGCGGCGGCTGCTGGAGCACGTCGACCCGGCGCAGGTCGAACTGGCGGCCGACCTGCTGGAGGACGCCGTCACCCGGCTGGACTGCGCGGGCCGGGTGCTGGCCGCCGCCAACGCCGCCCTCCCCCGCCCTGCCGACCTGTACGGGCGCCTCTGGCAGGCCGCCACCGTGATGCGCGAGCACCGCGGTGACGGCCACATCGCCGCCCTGGTCTCGGCGGGGCTCGACGGCTGCGAGGCGCTGGTGGTGCGCTGCGCCCTGGACGTGCGGCGCGAGGCCCTGCAGCCGGTGCGCGGCTGGACCGACGCCGAGTGGGACGCGGCAGCCGACCGGCTGACGGAACGCGGCTGGCTCACCGAACGCGGCACCATCACCGAGTGCGGCCGCATCCGTCACCAGTCCCTGGAGGCGGCCACCGACCTCGCGGCCGCCCGGGTGTGGGAGAACCACCCGCGCGCCGACCTGGACCGGCTCGCCGCCGCTCTCAAGCCGATCTCGGCCCTCTGTCGCACCGCGCTGCCACCGATCAACCCGATCGGCCTGCCGGCCACCACCACCGCTTGACCTGCGGCCCCGGCGGCCCTGGCGGCCCTGGCGTCACTTCGGGGTGACGCCGGGGGCGCCGAACCACCTGGTGAGCGCGGTGCGTAGCCCCTGCGGGTCGTCCCCGGCCCAGGCCACATGGCCGTCCGGGCGGAGCAGGACGGCGGGGGCGTCCAAGTCCGCGGCGGTGTCGGCAGTTCCGGCAGTGTCGGCGGTTCCGGCGGTACCGCCGATGTCGGCGACGTGGTCGACGCGGCCGGTCCAGCCGTCCACCGAGAGCCTGTCGCCGCCGGTGCGGTCGAGGAGCAGGCCGCGACCTCCGTGCATCAGCGCGTAGAGCCGGCGGTCCCCCGACAGCCGGACGTCGCGCAGGCGCCGGCCGACGAGTGCGTGGTCCCCGTCGCCGGCGTCGTACTGGACGTCGAGGGCGGTGATCATCCCGGTCACGTAACGGTTCACCTCCTCGACCTCCATCAGCCGCGTGAACAGCTCCCGCAGCGCGGTCGGCCCCGACGCGCTGCCGAGCAGGGTCATCTGCGCGCGGGTGTTCGTCAGCACGCGGGCGCCGACCGGGTGGCGCTCCGCGTGGTAGCTGTCCAGCAGGCCCTCCGGCGCCCAGCCCTCGACCTCGGCGGCGAGCTTCCAGCCCAGGTTGAACGCGTCCTGCACACCGAGGTTGAGGCCCTGGCCGCCGGTCGGCGGGTGGATGTGCGCGGCGTCGCCGGCCAGCAGCACGCGGCCGAGGCGATAGCGCTCGGCCTGCCGGGTGGCGTCGCCGAACCGGGAGAGCCAGTGCCCCGTGCGGGCGCCGAAGTCGGTGCCCGCGACGGCCCGCAGCCGCGCCTTGAACTCCTCCAGGGTCGGCGGCGTCGCACGGTCCTCGGCAACGCCGTCCGCCGGCACGATCACCCGCGCGACGCCCGGCCGGCCGTCCACGTCGGGGGCCACGCCGAACCGCAGCTCGGTCCGGCGCACCCGCTCCACCACGGCGGCCACCTCGGCCGGGTCGGCGGCCAGTTCGAGGTCGCCGATCAGCGTCTCCACCGTGGCGGGCTCGCCGGGGAAGCCCACGCCGAGGGCCTTGCGGACCGTGCTGCGCCCGCCGTCGCAGCCGACGAGGTAGCGCGAGCGCAGGTGCCCGCCGTCCGCCAGCGCGACGGTCACGCCGTCCGCGTCCTGGCTCAGGCCGGTGACCTCGCACCCGCGCCTGATCACCGTCCCGAGTTCGAGCGCGCGCTCCTCCAGCAGCCGCTCGGTGACCGCCTGCGGGGTGGCCAGCCCGTACGGGTGGGCGGTGTCCAGGCTCTCCGGCCAGGGCGCCATGACGCCGCCGAACAGCCCGCCCACCTGGAACTTCTCGCTCACCGCGAGGAACCGCTCCAGCAGGCCCCGCTGGTCCATGATCTCCACGCTACGGGCGTGCAACCCGCGCCCGCGCGACTCCCCGCCCCGCTCCGCACGCCGTTCCAGCACGACCACACCGACGCCGTGCAGCCGCAGCTCGCACGCCACCATCAGCCCGGTCGGCCCACCGCCGACCACGACCACGTCCGTATCCACGTCCAGGTCCACGTGCATCACCAGTTGCTCCCGTACCGTCGTTCCCGTTCACCTGCCGACGGATTCTGCGCCTCCCCCTCCCCCTTGCCGCAAGGCCCCCCGTGCGCTATACGTTGAGAGTGGCAACGAGTGGACATCCCTCGTTGCCCCTGTGCTTTCACCACCCCGGCGAACCATCCCGCACCTGCGCCCGCACCTGCGCCCGCACCTGCGCCCGTGCCCGCTCTTCGGCGAGGCGAAGAGCGGGCACGGTGCCGTCTCCGGCCGCGGCCGCGGCCGCTACCAGGCGTAGTCCTCCGGGGCCGGCTTGTGGCCCGGGAAGAGGGTGTCGAGGCGGGCGAGGACCTCGTCGTCGAGCTTGATGCCGAGGGCGTGGACGGCCGCGTCGAGGTGGGCGAGGGTGCGCGGGCCGACGATGGGGGCGGTGACGGCGGGGCGGGAGAGCAGCCAGGCGAGCGCGAGGTCGGCCGGGTGCTCGCCGGCCTCGGCGGCGAGGTCCTCGTAGGCCTGGATGCGGGGCCGGTTGGCCTCCAGGATCTCGCCGGCATGGGTCATCGCGCCCCGGACGAGGCCGCCCTCGCGCTCCTTCTTCAGCGCGCCGCTGAGGACGCCGCTGCGCAGCGGGGACCACGGGAGCAGGCCCAGTCCGTAGTGCTGGAGGGCGGGGATCACCTCCAGCTCGATGGTGCGGTCGAGCAGGTTGTAGAGGGACTGCTCGCTGACCAGGCCGAGGAAGTGGCGGCTGCGGGCGGCCTCCTGGGCCTGGGCGATGTGCCAGCCGGCGAAGTTGCTGGAGCCGACGTAGATGATCTTGCCCTGGGCGACCAGGACCTCCATCGCCTGCCAGATCTCCTCCCAGGGCGTGTCCCGGTCGATGTGGTGCATCTGGTAGAGGTCGATGTGATCGGTGCCGAGGCGGCGCAGGCTGGCCTCGACGGCGCGGCGGATGGCGAGCGCGGAGAGCCGGCCCTCGTTCGGCCAGTCCCCCATCGGGGCGTAGGCCTTGGTGGCGAGCACGGTGCGCTCGCGACGGCCGTCACCCTTGGCGAACCAGCGGCCGATGATCTCCTCGGTGCGCCCCTTCTGGTTCCCCTCCGGGTCGCGGCCGTAACTGTTCGATGTGTCGAAGAAGTTGATGCCCAGTTCGTGGGCGCGGTCCATGATCTGGTGGGCGTCCGACTCCTCGGTGTGCGGGCCGAAGTTCATGGTGCCCAGGCAGAGTCGGGAGACGGTGAGGCCGGTGCGGCCGAGGTGGGTGAACTCCATGGAGCCACCCTGAGCCGCACCGACCGTACTGTCCAGCACATTTCACCCCGTGGGACACGGGTCGCACAGGCGTACGGTCAGCGCCCGCGGGTCCCGTACGTGGCGAACCTCCGCACCGCGGGCGGCCCGCAGAGCAGCAGCGGGAGCGCACACCAGAGCAGGGTGGCCGGGACGGCGTTCTGCATCGGCCAGGCGACGGCCGGGACAGACGGGTTGCCGAACAGATCGCGTCCGACCCGGACGACGGCGCCCATCGGGTTCCAGTCGGCGAGCGCGGCCGGCCGGGCATGCCGCCGGTGGGCACGAAGGCGTTGGTGACCATCGCCAACGGGAAGACGGCGACGGCCAGTTGCCCGGCCGCGGCGTCCGCGAGTCCGGCGCGGATCCGCCGGCCGACGGCCAGTCCGACCGCCGCCAGCAGGGCCAGGACGAGCACGCTGACCAGCAGGTCGGCGAGGGTCTGGGCGGGCATGAGGAACTCCCGGTAGCCGCCCGTGGCCGTGGCGCTCGATGCCCCGGGGACGGCGATGGCTCTGCCGAACACGTAGCCGAACACCACCACCATCAGCACCGGCACGGCCAGCGAGACGGCCAGCAGCCCGGGCGAGCGGCGGTAGGCGAGGAGGACGCGGAGCATCGAGGACCAGGCGTCGGCGACCAGGCGCGCGGGGCGGACATCAGGCGGCCCTCCCCTGCCCGTCGTGCCGGACTCGGCCAGCTTAAGAGAGGCCAACAGGAGGGCGACGTGCCCATGTCTGTTCGTTCGGCAGGTCGTTGAGTGAGCTGTGGGGAAGAGACCGCCGCGGTTGGCGTCCGACGACCTGTGGGACCGGATCGAGCCGCTGCTGCCGGTGCGGCAGCAGCGGCTTCGCAGGATCGGCCGCCCGCCGCAGGAGCTCCCTTCGGCTCGGGTATGACCTGCCGGAAACGGCTGCGGGACTGGCAAGAGGCCGGGGTCTGGGACCAGCTGGACCAGGTGCTCCTCACCAAGTTGCACCGTGTCGGCGAGCTGGTTGCAGCGGCGCGGAGTGCTCCGGCTGTCCGTGGACGAGCGCTTGGCCGCCTGTCACGGTCGGTTCGGCAGGGACTATCCCGAGGAGGACCACCTGCTGCTGCCCGGCCCCGTTGTCGAGAGCGTGCGCCAGGAACCACTCCGAGGAGCCCTGTGGCGAGGACGAATAAGTGCCCGATCCTCAGCAGTGGTTCACGCTCACCATGGGGCTGGTCAGCAGGCGGAGACGGTCACCGTTGATCATCGTGAGTTATGTCGACATCCGCAGGCCGGCCTCGCCGGTTGCCATTCGCAGGAATTTCCAGAAGAAGCGCCAGAGTCGAAGTAGCGACGACAGGAAAGTCCTGCCACTCCTACTCCAAACTTAGACCCAGACTCCATCCTGCACTTCACCTTGACGCATGACCAACTTCCCGGGTTCCATTCTTGCTCCCCAGCTGAAAAAATGGCGCCATGTCATCCCGCATGCATCAGGCAGTAGTAGCCTCAGCGCTCACTGTTGCCACAACAGCCGTCATCTTCTTGGCGGGCTGGCTCTATGAGAGCCGAAGCCAGAGCGACTGGGGCGTCGACACGGGGGCTACCCAGGCTGCCACCTCGCCGGCGACCACCGCGTGGCCCACCCCAGACCCCACGGCGGTAGCCGGCTTGGTCACCTCCCTGGGAGCCATCAATCCAGAACTCCGCTACGGGAGCCCCGAACTCAAAGCCATGCTGGTCTGCCGCGACATCAGGCGCGGCGACGACGCGAAGCGCGTTGTGGAGAAGGCGCTGGAAATCTTCGGCGGAGATGGGAGTTTCCCCCTCTCTCACGATGACGGCCAGCGCATTGTGGCAGCCGTTCGCAAACACGTTTGCATCGAAAATTAGAGCCGAAGTCCGTTCGCCCACCAGCGCCAATCAAATCCCCAATTGAACACCCGACCTGCAGCCAGCATTCCACTCGCTGCAGGTCGGGCAGTTTTACAGCACAACCGAAGCGACGCTACCCGGCAATCCCCGGACTGAACGATCCATTGTAGAAGAATCCATTCGGAGTGCTATTCAGGATGTCGGGAAAGTCGTCCGCGCGGGCAAACTTCCCGTCGCCTACCACCCGCTTCGCTTCGGATACAATGAAATCAATTGCAGCGTCATATCCCTTCTTGTTGGCCTCGGAAATCGCACGGTCAATCTCATCGCCATCCAGGTCATGGGCCGTCCGCGAATTCACCACACTATTCACGGCCTGCTGCCTCACCCCTTGAGCCCTCCGGCCAATCGAAGTCGCAATGACATTATTGTAGAGATCGGCCAGATGGTCGGTCGTCTCCGACAGAGAATGCCAAGCCTCATGCGCATCGGCATATATGTCCGCATCGCCAGAACCCATATCCAGCTCGAGCCTGGCCCTCCAGATGAAGTGCCGGAACGCGTTCTTGGTTCCAGGATTTGCATCCTCAGTCGCCTGTGAGACATTGGCATCAACCATACCCAAAGCCCACTCGCCCACGGCCTTGTAGGTCAGGCAATTTCCTGGCGCCATTGCACATGCCTGCATTTCGGAAGGCGTAACCTTCTCCCCCACGCTCCCTTCAGACTTTCGCAAGTAAGGAGATGCCCCATCAGGCTTCACGTAAAACGAGAAGCGAGTAGTGCGGCGATATTCCGCGCCAAGTCTCAAGCCGTGCCAAACCACTCGGTCCGTGTTCGAGAAGGCGGCATCGGAGTCAACTAGGCGCGTCCTCGCTTCCGTTGGAACATAATTTTCCGTGGTTTCGGCCGCGTTCTTCATCGTGATGGTGCCGGCCGAACCACAGTCGTACAGCGTGCCGCATTCCTCGGACTTGAGGCCGTTGGGGTCGGAGCGGTTGACGGGGTTGTTGTTGCTGTAGGCGTAGGCGTTCCACTGGAGGGGGTCGCCGGCGTCGAAGATCGGGTCGGGGCTCAGGAAGCGGCCGGTGCTGGGCTGGTACTGGCGGGCGCCCAGGTTGGTGAAGCCGGTGATGTCGTCCTTGAGGCCGTTGACGAAGCCCTTGTCGCCGGACCAGGGGGTGGACAGGGAGGCGGGGCCGCGGAGGGCACCGAAGGGGTCGGTGGCTCGGCGGGACTCGGCCAGGGTGGTGCGGTCGATGGACAGCGAGTTGGTGCCGTGGTGGTCGGCGAACTGGTAGGTCAGCTTGTTCGGGCCCTGGCGGACGAGCGTGATGCCGCCGGGGATGCCGTAGTAGCGGGTTCCGGTGCTGACCTGGGTGATGGTGTTGTAGGTGAGTTCGTCACCGCCGCCCAGGTTGACGGTCACCTTTCCCGGGTTGCGGCGCAGCAGCTGGTTGCCGTCGGCGTCGTAGACGTACGTCGTGGTCGCGGTGCCCTGGGTGAGGGAGGCGAGCTTGCCCTCGACGTCCCAGGTCAGCGAGGCGCCGTTGGCGGCGTCCGTGGCGTTCCAGGTCGGGGTTCCCCACTTGGACTGGTAGCCCGGGGCGTAGACGATGAACTTGCCGTCGTCCTGCACGACCGCGAAGTAGCCACTGCCGGCACCCGCCGTGGTCTGGGTGGACCACAGCGCGGCGCCCTGGGGGTCGTAGACCACGAAGTTGCCGTCGTCCTGCATGGTGGCCCGGGCGCCCGGGTGGTTCTGGGTGTTGGAGGCCCAGAGCGCCTGACCGCTGCGCAGCGAGGTGAGGACGAGGTTGCCGTCGGCCTGCATGGAGAGCTGCATGCTGTTGGAGCGCACCGTCTCGCCCGACTTCAGGACGAAGCCCGCCTTGAGCTCCCGGTTGCCGCCCGGGTTGGTGATCCGGGTGGTGTTGCCGGCCGCGTCGTACTGGTTACCGCCGGTGCCCCACGAGGACCAGCCGTACGTGCTGGTCGTGCTCGACAGCGCGTGCGGACCGCCGGTGCCGCCGCCGGTGTTGGCCGCCGTGGTGGGCGTGTTGCGGGTGCCCGGGGCCGGGGACGTCTGGGCGACCGTGAGGTCCTTGGCCGGGTCACCGGCGGGGTCGCGGTTCACCAGCTTGGTCCGGTTGCCGGTCAGGTCGTAGGTGTACTCCTGCCAGTAGGCGGCGCTGCCGCCGACCGTGGTCTTGGCCGGCGCCACGGCGCCGCTGGTGGGCGTCGCGTTCTTGCAGGCGCCCTGCCCGGCGAGCGAGGGCGTCGGCTGCTCCAGCCTGCCGGTGTCGCTCCACGCCGTCTTCAGCCGCCCCAGGTAGTCGTACGTGAAGCACTGGAGGTCGGTCGCGGACGGGGTGTTGTTCGGGACGGTCCGGATCGCGGTGATCTGACCGGCCTGGTTGTAGGCGTACGTGGTGTTCTGGACCGTACCGGTGGTCGCGGTCTGCTTGTCGACGTACTGGGTGAGGACGCGCCCGGTGGACTCGTCGTAGGTGTTGGTGGCGACGATCTGGGTGCCCCACGGATTCACCGTCGAGCGGATGTTGCGGCCGTAGGCGTCCCAGTCGGCCTGACGGAGGTAGAGGTCACCCGCCCCGGACAGGGTGTGCAGGAGCCCGTAGTACTCGTAGCCGTAGGTGATCCGTTCCTCGGCCAGGTCACCGGCGGCGGCCCGGCCGTCCTGCAGTGGCGCACCGGTGATCGGGTCGTAGAGCGCCGTGTAGTTGAAGGACACCTGACCGGTCTTGCCGATCTCGCTGCCGGGGATCGAGACCGAGGTCTTGGTCGGGCGGTACGCCGTGTCCACCTCGGTGACGGACTTGGTGTAGCTGCTGCCGCCCGCGCCGCCGACGAAGCGGGTGGCGTCGGCCGGCTGGCCCTTGGCCACGGTGTCGTAGGTGTAGCGGGTGAGCTGGTTCGCCGGGCTGACGCTGCCGTTGTAGGTGCCGGTCTTGCGGCCCAGCAGGTCGTAGGTGATCGCGACCGTCTGGTTGCGCGCGTCGGTGGTGGTGGCCAGGCGGCCCGCACCGTCGTAGGTACGCGTCGACACACCGGTGTCCGGGTCGTCGGCGCGGATCTGGCGCCCGAGCTGGTCGTAGCCGTAGCTCCAGGTGTTGCCGGCGGAGTCGACCCGGGTCGCGGGCTGGCCGGCCGGGGTGTACGTGTAGCCGGTGACGTCCGCGTCGGCCCGGTTGCCGGTCGCGGTCGGCGTCCGGTACTGCCACAACTCGGCCGTGCGGCCTCGGCCGTCCGTGACCGTGCTGGTCGCGGTCGCGCCGGCGGGGGGCGTCATGTCCACCCGGTCGGCGCCGGGGTAGGAGGTGGTCGTGGTGTTCTGCGGTACGCCGAGGGCGATGAACTGCGAGCTCACCGGCCGGCCCATGCCGTCGAAGACGGTGTAGGTCTGGCCCGGCACCTGCGCCGGAACGGCGTTGAAGCGGACCGTGTTCGGACCGGACGTGTCATCGTAGTGGGACGCGAAGGCCCGGTTCACCCGGCCCTGCGAGTCGTAGAAGGTGTCGGTGACCAACCGGCCGTGGTAGGCGGAGAGCGCCGGGTCGGCCTGGGTCTGGAGCACGCGCCCCAGACCGTCCATGATCTGGGTCGAGACCGCGTAGGTCTCGTTGGCCCGCAGCGCACGGCTGGTGATCGCCGACGGCGTCGACGTGCCGTTCACGGCGTAGTCGAAGGTGAGGTTCGCCGTCGAGTTCGTCGCCCGGCCGGGGGTCCACACCGCCTTGAGGCGGCCGAGCGCGTCGTACGACTGCGTGGCGGTCCGGCCGTTGGGGTCGGTGGTGGTGATCGGCAGGGCCCGGGCCGGGTTCAGCGTGACCGTGCTCTCCCGCCGGCCTCCGGCGTCCGGGGCGCCCGCCGGGGCGGGGGTTCCGGTCACGGTCCTGTTGGGCAGCTCGCCGGGGTTGGCCGAGCCGTACGAGTTGGTCACCACGGCGCCGCCGGCGTTGGCGGTGTCGGTGGAGGTCAGGTCGGTGACGGTGGCCGCGCGACCGTAGGCGTCATAGGTGCTGGACCCGGTGGTGACCCACTGGGCGTTGGCACCGTCGTAGCGGTCCAGCACCTGTGCGCCGGTGGCCTCGCCCTTCGCGCCGGCGGTTCCGTGCGCCAGACCGTCGTACAGCGTGCGCGTGCCGGCGGCGGTGTTGGCCGCGGTGGCGGGCGCGTCGCAGGCGTCGGCGCCGGACACGGTCAGGACCTCCGACACCAGACCGGTCATCTGCGGGTTGGCGCCGGCCGCGTAGGCCGTGCGCGTGCAGATGTCGGGTGTGCCGTCGGCCTTGGTCAGCGAGGACTTGACCCGGTTGTTCCTGTCCTTGTCGGTCTTGGTCACCGTCGATGTCTGCCGGGTGCCGGTGCTCGTCCGGACCGTTGTGACGCCGGTCGAGATGGTCGCCGGATACCGGGCGACCAGGTCCGGCAGGCCGGTCCGCTTGTGGGTGGCCCGGACGACGGGGTCGCTGCTGGTGTTGACGGTCGAGGACTCGGGGGTGGTGGCGTCGGCGTCGGCGTAGACGTTGCTCTCAAGGACCCGGCCCGACAGCCAGTCGGAGTCGGTCTTGGCGCCGCTGGTGGGGCCCGCGACCGTGACCGAGCGGGCGTCCTTGTTGGCGTTCAGGTCCCCGTCCATGCCCTGGTAGTAGCTGGTCGAGGTCTTGGCCTTCGGGCCGTCCTGGCCGGAGCCGGTCACCGCGGTCACCTTGGCGTACCCGCGGAACTGGTCCCAGGTGCGGTAGGCGTCGTCGACCAGGGCTCCGTCGTTGCGGTGCCACGCGGCGGGACCGTACTCGTAGGAGGTCACCTGGGCCAGCGAGCCGGCGGTGAGGTCGGAGTTCGGGTCCACGGTCACAGTGGCGACCGGATAGCGAAGGAACCAGTCGTCGATCGTCTTGCCCTCGCCCGTGTCGAACCACTTGACGCTGTAGCAGCTCATGGCGTTGTTGTCGGCCGAGGCCGGCATCTTGCCCGTCGTGCGCATGCACGAATCACCCTGGTAGGAGACGGTGATCCGGCCGCCGGTCTCCGTGGTGATCTGCTTCATGCGCGGGCGGTAGTAGCGCGAGCGGGCCGGGACGAGGCCGTCCACGCGGTTGGGCAGGAGCACGTCCGCGAAGGTGACCTCGGGGAGCGACTGCTCGGTCTGCCCGTTGAAGTTGTCCTTGCCGGTGCGCTTGACCGACTGGAGCCAGGGGATCCTGGTGTTCTCCTTGTTGTCGGCGTTGTACGAGTCCTTGAAGGTGTGGGTCAGTACGTAGCGGTCCACCGGGCGGTACGACCCGCCGGAGCGGATCGAGGTGGTGACGGCGTCGAGCCACTTGGTCGACCAGTAGCTCGGACCGCGGTTGGAGCAGACCCCCTGCTGGGTGCACAGCTTGTCGAGCGGCGTGTCCGGCCAGTGCGACGCGACGCGCTGGCCCGGGTCACAGCCGGCGGTCCCGAGGTCGCAGCGCTCGCCCGTCTCGAAATCGATCTTGGCGGCGGGCAGGTGGCCACCGTTCGCACCGAGCTGGTCGGAGAGCAGCTGGCCGTAGCCGATCGACGCGAGCGTCCCGCCACGGGTGTACTCCGTGTTGGTGCCCGTACCGGTGCCGCGCGCGTACCAGTTGGTCTCGGGTGCGTAGCTGTAGGTGGTGAGGTTCCCGTGGACGTCCACGGTGTAGTCGAGGTTCCACCGCCACGCCATCTGGCACCAGGAGCCCTGGCCCTTGGCGGCGTCGTAGCACGGGTCGGCCGGCTTGCCGCTGCCGCCGGCGGACGGCGAGTAGACCGGCACCGTCCAGGCGGAACGGCTGTCCGGGCCGGTGGTGGTGGGCGTACCGGCCGCGGACGGCAGGTGGTTCAGCCCGAAGTAGTAGACCGTGCCGGCCGTGTCGGTGACCTTCAGGTACGAGCCGTTCCAGGTGCCGTTGGTGGCGCCGGTCAGGAACTCGACCTTGGTCCCGTCGTCGTTCTTCAGCCGCCAGGTGCACTTGGACTGTTCGTCCTGGGCGCTGCCGGCCACGCAGGACGTGTCGTCCGGGATCAGCTCACCCGAGTGCCCGCCCATCGCGAGGGTCAGGTTGGCCCCGCCCCAGCACTGGTCCGCGGAGTTGGCGATGCCCGCCTTGTCGCACGACTTGTAGGAGCGCTCGACGAAGCCCGCGCTGAGGTCCCAGCCGTCGCCGATCCATGACGCCTGGGAGTTGGTCGACGACGTCCGGCCGTCGACCGAGGCGGAGTCGTAGCCGAGCGCGATCTGCGGAGCCGAGCCGCCCAGAGTGGGCGGCGACTGGATGGGGTAGTTGTAGGTGAAGGAGCCCGAGGAGCTTCCCGCAGTCCATGCCTGACTTGACGTCAGAGACGTTGCGCTGTAGTTGCCGAGACCGCTGGACGGGGTCGTCTCGGTCGCCAGCACCATCGGCGCCGACGCGGCCGCCGGTGCGGCGGACGCGCCCGCCGGTGCGAGCTCCGCCGACTTCGACTCCGTCTGCTCCTGTGCCTGCTGCGCCGGCGCCGCTTCCACGGCCGGGAGTTCGACGTCGACGACCAGCCGCTTCGTCTGCGGGTCGTAGTGCGAGGGAACGGGAGTCCTGGTGAGACAGTCGGCCACCTCCGGCGTGGTGAGCGCACAAGCCGGGAGCGATACGAGCCGCGCCCGCTCGGCGTAGTCGCCGCCGAACCCGACGCCGGACAGGTCCAGACCCACCCGCACCGTGGTGGCGTCCGCCTGCTCGGCGCGCGACAGCGAGACGACGAGGCCCTGCACTCCGGCTGCGGCCGCCGCCTTCTCATCGGCGACGCCGACCTCGACCGGGACGCCGGCCGAGGCCCGGGCCGGAGCGACCGGGGCCAGCCAGACCGGCAGCTCGCCGGCCTGCCTGGAGGCCCCGGCAGCCGACTCCTGGACCTCGACGCCGTCGGGCCCGGTGCGAGCGGCCTTCGTTCCGGCCGCCGGCGCCGCATCCAGCACCGCGAGGGCGGAGCCCGACGGCCGCTGCGGCTCATCCTTCGGGGGAACCCAGTTCGGCGTACCCGTGTCCGGGCGGGTCGGCTTCGGGGTCTCGCTGACGCCGGGGACGGGCTCCGTCTTCGGCAACGGGGTGTTCGGCGGCGACCAGATCCGGTCGTCCTTGTCGTCGCCGGCCGGCGCGGCGAGCGCCGGCGCCGTCGGCACCAGGAGCGCGCCGAGCACGGCCAGCGTGCTGACGACGGCGAGGTGCGATCTCCTCGGCCCCGGTGGCGGCGCACCCCCTCCGACCTGCCGATCCGGACGGACATGATGAAAAGTCACTGAAACCCCACGGGTGATCAGCACACCTGGACGCAGGTGTGGACAGACAACTGTGGGCGGGACAGTAGGGCCAGCTTAGCGAGCTGCGCGAGCAAATTGACGATCTTGGTCCATGTGACCGACATCATACTGAAAGCAAAGTGGTTCGCTCACGCTCAAAATGGACAAAGCGCCACGGCAAAGCTGTTGACGCACCGTCGGCGACTGCGGCACCTTGCTCGGTGACCTGCGCTTCCGATCTTCACGGATCCTTCACAGCAGCCCGAAGCACCACCGCAATGGAGACCCACCCATGCCTTCCGCTCCGCCCGGGGCTCACTCCGCAGCGCGCCACCGCAGCAGACTCCGGTCTCCGCGACTGACCGCCGCCGCCGTGGGGCTCGTTCTGGCCCTCACCCCGGTGGCACCCGCCACCTTCGCCCTCGCCGCCGATGCCGCACCGACCACCACCGGCCCCGAGCCCTCGGCTGTCCCGCCCGAGCTCGCGAAGACCATCGCCGAGGCCGACGCCGAGCGCGCCGGGCAGAAGCCCGTCGTCACCGCTGCCGACAAGGCGATCGCCGAGGCCAAGGCCACCGGCAAGCGCGTGCCGGTGCCCGAACTGACCGATGCGTACAGCGAGACGGCGGCCACCCCCGAGGGCCGCCTCGCCCGCACCCAGCACCCTGACCAGCAGCGCGTCCAGCGGGCCGACGGGAGCTGGGTCACGCTGGACGCCGGGCTCGTCGCCGACCCGGCGGGCGGCTTCCGGCCGGCGGCGGCCGCCGCCGGTGTGCACCTGTCCGGAGGCGGCCCCGGTCCCCTCGGCACGCTCACCGGCCCCGACGGGGAAACGCTCGCGATCGACTCGCCGTTCCCGCTCACCACCCCCGTCATGGACGAGGACGGCGACGGGCTGATCTACCCCGAAGTCATCGCCGGCGTCGACCTCAAGGTCACCGCCGACAAGTACGGCGGCCTCTCCACCGTCCTGATCGTCAAGACCGCCGAGGCCGCCAAGGACCCGCGCCTCACGACGCTCCGGTTCGGCACCACGACCAAGGACATCACGGTCACCGCCGACGCGTCGGGGAACCTCTCGGCCACCGGCAAGGACGGCAAGGTCCGGTGGTACGCCCCCGTCCCCCAGATGTGGGACAGCTCCAGCACGCAGGCCCCGGCCGCTCCGGACACCGCGCAGAGCAAGACCGTCCAGGCGGCGCCGGCGGACGGCGCCGAAGCGCCGACGGCCCCCGGCCCGGTCAGCAGCGCGGACGGCCCCGCCCCGGGCGCCAAGGTCGCCAGCATGGCGACCACCGTTTCCGGCGGCGCCATCGAGTTGACCCCCGATCAGTCGGTCCTGGGCCAGGGGCAGGGTCCCTGGTTCATCGATCCCGGGTGGATCCCGGACCGGCGTGAGGGCAACGCCTGGACGTGGACCCAGCAGGGCTACCCCAACACCCCCCGGTACGGGCAGACGACGGCCTCCCACGGCAAGTACGCCCGCCCGGGCGTCGGGTACCAGGGCTACGTGGACGACAAGGGCATCGAGCGGTCGTACTTCCAGTTCGACGTCCGCGGGTACCCGGGCACCATCGTCAACAAGGCCACGATGTCGGTCTGGGAGTACGAGTCGTCCGCCTTCTCGTGCACCACGTCGTACACCGTCGACCTCTACCAGACCGGCGATATCAGCACCCAGACCACCTGGAACAACGAACCCGGCATCATCGGAGGCCGGCTGGGCGAGGCCCAGGTGGCGGGTGCCAGACAGCCGGGCTGCAACGACAGCGTGCAGTTCCAGTACGACGTCACTTCCGTCTTCCAGAACTACGCCCCCTGGCACGACACCGTCACGTTCGGCCTGCGCGCGCGCAACGAGGCCGACAAGATGGCGTTCAAGCGGCTGGACTACCGGCCGGTGATCGAGGTCGAGTACGACCGCGCTCCCGGGACCCCCACCAACCCGGCCGCCTCACCGGCGCCGGCCACCACGGTGCCGTGGGGGACGGACCAGGGCTGCAACGGCTCGACCCTCGGCTGGCTCAGCGCGGGAAGCAACTTCAACGGCGCGCTGACCCTCAACGCGAACGTGCACAGCCCCGTGCAGACCTCGCTCTACTCCTGGTCGCACATCTGGGACTACAGCATCCCCGGAGCGCCCGATGTCGACGGCGGGTACTC
The DNA here is from genome assembly GCF_042957205.1 of Kitasatospora sp. NPDC008115. NCBI lineage: Bacteria > Bacillati > Actinomycetota > Actinomycetes > Kitasatosporales > Streptomycetaceae > Kitasatospora > Kitasatospora sp. NPDC008115. The sequence continues at coordinate 5,430 of NZ_JBIBHU010000052.1, read as the reverse complement.
CGCCGAGACGGCCAACGGCGGCAACGCCGCGTTCAACGTCCGCGGCGACGTGATCAAGGACGGCCACGTCTACGGCTGGAGCACGCACTCCACCGACAAGCTGGTCGCGATGTCCGACTCGACGCCCACCTGCCGGTTCGGTGTCGACCTGACGCCACCGACCCTCATCGTCAAGAGCATGTACGACACCCTGTCCGACGCCGAACTCGCCGACCGGTTCCCGCCGTCCGGGAACGGCCAGGTGACGAGGAAGCGCGCGGGCGAATGGGGCATCGTCCCGTTCAGCGCCGTCGACACGGCGCCCTCGGGCGGCACGCCCTCCGGCGTGATGTGCGCCCGCTTCTCCTGGGAGCCGCAGTTCAGCAACGCCCCGTGGCAGTGCGGCAGCGACCTGCCGCAGGGCGGCATCCGCGTCCTGCCGGGGCGTTGGGGCACCAACATCGGCTACATCCAGGTGATGGACAACGCCCGCAACCTCTCCGCGGTCGCACCGTACGCGTTCTACGTTCCCTGGAACCCGGACGGTCCGCCGCCCGTGTTCGGTGACGTGACCGGCGACAGCGCGCCGGACATCGTGACCACCGACCAGGCCGGCAACCTCCGGTCCTACAGCGTCCCCGGAAACCCCGTCGCGAAGAGCCCGGCCGTCAGCCTGGTGGCCCAGGGCAAGGACTCGCCCACCGGCAACGGCTGGAACAACGTCCAGTTCGCCCACCGGGGTACCTTCACGGGCGGGAACAACATCGACGACGTGGTCGCGCACGCTCCCGGAGACCCGAAGCTCCTGATCTACGGAAACCCCGGCGTCACCGGCTACTACGGGCGTATCGACTCGAAGGCCGAGCTCGGCAAGCCCAAGTGCGTGACGACCGGCACCGAGGACTGCTCCTGGCTCACGGTTCCCGGGTACAACGCGACGGACTGGTCGAACACGCTCCGGGTGGCCAGCCTCGGCGACCCGGTGAACACGAACCTGGACTACAAGCTCCAGTTCAAGAACAAGAGCGGGTTGCTGACCGTGGAAAGCACCGCGAACGGCACCGACGCCGCCCTCTGGTACTACCCCGCGACCGACGCGAACGTCCTGGGCAAGCCCGTCCGGCTGGCCGCCTCCGGTTGGAAGAACAAGGAGCTCATCGCCCCGGGTGACTGGGCCAAGCAGGGCCACCCGGGCCTCTGGGCCCGCAACCTGGAGCAGGGCGCCGACGGCGCCAAGGGCGACCTGCTCGCCTACACCTTCGGCACCGGCACCGTTCCCGCCACGGACAAGTACGGGAACCCCGTCATCGGCGCCGACGGCACGACCCCGAACGTGCCGACGCTGACCGGGATCGCCAACAGCGTCAAGATCGGCGCCGTTCCGGTCGACGGCTGGCCGACGCTGGGCTCGGACGGTGACCTCACCGGCAAGGGCTCGCCCACCCTGTGGGGCAAGAACACCTCGGGGCAGATCGACATCTGGTGGGGCGAAACCACCAACCCCGGCAGCACCAACGCGGGCATGGCCTGGCACATCGGACCCGTGCGGATCGCCGACACCTCGGTCAACCCGCTCTGGTGGGCCCTCGACGGCTCCACCGACCTGGACAGCAACACCGCCAACGCGCTCTACCCGAACGCCTACACCCGGACCGCCGACCACAACGGCCTGGCCGGCAAGGCCACCGCCTTCGACGGCTCGTCGAACTTCTACCGCTCCACCAACCAGGCGGGCATCGACACCAGCCAGAGCTACACCGTCGCCGCCTGGGCCAGGCTCGACAACCCCGGTGGCTACCAGAACGTCGTCACGCTGACCGGCCAGGAGCGCAGCCCGTTCTACCTCCAGTACTCCGCCGCGTTCAACCGGTGGGCCTTCGTCCTGCCGGGCGAGGACTACCGCAACACCAACGCGTACTACAGCGCCGTGGACAACATCGCCCCGACGCCGGGGAGGTGGACCCACCTGGTCGGCACCTACAACGCCCCGGCGGGAACCATCACCCTGTACGTGAACGGTCGCGTCACCGGATCGGCCCAGGTCCCGAGTTCCTGGCGGGCCAACGGCAGCCTGAACATCGGCGGCTCGACCACCGACCGGTACACCACGCCGGAGGGCCTGCTGCAGGGCGCGATCAGTGACGTGCGGGTGTACCCCTACACGTTCACCGAGCCGCAGGCGCAGGCGCTGGCCACCACCAACTCCTCGGTGCAGATCCACAGTTCCTACAGCCCGGGCAAGTGCCTGGACAACTGGGGCGGCGGCGTGGGGACCCTCGTCAAGGTGTACGACTGCTGGAACGGAGCCAACCAGCACTTCACGCTGACCAGCGACAACAAGATCAAGCTCCCCAACGCCGCCGACCGCTGCCTCGGCATCAACGACAACCCGGCGCAGTGGGGCTCCAAGATCCAGATCCAGGCGTGCAACGGCTCCGACCTGAGGCAGACCTGGGTCCGCCGCTTCGACGGCACGCTGTACAGCCCCGCCACCAACACCTGCCTGGAACTGCCGGGCTGGAACACCGCGAACGGCACGGAGGTCGGAATCTGGCAGTGCAACGGCAACGCCAACCAGCGCTGGTCCGCCGAGGCCCAGCTGAGCTGAGCCGACCTGAGCTGACCTGAGCTACCACGCCCGAGGCCCCGCCGACCCACGTCGGCGGGGCCCTCGGCGTTCCGCCCGAGCCGAGCGCCGGCAGCGGCAGCCGGGCACCACCCAAGGGGGCGCGCGGCCGGGGGTTCGCGCCCCCGGGGTGGGGGTCACCCCAGGGCGCGGGGGAGGGTGGTGCGGACCCAGGATTCGGGTTCGGTCAGGTGCGGAGCGTGACCGGCGTTGGGGTAGAGGTGGCGTTCGGGTTTGGGGAGGGAGAGGTCGATCAGGTCGAGGATCTCGCCGTACATGGGTTCGCTGTCGTCGCTCTGGGTGAGGAGGACGCGTTCGGTGAAGCGGTTGAGGGCGGTGAGGTCGAGGTCGAGGGCGTCCGGGTCGCGGAGTTCGTCGAGGTAGGTCGGCGCGTTGCGGATGTAGGTGTGGCGGACCGGCGCCGGGAGTTGCTCCCACGCCCCCGGCCCGAAGGCGATGGTGTCGACAAAGCGCTCGGCCGCCGCCGCCGATTCGGCCTGTTCGAGGAGTTCGCGGACCGCCGAGATCCGTTCGGCGAAGGCGACGCCCAAGGGCCGCAGCTCCGGGTCGGCGAGCAGGGTGCCGGTGGCGGGTGGCTCGTGGACGGCCACGCCGCGCAGCAGGTCCGGGCGGGCGGCGGCGAGGCGGAGGGCGATCAGGCCGCCGTAGGAGTCGCCGCAGACGTAGGCCGGCGCGAGCCCCAGGCCGACGATCAGGGCGGCGAGGTCGGCGGCGTCCTCGTACACGGAACCCTGGGTGAGCAGGTCCTCGCTGCGGCTGTGCCCGCGCCGGTCGTACGCGACGGCCGTGGTCTCCTCCGCGAGCCCCGGCAGGACGCGCGCCCAGCTGTCGGCGTCCGTCCAGGACCCGTGCACCAGCACCAGTCCCGGCCCGGCACCCCGGGCCTCGTAGTACAGCGACACCCCGTTCACCCTGATCTCGGCCATCGCGAGCCTCCCGACCTCGGCCGTGTACCGGCAATGCCCCACCCACCAGCGTGACACACCCCCGTCACACCGGTCGGATGAGCGGATTGGAGGCCGCGCAGGGACGGCGCGGGAACGGCGCGGGAACGGCGCGGGGACGGCGCGGGGACGGCGGCGGTCTCACCGAGGGTGATGGGCGACGGGGCCCAGCCACCAGGTCGATCCCGCGACCGCCTTCGTTGGAGCGCCGCGGCCGGCGCTCCTGGAGCGGGAGATCGTGGCGCGGGTCCCAGACCTCGAACCGGCAGTCGCCGTCGAACTCCTGGAGGTAGAGCCGCACTTCACCCTGTCCCTGGCAAGCGTGGACGACGGCGTTGGTGACCAGTTCGGAGGCGATGAGGACGAGGTCGTCCACCCGGTCCCCGGTCCACCCCCAGGCGGTGAGCTGGTCACGGATGTGGCGGCGGGCGGCCCGCACCGAGGCGCTGTGGTCGGTGAGGGAGGTCTCCCAGGTGCGGAGGACGGGTCTGGGGAAGGTGGACATGGCGAGGCCCCTTCGGGAGCGTGTCCGTTCGGTCACGTTGAGTGTGGACCCTTGTGAATCGAAAGCACAACAGAACACCTTAGAAAATCGGTGGATCTTGAAAGCGGCTTGAGTCGCGGCGCCGCGTGAGGCAAGACTGGGCCTCAACATCCGAAGGGAGGGACCTACTTGACCACCGACCTCTCCACGATCCGGCAGATCAGACTCGGCGACGAACTGCGAGCCCTGCGGCTGGAGCAGAACAAGAAGCTCCTGGAGGTCACAAGCGGTCTGGATGGCTGGAGTGCCGCCCGCCTCAGCAAGATGGAGCGCGCCGAGCAGCCCGTCGGTCCCAAGGACCTCGCAACGCTCCTCGACTACTACGGAGTCACCGGCGCGGACCGGGAGTACTACGAGAACCTCCTCGGCAGCGGCCCGCCGAAGCAGTGGTGGCGGAACCTGGACTACGCCGAGGCGATCACGCCGGCTTTCGCGGAGTACCTGGCACTCGAAGCCGAGGCCTCAAACATGCTGAACTACTTCCCGGCCGGGTTCCCGGGTCTGGTCCAGACCGAGGGATACGCAAAGGAGATGATCGCCGCCGGACTCGACTCCCCGAACGAGGAACGCGTCGAGGCCGGGGCCGAGGTCCGCATCCTTCGCCAGCGCCGGCTCACCGAGGAACCGACCCTCGCTCTGGAGGCCTACTTCGGTGAGGTCGCACTGCTGATCGCCGGCGACCGGACGGTCATGGTGGAACAGCTCCGCCACGCCGTCAAGGTCGCCCAACTGCCCAACGTCACCTTGCGCATGGTCCCGCTGAGCGCAGGACGACCAGGCATTCTCTCGTCAGGCCTCACGCTCCTCCGGTTCCCGGGCGACCCCGAGAACGGCTTCGTATTCATCGAGGCCGTCGGCGGTATGCTCCCGCGTAGGACGGGACGCGATGTCCGCCGGGCCGAACGCGCCATAGGCCGTGTCAAGCAGAACTCGTTGTCCCCCGAGGACACCATCACCGCCCTTGAACGCAAGTTGGAAGAGCTGACGTGAGCCAGAAGCACGACCCCTACGACCACAACCCCGCTGACGCCGACTGGTCCAAGTCCCCCTTCTCAGGTGACGGCAACGGCGACTGTGTGATCATCGCCCGGTTCCCCAACGGCGATGTCTGGCTCGGCGACGACAAGAACCCCGACCGGCCCCACCTCGCCTTCGACCACGCCGAATGGGCCGCGTTCGTCAAGGCCGTCGAGTCCCGCTCCCCCCACTTCACCGCCTAGCTGTACTGACCACGGAGGTTGGTGACGGGGTTCACGGTGTGGTGATCTTGAAATGAGTGAGGGCCTTCTGGCTCGGTGTGGATTGCGACATCTGCA
>NZ_JBIBHU010000051.1:0-21909 GCF_042957205.1 Kitasatospora sp. NPDC008115 | reverse complement strand
CAGGTGACCAGGACGACAAGAGCCCGGTGAACCGAGAGGTTCACGCCGGGATCTGTGGGAGCCCCGGGGTGAGATTCCCCGGGGCCACCCGACCATCCGATCTTGACCATCACCGGGTTCCCGCCACCTGATCTTGACCGATGGTGGGGTTGCCGGACGGGCATAGGGTGATCACCGGTCAGTTGGGCCTGGTTCTCGGGGGAGGGCACGATGAACGAGTCGGAAGAGCGACTGGACTGGAGCGACATGGACGTCGCCGAGGGTGACCCCGGCAACGTGGTGGAGTTCCTGGGGATGTTCCACGACGACAGTTCGTGGCTGGTACCGGTGCAGTACGTCAACCTGGTCGAAACGCTGGAGTGGGAGGAACCCCCTCCGATCGCCAAGCAGGTGCTGCGCCACGTCCGGGACGGGCAGGTGCGAATCTGCCGGGACCTGCTCACCCGCGTCACGGGCGGCTCCGTGCTGACCGACGAGGCCCCGGAGTTCGCTCCCGTGGTCGAGGAACCCGAGCTCTACCTGCACTTCCTGGTGACCAGGGTGAGGTTCCGGCAGTTCACCATGGCAGCCCTGGTCGCCGACGCCCGAGCCGAGGCCGCCCGCCGTGGCGCACGACTGCTCCGGACGCACTGCTGGGCCGGCGAGGACGGCCGCGTGGTCCGTGAGTACGAGGAGTTGGGATTCACCCCGACCCTGGAGTTCGAGGAGCTGCGGTCGGACGGATCGCTCTGGCCGGGCCAGATGCTCCAGGCCCAGGTGTGAGCAGGTGGTCAAACTCACCTGCCAATCGGTCAAGGTCACCCGTCAAAGGTGACCGCTCTCACTCAATCGAGTCGTTTACTCAGCGAACCCAGTCGTTTGGCGTTCCGTCTCAGTGAACCTAGGCGTGTAGGTGATCGCGCTGGGGGTGCTGGGTGGCTGTACCGGCTGGGGTGGATCTTCCGGGACCGTACGTCGAACTGTCGTACGTGGACGTTGTACGCGAGCAGCAACGGCGTCCGCTCTTGGACTGTGCGACGACCCGTTTCGAGGACGTGGCACCGGTGCGGCCCTTCCGGTGGTCTCGCGGTGAGCGTCACTTCGCAGGCTGGTACTGGGCCGCGACAACTGGGCAGCACGTCGGCTTCGAGTCCTGGTTGGAGCGGGATCAGCTCCTGCTCCTGGACTTCGACCCGAAGGTGACGGGGATCGCCTCGCAGCCGTTCTGGCTGTACTGGCACGACGGCGAACGAGAACGTCGGCACGCCCCGGACTACTTCGCCCGCTACGCGGATGGCTCGGCGGCGGTCATCGACGTCCGCGCGGATGAGCGGATCGAGCCGAAGGACGCGGAAGCGTTCGAGGCGACACGGATGGCCTGCGCTCAGGCCGGGTGGGCGTTCGAGCGGGTCGGGACGCCGGAGGCGGTGCTGCTGGCGAACGTGCGGTGGCTGTCGCGCTACCGGCACCCGCGGTGCCTGCACCGCCCGGTTGCCGACCGGCTGCGGGAGGTCTTCGCGGAGCCGGGCCCGATGTTTCCAGGGGCCGACGCCGCGGGCGACCGGCTCGCGACGCTGCCCACCCTCTTCCATCTGCTCTGGCTCCAGGAACTGGCCGTCAAGGGGCTGGCGGTCGAGCTTATGGGACCGCGCACGGTCGTGAGCCTGGCCGCCGGGGGTAACCGGTGAGCGGGAGGGGACGGAAGGTCCCGCCCACAACCCGGATCGCGGAGTTTCCCGAGACGGCGGCCGAACAGGCCCGTTGGTGGGAGGGGCACATTCTCGAAGTGCTCCACGGCCTGCCGTTGGACGCTTCCGAAGGAGCGGTGCCGCGGCCGGAGTTCGACCCGAGACGGAACTCACTGGCCGAGCGTGAGCGAGCCAAGGCGGCCGAGCTGACGGCGGCCGGGCACCGGGTGACAGCCAGCGGGATCAAGCAGCGGCGCCAGCGCTATCAGCGTGACGGACTGATCGGGCTGGCCGACGGCCGGTCCGCCAAGCAGATGCCGCCTTTCGGCATGGTCGATGCGGTGGTGGTGGAGGCGATGCGGCAGGCGATCGGCGAGACGGCCGAGGACTCGTCGAAGACGATCGGGTTCATTGTCTGGCGGGCCAAGGAGATCCTGGCTGGCCAGGAGGAGGCCGCCGATGTCGATGTTCCTTCCCGGGCCACCCTCTACCGGCTCTACAGCAAGCTGGCGACCGGCACTCATGCGACGGGCTCGGCCCGAACGCGCCGGTCGGTCAACGCACGGCCACCCGGCCCGTTCGGGGCCCCTGGCAGCTGACGATCCCGGCGGTCGGCGCCGGGAGCGGCGCGATGGCCTACTTCGGCTGGGAGTCTTCACGCACCGCAGGGGCGGCCAAGGCCACCAGGTTGTCGGTCCAGCAGTCGCTTTCTTTCGTCGCGACTTCGAGACCGCAGCCGGAACAGACGAGGTTGGGGCCGTCCTGGCCCGCGAGGCCGCAGCAACCATTGAGGCGGCGAGCATCGGAGTGGAGTGCCGTCCCCGGAACGTCATCGGGGTGAAGGATCAGCAGGGAACCGTCGAAGTTGACCTTGAAGGTTCCCTGAGCCATCCGTGGTGAAGCGACCTCGTGGCCAGGCGGGCGCTCAGGGCCTCTCAGCGGCTCCCCAGGCTCCAGCTCGCCAGTCAGAGGCTGCTGACAGTTCACGCAGTGAAAGACAATCACACGACCAATTCTGCCTGGGCGACATCATGGGCATGAAGTCAACTGTCCTCTGACAAGCGATCACGACCGATTGACAGGTGAGTTTGACCTCCTGGCGCGGCGTGAACGCACTGTCTGAGCCCGGCCGTCAGGACAGCGGGCCGGCCAGCAGCTGGGCGGCCAGGTCGTGCAGTTCGGCCACCAGCTCCTTCGTCGGCCCGCCGCAGTGCTCCTCTTGGTCCTCCGCGCGGTACAACCATCCGCGGACCGGCCACAGCGGCGAGCCGGGGTCGTCGGCGGGGCACAGCTCAAAGCCGATCCGCCCGGCCGCCACCAACGGATCGATGCGGCCGTCCAGCAGGTCCCGCAGGCAGTACCGGGCCAACGCCAGGTCACGGCCCTCGACGGTGGCGGGCAGCCGAAGCACCGGCCAGAGTTCCTGCTCCACCTCGGCCAGCAGCCGGCGCGCCTCCAGAACCTCCCCGTCAGAAAGCACGCCGAGCTCCCACAGACTCGGGGTGTCCACCCCGCCGGCCAGCGCCGCCCGCGCAGCCTCCACCGCAGCACCGACCGACTCCGGATAACCGACGGTGCGTCGCTCCAGCAGCACCCGGCGCAGCGGTTCCAGTGCCTCGTTCAGCTCCATGGCGCGAGCGTAACCGCCTACTCCGGTATAGATCGACGCGTTTTGATCCAGCGGCAGTCGGCGCACTCCAACACCGTGTTCACCACGACCCCTCAGCCTGCCGGGCCGACCCGCAGCCGTCTCACCCAATCCAGTCCACGCAGGTCAACACGACCCGGCCCGACTAACTTCACTGCGACAGGTCAAAAGGTCAGACTGACCCGTCTCAGCGAAGTTTGATCAGTCTCGCCGAAGTTTGACGGCTTGGGCTTTGTCTCATCGGACTTTGACCGCTGTCGGTGTGGGGCGGTGTCGGTGGCGGGGTCTACGGTGCGGTGCCGTGGACGCTACTGATCTTGACCGTCAAACCCGGACCCTGTCCGGCTGTATCCCGCCGTCGCTGGTCGCCCGGCTCCTCGAACTCGGCCATGAACAGGAGGTGGAGTCCCAGGCAGGCCAAGGCGAGTGGTTCTGCGCACGAGCGTGGGCTCAACTCCTCGGTGGGCGCGGTCAGCATGAGAGCGCGCTGGAGGTCCTCGCTCCGTACATCGCGACGGGCTGGTGGCCGGCCGCCCGGGCCCGAGCCGAGCTGCTGGAGGACTGGGGGCGCCCCGATGAGGCGATTGCACTGTGCCGCCCGTACGCGCAGGCCGGAGACCACCTGGTCCTGGACTTCTTCGCACGGCTGCTGGCCCGCCACGGTCAGGCAGCCGAGGCCCTGGCACTGCTGCGGCCCGGGATCAAGGACTGGTTCCTGGCCCGGGCCCTGGTCGACGTCACCGAAGCCGCAGGCCAGGACGAGGAGGCGGCGCAGCTGCTGGAGGCCCGGATCGAGGCCGCCGTCCCGGCCTGTGACGACCCCGACTGCCGCCGGCTCCGCATGGAGCCCTCCAACGCCTTCGACCTGCTCGCCACCGTCCGGGAACGACAGGGCCGCCTCGACGAGGCGATCGCCCTGCTGCGCCGTCGCGAGGTCACGTCGGTCAACAATCGGGACGCGTTGGCGGACCTGCTGGCCAGGCATGGCCGGATCGAGGAACTTCGCGTGTACGCCGCCTCCGAGTATCACGGGCATGCCGTGCGGAGTCTGGCCGAGGTGCTGGAGGAACGCGGTGACGTGGAAGGAGCGATCTCCGTCTACCGGACGTTCGCTGAGAAGCCCCATGGCATGTGGCGTGTAGCCCATCCTCTGTCCCAGCTCCTGGTCCGGCACGGACAGGCTGACGAGGCGATCACGGTGATGCGTGCCTTGGCGGACTCCCCGGGTGGTGCGGATGACTGGGTCGCCGACACGCTGTGCACCCTGTATGCCGAGCACGGCCGTGCCGACGAGGGCCTGGCCTACCTCGATGCCCTCAAGGAGCGGCGTGACGGCGAGGAGGAGTGGGACTTCTTCCGGATGCGGCTTTCACTCATGGCCGATTGCGGCCTACGTGACGAAGCGATCGAGCAGGCCCGGACACACCCCGAAGGCGACACCTGGTACGCGGCCTGGTCTCTCTCGGACCTGCTCGCCGGAGCCGGCCGCATCGAGGATGCCGTCGCCGCCCTCGAACAGCATCCCGTCTCCAACAGCAGCGTCCTCGCCCACCACCTCATCGATCTCGGCCGCATCGAGGATGCCATCCGAGTTCTCCAACTCCGGCCAAGCGTCGTCCCGGTCCCCGACCCCTGGGACGGCACCTACTCCAACGAACCACCGTTCTGACCCAGCGTTGTATCTCGCTCTTGCTGGTGGAACTTGCAGTCAAGGTTCGCTGAGACTGGTCATACTTCGGTGAGACGGGACAACCACCCGCGGGAGCCAGCATGTCGTCGAGGCCGTGGCAGGGCTGCTGGCGTGCCACGAGCAGCTCGGCGACGAGGCGCTGGCACTGCTGGCGGCCGAGGAGGAGACCACGGCCGAGGGCCGGCTCGCCACCATCCGGCGGATGCGGACCGGCCTGCGTGACGCCGCCGTCCACGGCAGCGCCGTGCTCGGCCTCGACGGCGTGGTGAGCCATGGCGCCGGCGGCACGCCCGTCACTCTGCTGCCCGCCCTGCGCCCGCAGCAGGAGCTGCTCCTGGAGGCCTGGGAGCTGGTGCAGGAGTCGGTGGAGCGCCTCGAGGGCAAGGTCTTCACGGCGACGAAGCGCAGCCCGGGCCTGGCCGTCGCGCGGGTGCCCGAGCGGACGGGTGCCGCGCTGCTGGGCTTGCGGGACGGGGTCCTTGCGCTCGGCCGCGAGCTGGACGAGCGGGGCCTCGATGAGGACGCGGCGGAGTGCCGGCAGTCCGCGGAGGTCCTGGAGCGGCTGGAGGCCCGCGTCTGCCCGCTGCCCGCCGCCGTCGTCCCCCGGCCCACGGCCGAGCAGGTGATTGCCGCGATCCGGGCCGACCCCGCCATCGCCCAGGCAGCGGCCGTCGCTCTTCAAAGCGCCAGCGGTTGAACCACCGGGCGGGGAACGGCGGCCTGCCCGGCTACCGGCTCGGGGCGGCGCCGTCGATCGCGGCGAGCAGGTGGGCGTGGACGGCGGCGGCCGCCTTCTGCGTGGCCGGGTCCTCGCTCTTCAGCTGCGGGGCGATCAGTTCGACGGCCGCGGCGAGGACCGGCACCGGCACGGTGGCCTCGCGCAGGTGGAGGAGCTGGGCGGCGGCGAGCTCGCCGGGGGTGGCCTGGGCGTGGGCGTCGGGGATCAGGGAGGCAAGGCCTCGTGGGAGGGGCTGAGTGCTGGTCACCTGCCCTATTCTTCCGTGCTCCGGGCGCGGGCGGTCACCACGGCCGGTCGTCGGGCTCCCCGTCCGGCAGGGGGCCGTGGTGGTGGCGGGCGATCGCCTCCAGCAGCGCCTGGCGGGCCTGGCGCCAGCGGACGTCCTCGGCCCGGCCGGTGGAGGCGGCCTGCTCGGGCAGTGCCCGGCCCTGGGCGGCCGCGGTGAGGTCGGCGGCGAGAGCTCCGATCGCCTGCTGCCACTGGCCGAGCTCCAGCAGAAGGCCGCGCACCAGCTGGTCGACGGCGGTCGCCGGATCGGTGCCGAACGGCCGTGCCTCCGCTGCGGCCTCGGCGAGGACGTCCTCGTCCAGGCCGTCGAAGGCGTCCCGCCACGGCTCCGCACGCTGCTCGAAGCGCTCCAGGACGGCGTGCAGCGAGGCCTCGACGGCCTGCGGCGACCAGGGTGGCGGGGTGCGCGGCGCGCGGACGGCGTCGCTCAGCGCCTGGGCGGCGCCGGGCCCGAGCGCCCGGCGCCTGGTCGTGTTCATCCGGCCGAGCCGGTGGCCGTGGTGGCGGCGCGGCCGGCGGTGGTCGCGGCGTCCAGCTCGTCGGCGAGCAGGGTGAGCTCGCGCGGCAGGTCGCCGAGCACGCAGGACGGCATGGCGGCCGCGAGCGCGCACACCGCCACCAGCGGCAGCCGCTCACCCGGCGCGAGCTCGGGCAGGGTGCCGGTGTAGGTGGCACCGAGCAGCACGTCCGCGCCGAGCGAGTAGCGCAGCTCCTCGGCCAGCTGGCCGTCGCAGCCCGGGATCACCTCCTGGTGGCTGGCCCGTTCGATCCCCGCGGCCGCGTGCTCCAGGGCCAGGGCGTGGCGCTCGTCCTCCTGGCGGCCGGCCAGCTCCCGCACCCACCCGGCCGCAGCTTCGCCAGCGTCGCGGCCCCGGTGGAGCGCGGCCAGCTGGACGGGGTCGAGTGCCTGGTCGTCGGGCCCGGAGGCGGGTTCGTCCTCGGCCCGGCCGGGTGAGGCGGGCAGCGGCAGCCAGGACAGCGGAGTCGTCATACCGGTGCAACCGCCCGCCGGACCGGACGGTCACGGGTGTAGCAAGGCCACCCTTGTGGCACCCGGGCGTGCTGCTGCTCCCTGTGGAGCAAGGCGGCCCTTGCTGCACACCCTGCTGCTGCTCTCGGCGGTGCAGCGGCAGCGCGTGCTGCGCCGCCGGGTGCTGCGACTGCGACGGCCCGCGCAACCGCCGGCTGCGCAGCGGCCGGAGCCGGGTGCGACGGTGCGATCTGGTGTCGCAACCGCCCGGATCACGATGCGCAAGGGCGGGTGCGGGCCAGGCACGCGGAGTGCGATGCCGCAGGTGGGGGCGCTGCGACGGGGATCGCGGTGGCGGGAGCCGCAGGCCTTGGCCGGGCGGTCGGCCGGGGCGGCCGCTCCCCGGGCCGGGCTCGGGACGGATGCGCATGCGCATGGTGGTGGGCGGGCCGTTGCGCATGCGCAGGGTGCCGTTGCGCAGGGGGTTGCGCATGCGCAGCGGGACAACCGGGTCGTTGCGCGGGACAACCTCGGATGAGGGGTCAGCGGGTAGCAGGACAAGGAGGCGGGCGGCCACGGCCGGTGACGGGACAACATGCAGCGCTGCCGTACCGGGCAGCGGGACAACGTGCAGCAGCGCCTGGTGCAGCAGCACGTTCGGTTGCTGCTGCACCTGTCGCTTCGTGCGGCAGCGGAGGTGCAGCGCTTCCCGCCGTGCCGCGCCCGGAGCAGCCGGGGGAGTTTCGGGCCGGTCCGTAATCCGGGTTCCTGGACGGCCGCCTGGACGGCCGGGAGATTCGGGCCGGTCCGAATTGGGCTGGGGTCTGGGTGATCGTCAAGGTTACGATCCCGCCATGCAAAACGGATCGGTCCGAAATTCTGGCGCTGCCGACGTGCCGTTGTTCGACGTGGTGGTCGGGGAGGTGTGCCGACGGCGGGAGTGCGGGAAGACGGTGCCGGCGCCGGAGCCCGGCAGGCGCGGGCGCCGCTCGAAGTACTGCTCGACGGCGTGCAAGTCCAAGGCCGCCCGGGACAAGGCCAAGACGGATGCCGTCCGGGCCGGCCTGGAGGGCGCGCGGGCGGACGTGCTGCGGTTCGCGGAGGCGGCCGTGGAAGCCGCCCGGACGTTCCTGGACACGGTGGACGCCGACCCGACGGGCGCCTACGACACCTTCCAGCGCACGCTCGCCTCGTCCGGCGTCCGGACGCAGGAGGCCGCCGAGGACGTCCGGGACGAGGTCCGCTGGCCGGGCCTGACCGGGACCGGGCTGGAGCTGCGCCGGGCCGAGGAGCTGCTGACGCGCCCGGACGTCCTGGCCCGCGTCGACCCCAGGGTCCTGGCCCGACGGCCCGCCGGCCCGGCGGATTCGGACCGGTCCGTAAATCCCGCCCCGGCGGGGCCCGTGCCCACGCAGGCGGTTTCGGACCGGTCCGAAAAGGAGCCAGCCCCGGCCGGGGCGGCGGCTTCGGATCGGTCCGAAACCCCGGAGGCCGCACCGGCCACGGGCCCTACCGCCCGCCCGGCCGACCGGGCCGGGGACTTCGAGACGGCGCGCCGCGCCGCGTGCACCAGCCCGAGCATCCGGTTCGGCGAGCCGCACCGCCTGTACGACCTGAGCCCGACACTCGGTGAGGGCTGGCAGGCGGCCTCCTGGGACGACCCGCAGGCCGAGGACGTCCACCAACTGCTCCACCAGGGCCGGCCGGTCGGCTGGACCGCGCCGCTGCCCGACGGCCCCTGGGGAGCGGCCGGGCACATCGCCGCCGAGCACCAGGGCGAGCAGGCTGCTGTGATCCTGACCGACAAGACCAGCGGCGCCCGCACCCACCGCACCGTCGGCGACGCCCTGGGCGCCCTCCAGCGCGCGCACGCCACCCGGCTGCGCGCCGAGCGGGCGGTGGCCGACGTGCCGCACCTGGCCCGCAAGCGCCCGACCGGCTGGAGCACACCCTCCGACCGCGCCCTGGGCACCCCGACCCGGCACGCCCTCGGCGACGGCCTGGTCCGCCTCATCTGGCCCAGCCACCCCGGCGTCCAGGAACTGCAACGCGACGGCCAGCCGGCCGGCTGGATCGAGGAGTACGACGTCAAGCGCGGCACCTGGACCGCCCTGATCGACAGCAGCATCATCGCCACCGCCGCCAGCGGCGAACCCCTGCTCTGCCCCAGCGCCGACACAGCCCTCGCCCTGCTGCGCCGTGCGCTCGGCGAACACCTCACCCGCGGGTAGACCCGCACCGCGTGGGCCTCGCACCGCGCCGCACCGCGCGTCGGCGTTTGGGCATGCGGGCCCTGATGGCGGGTGGTGTCGTCGGTCACGGACAAACCAGGAGGACAAGGCCCTTGACCTGGGCGAATCGGGCGGGACAACACGCTGGTCAAGGAGTCGGACAAGGGGAGGGGGCAGGTCGCGGACAAGGGGGCGGCGTGCAGTGTCGGCGGCACCCAGGCGCTGGTCCGGGTGCCGGGGCCGGCCACCGCGCCGGCTCCGGCCTGCTGCTGACGGAAGGCCACCTCGATGACCACCACCTCGCTCGCCACACCCGGCCCGGACGACGACGACCAGGCCTGCGCCGACCACCCGACCGGCCGCCCGGCGCAGGCCTCGCCCACCCGGGACAAGCGGCCCGCCGCCGCCTTCGTGGGCACCTCCGCCGGCATCTCCGCGCCTCCGGCGGCCGACGGGGCCGTTTCCGCAGGCCGTCAGCCCCGGACAAGGGGCCGAAGCGGTGGCGACAACCCTCTTCCCCACGCTGCCGAGGTGCGGTGGAAGCGGGGTTCGACACAGCTGGTCAGGAAGGGGGTCCTGGTGTCGCTCGCCCTGTTCCAGTGCACCACCGCCGGCGCTCGCCGGGATTGCCTGCGAGGTCGGCTTCATGGAGCGGGCGGTGAGTTGCGGCCCTTCCTGCCGGGTCTCCGGGCCCAGGGGACAGGCGGTTTCCGGCCGTCGGCGTTTCAGCCCTTTCGGCCTTCGGTGTCGCTCGGGCCAGTGTGGTGTCTGGGGGATTCGGTGCCCGCTGACCTGCGCTTCCGTGCTGGTCGAACCTCTGGCAGTTGTTTGATCAACTGCCTGGAGGGATACCGTATGGAACGTACATCCGGAACCTTTGGCTCGCGGGCCGTCCACCCGACGCGCCGGTGCCGTGCGAGGTCTGGTGGGGTGGCGGGCGGCGCCGAGCGAGTGGTTTCCAAACGCGTATGACCCGTCCGTCGAACGAATTTCGAACCGGCGTGGTGTGGCGTGGTCCGCATTCCGGATCGACACCAGCTTGGCGTAATAGGCAACTGTGAGAATGCTCGCTGCGAGGCCAAGATAGTGGGGTGACTCCCTCGAACAATGGAGCTCCGAGAATGGCGCGCACCGAATTGTCCATCGATGATCTGAGTCGTGACTTCGCCGGTTTCACCGGCTCCGTTCGTGCACGCTACGATCGAGCGGTGGTCGACCCCGTGTTGACGGAGTTGAGTGACCTCTGGACCGATTCGTGGGTCGGACTCCGCACGACTACGAAACCGCGCCGCGAGTCGAGCCTCAGGATGCTGTGCGGCCCGGGCGAGAACCCCATCGATCGACTTGTCGATGCGAACCTGCTCAAGCTCGATGACCACCGAATCAGTGCTCTCGTATCGGACCTGAGGTCGCTCGGACCGATCGAGCAGGGCGTGGATCTGGAATCGACCCGCGGTGTGGAAAAAGTGTGGCTGTGCTTCCGGGAGCCAGTATCGTCCGACGACCTCCTGGGGCTGGCCACGCTACCGCAGTCCATCTACGACCACCGGGTGCATCTCGCCAAGCAGACCGGGCGGATCGGGGCGGTCGGCGTGAACTTGACGGAGAAATCCATCAATGTTTACTCCATCGTGGAAGGGGAAGATCTCGGCACAGGTGATGTCGCAGAAATTTTGGGACAGACGGGCATTTCGCCTCCGGGCGACGACGAGCTGACCGTGAACACGCAGGCATTCCGCATCTACCGCACATTCGGCTGGGACGCGCCGGACATGCGGAGGATCTGTTTCGCCACCCGGTTCCTTGCGGAGGATCTCCCCGTCCGGCTGCATCCCGATCTGGCCTCGATCGCCGCGGTCACGCCGTTCGCCGACGGCAATCTGCGCGACTTCAACTTCTACACCTCCTACGGGCCGGCAGGCCACTACTACAAAGTTCAGGCGATGTACCGGTTCAAGGAGCAGTTGTTCTACAAGTCGCGCACGTAGCGCGCGTGGTGGTGTCCGGGTCGTAGGCAGGCCGCGGCTTGCCCGGCCGAGCGCGGGCGTGGTGACCCGTCGCGGAACCCGGTCGCCGCCTCCAGCACGTGCTCGGCCCGGATCCGGTACCGGGTGAGCTGGTCCTCGGTCAGGTCGGCGACCGGCAGCGGCTGGAGGGCCCGCGCCTGGCTGCCGGCGTCGCCAGCCTTCCTGGCTGGCCGCAGGTCCGGGTGGTGGACCAGCCAGCGGATCGAGCGCTGCTCGGTCCGGCCTTCGCCGTCGACCAGGACCAGGCGCCCGAACTGCGGCTCGGCCGACTCGACGGTCCACGGCACCCCGTTGAGCAGGAGCCGGCTGCCGACCGCCAGCTCCAGGCGGCCCCGCCCGCCCGCCATCACCGCACCTCCGCAGGCCCGCCGCCGGGCCAGAGCAGCGAGC
Source organism: Kitasatospora sp. NPDC008115 (assembly GCF_042957205.1). Taxonomy (NCBI): domain Bacteria; kingdom Bacillati; phylum Actinomycetota; class Actinomycetes; order Kitasatosporales; family Streptomycetaceae; genus Kitasatospora; species Kitasatospora sp. NPDC008115. Next base: position 10,259 of record NZ_JBIBHU010000051.1, on the reverse strand, counting down.
CGTCGCCCAGCGGAGAGCCGAGGTCGAGCGCCAGCCGGCGGTGCCAGAGCAGGTGGGTGGCGTGCGCGGGGGCCACCACCGGCAGACTGGTCGATTCGACGACCTCGCCGAACGGCCGAGGCCCGCCCCGGACCGCGGCCTGCAGCTGCGGCTCGAGTCCGAGCCGGTCCGTCAACGGCCGGCGCTGCGAGGACAGGTGGTCCAGCACGCTCCACACGTGCCGGCGCCAGCCGGTCACCACCGTGTAGGCCCAGCCGCAGGCTTCGGCAGCCTCCCGGGCGGCCGCAAACCTCACCGCGTCCGCGTCCTCGACCAGGCCCCGCAGGCGGACGTCGAACAGCCACCGATCGCCGTTCGGCAGCACCGCCAGGAAGTCCGGCGTGTGCCGGGCCTGGCCCCGGACGTGCTCGAAGTCCAACGTGAACGGCTGCGGCAGCACCTCGGCAACCCGCAGGAAGTCCAGCACAACCAGCGGCCGCTGTTCCTCCAGCGACTCGAACCCGTGGTGTCGGCCGGTGGACACCATGAGTGCAGCCCCGGACGGGGCCCCTGCCGGGCCCGCCAGGTGAAGCCCCGCACCGGCCGCGACGACAGCACCGGCACCCCGGTCATGTCCCGTACCGGCCAGGTGACCTGCCCCTCGCCCACCCGCCACGTCCCGCTCCACCGCCGCGTCCAGCCGTCCTCGAGCCGCAGCCGGCTCCGGAACGGCGAGTCGTCGTACGTACAGGCCAGCTCCAGCAGGCCGCACGCGTCGGATCGGATCGACGCTTTCGGCGTCACCGGGTCGGCCATGCTCCCAGGACGGCACCGGCCCTCGGCCCGCCGTACCGGATCACCGAAGTCGTCTGTAACTCACCGTGATCTGATCGCTCCGCACGGATGTACTCGCAATGTAGCTTGCTTCACTCGCAACCTAGACCGCTCCATCGCAACCCGTGTGGTCCGGAACCATCCGTACGGGTTAGGAAAACATTAGATCCAGGGTTAGAAACTGCTCTACGATGAGTGTCAGGAGGTACGAGATGACCGAGGGGATGGACCCGATCGACGCGCTGCTCGCGGAGATCGACGAGGAGGAGCTCCCGCCGCCAGCCGAGCGCAAGCGGCTGCGGACGGCGGCGAGGCTGACCCGGGGCCGGGTGGCCGAGCGGGTCGGGGTGCGGGAGGAGACGATCTGGGCCTGGGAGACCGGGCGGTCGGATCCGCGGCCGCCGCAGCGCGGTGACTACGCCCGGCTGCTGCGCGGCCTGGCCGCCCGCTTCCCCGCGCCCGAGCAGCAGCCGGCGGCCGCCGTGCCGGAGGCCTTTGCCGCCGCCCCGCCAGCCGAGCAGCCGGCTCCGGCCGCGCAGGTGGTGATGCTGGACCAGAACCCGGACGGCTCGCTGCTGATGCAGCAGCCGGCGCCGTGCGTGCAGTGCGGGCAGCCGTCGGTCTACCGGGCTCAGGGCCTGCCGATGCACCTGGGCGGGTTCTGCCGCCCCGCCGCCGTCCCGGCCGTGGAACAGCAGGCCCGGGTGGAGCCGGCCGGGCCGTCGCGGGCCGCCCTGGAGGCGCTCGCCGACCACCCGAACATCGCCGCCGCTGCCGACCAGGCCGCGCCGACCGTCCCCGGGGCCGGACCGGCGGCCGCGCCGCGCCGCGTGTCCTCGTCGCGTCCGGTCGCCTCGTCGCGGGCCCGTAAGGCCCCGGCGCGGAAGCCGGCCGCGGAGGCCGGCCCGTCCGACTGGGAGGCGGCTGCGGCCGCCAGGTTCCCGGTCGGCCCGCTCGCGGTGCTGGACGTCGCGCCGTCCGGCAGGGCGCTGGTGGCCTACCTCGCCGACGGCACGGTGGCGGCGGCCGCGCCGGCCGGCCGCACGCTCGCCGACGTCGTCGAGTGGGCGCTGGAGGTGCAGCTCGGCTCGCCGCGGTTGCACCGGCACGGCAAGGACGGCGACGCCCTGGTCGTCCTCACCGACGCAGCCCTCGCCGAGCTCGGCCTCCCCGCCATGGGCCGCGACGAGAAGCGCGACTTCGTCCAGCGTCTGGGCCAGCTGCCGAAGACCCACAAGACGGTCAAGGCGCTGGAGAAGGCGGGCTGGCTGCTCACCCAGCGCGGCCTCGGGCCGTGGGCGCGGGTCTACCGCACCCCGGAGGACGGCCGGCGCCAGTGCGTCCAGCTGTGCGTCCCCGCCTGGGGCGCCCTCGCGTCCGGCGGCTGGCAGGTTCCCGACGGCCTCACCGCCCCGGGCCTGGCCCGCCTGCTCGGCACCTACGCCACCCGCGTCCTCACCCCCCGCGGCTCCACCGCCGTCTCCGGCCTCGAACTCGTCACCGCGCTGCGCCCGCCGACCCGCGCGGTGCGCACCGAGTCGGGCTGGACGTCCGGTCCGGTGGAGGGATCCCGGCCGAAGGACGCGTTCGATCCGGCGCCGCCGGAGGTGTTGGACGTGCACCCGCTCGCCCAGGACCGCGGGCCGGGCGGCGAGCTGGTGACCGAGGCGTGGGACTGGTTCCGCGAGCTCACCGACGAGGAGAAGAGGACGGCGCTGTACGCGGTCGGCCTCGACGTCAACATGGCGTTCCTCGCGGCCGCCGGCCGCCTGTCGCTGCCGCTGTCCGGGCCCGTGCACGAGCTGAACCCGGTCTTCGACAAGACGCTCCCCGGCTCCTGGCTGGTCGACCTCTCCCATGTCGACACCGACCCGCTGCTGCCCTCGCCGTTCACCGCCGACGGTTCCCGGCCGACCGGGCCGGCCTGGTACTCGACGGTGAAGGTCGCCTACGCCGTCGAGCTCGGCGCCACCGTGCGGCCGACCGAGGGGTGGCTGCGGCACGAGCACGGCCCGTACTTGGACCCGTGGCACAAGCACCTGCGCGCCGCGTATCTGGAGACGATGGCCGCGCTCGGCGTCCCGCTCAACGCCGACCCGCTCGCGTTCCTGGACGCCATGGCAGGCCTCAAGACCGGTGACCCGGCGGAGCTCGCGGTGCTCACCGCGATCAAGCAGACCGCCAAGGGCACCATCGGCAAGATGCGCGAACGCCCCCGCGGCCACGGCTACAAGCCCGGCGAGCGCTGGGCCGCCCTGGACCGGCCGACCTGGGACCCGCTGATGCGCGCCCTGGTCATCGACACCGCCACCGTCAACCTCCACCGCAAACTCCGCAAGATGGCCGGCGACACCGGCCTGCACGCCTTCGCGGTGCTCTCCGACTGCGCCGTTTTCGCCTCCCCCGGCCCCGGCGCCCTCGACATCCTCGCCAAGGCCGACGGCACCCTCACCACCTCGCTGCGCCTCGGCGTCAGCCCCGGGATGGTCAAGTTCGAGGGCTCCCGGCCGATGACCGAGATCGCCGAGCTGCTCGCCGACGACACGAACCCGGCCCGGCACATCAAGACCGGCGGCATCGTCTCCGCCGACGAGTAGTCACCCTTCGGCCCGCCGCCGTCCGGCCGGGCCGCCCACCGATGACCACCAGCAGTGGCCGCCGACCTCGGCGGCCGGGAAGGAGAGCAGCGTGAGCCGGGAGATCGACGAGGGCCTGGAGCGGGCCGAGCGCACCAAGCCGATCCCGCAGTCCGTCCCCGCCCGGATGCGCTTCCTGCTCAAGGGCGCCAAGGGCTCCACCAAGAAGCTCGCCCAGGACCTCGGCGTCAGCCAGCGCACCGTCCAGCGCTGGCTCAAGGGCCAGGGCACCCCGAAGCCCGCGGCCGCCAAGGCCATCGAGCAGAAGGTCCGCGCTGGCTGGCAGCCCCGGGTGAAGAAGCGGGTGCGCCGCGACGCCGAGCAGCGCGGCTTCATGCTCCACATCCAGGCGACCTTCGGCTACAGCGCGGTCGGCGGCTCCACCGACGACCCGCGCGAGCGCATGATCACCCAGAAGATGCCCGGCTCGGTCGCCCAGCGGCTCTACGAGGCCCGCGACGCCGGAGCCAGCCAGGCCGAGCAGGAACGGATCCTCGCCGACGCCCTGCGCGAGCACTACTTCAAGGACAACGGGCACCGCGCCCGCAGCCTCGACGTCGAGCTGAACGACATCGCGTGGCTGGACGTCGAGCTGTAGACCGGCCCCGGCACCCCTCGTGTCGCTGAAAGTGTGACTGAGCGTTTGAGTTGGCGAGCGGCGTGCTCAGTGTCGATCTGCTGGCGACGCGGTCCGTGCAGGGTATTGCAAAGTGGCCTAACGGCCGCCTCGACGAGCGGTACGGGCCGGCGCTGTTCCGCAGCGGGACGTACGCCGGGGGCGAGGTAGACCGTGACCCCCTGAGACGTCGCCGGTGGGACGGAAGGGGTCGCCGGATACGCCGGGGGCTCGACGATGGGCGCAGGTATGGGGGCGGTGAGGAAGAGGTGCGGAGGTTGGGGGATGGCGAAGCACAGCCCTACGGCCGTCCGGTACGGTCGTTATCCGCTGAGTTGCTGTGCATGACAACAGCCTGGCGTGTCGGGAGGGATCTTCATCTTGCTGAAGCGAATCAAGGCCCTGACCATCGCGGCGGCCTCGGTGGCTGCGCTCGGCCTGGGCATGGGCGCGGCGCAGGAGGCCGGCGCCGTCCCATCGAACGTGTGCCAGAGCTCGAACGTCCACACCTACAACGACAATTACGCCGGCGCCGGCCATCCGGCGGAATACCTGGAGGTCAACGGCTGGGGTGGCCAGGGTGCGGCTGTGGGCACCTGGGACTGGGTCAACCAGGACAATGAGCGCTGGTGCCTGGAGAAGGCCGCCGAGGGCGGCTGGTACTTCCACCCGAAGTACAACCCGAACCTGTGCCTGGACGTGCCGGGCAACAAGTTCCCGAACAAGATGGTCGTATGGACCTGCAACGGCCGGATCAACCAGCGGTTCGACATGAACAACCACGGCCCCAACGGCCAACCGACCGGCGGTCACCTGTGGTCGGTGAGTGACAGCCGGTGGCTGCTGGACAGCACCCACCACAACGGAGGACAGGTGGGCATGGCCTACTTCTCCGACGGGGCGGCGACCCGGTGGCAGTAGTCCTCTAGTAGCACAACGAAACCGCGCCGCCGCCCCTGGGACACTGGGGCGGCGGCGTTTCGCTTATCGATCACGGACGATCTAGGTTCTTCAGCTCACTGAGGGGCCGAGCCGTTTGCGGCTGACACGCAGCAGCCCGCACCCTGACCCGCCTGGAGCCGGGTCGCCGCGCCCTGGAGCGCCTGGCCGCCGACCCCCGCCACCCCGGTCTCTGCTCCCACCGCTACCCCGACCGCGCCGACCGCCCCCGCGCCCGCGCCCGGACCGGCGAACGCGCCGCGCCGCATGGCCTCGTCGCGCCCGGCCTCCTCGGCGCGGGCTCCGAAGGCCCCGGCGAAGAAGGCCCCGGCGCGGAAGCCGGCCGCCACGGCTGAGGGTCCGGCGGACTGGGAGGCGGCCGCGGCCGCGCGGTTCCCGGTCGGCCCGCTCGCGGTGCTGGACGTCGCCCCGTCCGGCAAGACCTTGGTGGCCTACCTCGCCGACGGCACCCAGGCGCCGACCGCGCCGGCCGGGCGCACGCTCGCCGCCGTCGTGGAGTGGGCGCTGGAGACCGGGCTCGGCTCGCCGCGGCTCCACTGGCACGGCCGGGACGGCGACGCCCTGGTCGTCCTCACCGACGCCGCGCTCGCCGATTTGGGCCTTCCGCCGCTCGGGCGGGACGAGAAGAAGGAGTTCGTCCCCCGCCTCGGCGCGCTGTCGAAGACCCACAAGACGGTGAAGGCGCTGGAGAAGGCCGGCTGGCTGCTCACCCGGCGCGGTCTGGGACCGTGGGCGCGGATCTACCGCACCCCCGAGGACGGCAAGCGCCAGTGCGTGCAGCTGTGCATCCCCGGCTGGGGCGCCCTCGCCTCGGGCGGCTGGTCCATCCCGGACGGCCTGGACGCCCCCGGCCTGGCCCGTCTGCTCGGCACCTACGCCACCCGGGTGATCACCCCGCGCGGTTCCACCGCCTCCTCCGGCCTGGAGCTGGTGACCGCGCTGCGCCCGCCCACCATGGCGGTGCGCACCGAGGCCGGCTGGAAGTCCGGCCCGGTGGAGGGCTCCCGCCAGGAGGCGCTGGAGCCGGCGCCGTCGGAGGTCCCCTCGATCCACCCGCTCGCCCAGGGCCGGGAGACGGGCGGCGAGCTGGTGACCGAGGCGTGGGACTGGTGCCGGGACCTGACCGCCGAGGAGCGGGCGGCGCCGTTCGCGGTGGGCCTGGACGTGAACACCTCGTTCCTCGCGGCCGCGGGCCGGCTGACGCTGCCCCTGTCCGGGGCGGTGCACGAGCTCAACCCCACGTTCGACAAGAAGATCCCCGGCTCCTGGCTGGTCGACCTGTCCGGCGTCGACACCGACCCGCTGCTGCCCTCGCCGTTCTCGCCCGACGGCGCGCGGCCGACCGGCCCGGCCTGGTACTCCACGGTGAAGGTCGCCTACGCCATCGAGCTCGGCGCCCGGGTCCAGCCGACCGAGGGGTGGCTGCGGCACGAGAGCGGCCCCTACCTGGACCCGTGGCACAAGCGGCTGCGCGCCGCGTACCTGGACACCATGGCCGCCCTCGGCATCCCGATCGACCTCGCCGACACCGACCCGCTCGCGTTCCTCGACGCCATGGCCACCCTCAAGACCACCGGCGACCCAGCCGAACTCGCGGTCCTGGCCGCCATCAAGCAGACCGCGAAGTCCACCGTCGGCGCCTTCCGGCAACGCCCCCGCGGCCAGCACGGCTACAAGCCCGGCGACCCCTGGGCCGCCCTGGAACGCCCAACCTGGGAACCGCTCACCCGCGCCCTCGTCATCGACACCGCCACCGTCAACCTCCACCGCAAACTCCGCAAGATGACCACGGACACCGGCCTGCGCTGCTTCGCCGTCCTCTCCGACTGCGCCGTCTTCGCCACCCCCGGCCCCAGCCCCCTCGACATCCTCACCAAGCCGGACGGCACCCTCACCACCGCGCTGCGCCTGGGCGTCAGCCCCGGCCTGGTGAAGCACGAGGGCTCCCGCCCGATGCCGGAGATCACCCAGATGCTCGCCGACGGAGAGAACCCGGCCCGCCGCATGAAGCCGGGCGGCGTCGTCTCCGACGACGAGTAGCCGGCCCTCACCGCGGCCCGCCGGCACCCGCCCGGCGGTCCGCACTGCCACCAGCACCGCCGCCACCACGACGTGACGCCGCCCCGCAGTCCGGGGCGGCGGGAAGGACCCGATACCCCGTGGGAGAGATCGACGAGGGCCTGGAGCGCGCCGAGCGCACCCGCCCCATCCCCGTGCACCTCAACACCCGCGTGCGCTTCCTGTGGGAGAAGGTCGCCAAGGAGGACACCGCCCGCCTCGCCCAGGCGGTCGGTGTCTCGGTGCGCACCGCGCAGTGCTGGGTGCACGCGCTCAAGGCCGTCGCCGAGGGGGAGCTGAAGGGCGACATTCCGATGGCCAAGGCGAACGCGGCCAAGGTCGAGCAGGCCGTGCGTACCGCCTGGCAGCCCAGGGTGAAGAACCGGGTCCGCCGCGACGCCGAGAAGAACGGCTTCACGCTCCACTTCGCCGCCACCCCGGCTTCAGCGCGGCCGGCGGCTCCACCGACGACCCCCGCGACCGGCTCCTGGAGAACCTCCGGATGCCCGGCAGCGTCGCCCAGGCCCTCTACGCCGCCCGCGACACCGGCGCCACCGAAGCCGAACAGGAGAAGCTGCTCGCCGACGCGCTGCGCGAGCACTACTTCCAGGCCCGGGGAGGCCGCGCCCGCGGCCTCGACGTCGAGCTGAACAGCATCAACTGGATGGACCTGGAGCTGTAGACCGACCCCGGCACCCTCGTGTCGCCGAAAGAAGAGTCCCGACCGCCCTCCGGCGGCCGGGACATTTCCATTTCTGCGACCTCTTGCGTGAATTCACCGACGAAATTCGGGAGGACCGAAATGACCGACACCAGCGACCACGACAGCCCCAGCGGCGCGCCCGGCACGCGGATGCCCGTCGCCCTCGACCTCGTCTCCGGCGAGCTGATGATCCCGGCCACCGCCGTCACCGCGCTGCTGCGCGCCGTCGCCGCGAACTGGACCACCGGCCCGTGCCCTGTCGGACGTCGGGAAGCGGCGCGGTTCGCCGCCGCACTCGCCTGCGTCGCTGACCAGGTCGACGCCGAGTGCATCGCGGCCGCCGGCCAGACCGCCGGCCCTACCGGCTGACCCGTCGCCCGCAGCCCACCCCAGGGCCCGCCCCCACACCGGGGGCGGGCCCTTCCGCATGCCCGCACCGAAGGAGACCCCGATGCCGACACTCCACTACGCCCCCCGCCGCCACCCGCACCCTGCGCTGCCTGAAGCGCCGCCGAGCGGACGCGGCGAAGCTGCGCCGCATCCGGCGTGTCCTCGGCCAACTCGCCGCCGACCCCCGCCACCCCGGCCTGCACACCCACCGCTACCACGCCCTGCCCGGCCACGCGGGCCGGCGCGTCTTCGACTCCTACGTCGAGAACGGCGCCAACGCCTGGCGGATCTACTGGACCCGGGGCCCGGACACGGCCGGCCGCCCCGAGCACGTCGGCCAGGACGACGGGGTGCTCACCGTGCTGTCCATCGGCCCGTATCGCTGACTTCCGCCCAGTACCTGCTGTGCCCGGCGGCGGGCTGCCGGGCGTAGGGCGGTTGCTGGGACTGGGGGCTGAGGGCAGCCGTGCCATGTCCTCCCCGTGCGGCTGGCTTCCCACCGGCCGGGCCCGGCGGAACGCCCCCCTCGTTCCCCGGGGCCCGGCCGCTGCGCTGCACGCCGCTGCGGGCCGCCGCCCTGGCCGCGCTGTCGCCGAGCCCGGCCGGACCGGCGGCATCAGAATCGCTCGGTGGCTCGCGGGTCGCCGGACATCACGTACCGGCGGCAGGCAAGCAGTTCCTCGGTACTGCTGCCGATCTCCTCCCCCAGGATGTGCAGGGCCTCCTCGGCGTCCCGGTCGGCGACGTGCCCGGGCGCCACTCGCAGGGCGAGCAGTCCGAGCCCGCGGTGCGCGTCCAGCCGCTGCCGGGCGAGGCCGTGTCCCCGGACAACGTAGGAGCGCCACTGCTCGGTGCTCCAGCCGTCGGGGCCGCTGGAGACGGCGAGCTCGGCGGCCGGCACGTCGGGCCGGGAGCGGACGTCGGCGACCGAGCGCGCGACGATCTCGGCGACGACCGCGCCCTCGGGCGGCCGGCCGTCCTCGGCCTGGGCGTCGGCCAGGCGCTCGGCGATCAGGTCGGTGAGCTCCGCGAGCCGGCCTTTGAGGTCGACGACCGCCCGCACGGGCAGCATCAGGCCGGTGTCCCACGCGTGGGACAGCTGCGGCCCGGCCTGGCGGGTGACGGTGTCCTCGATCGCTTCGGCCGCGGCCGCCAGGTCGAGCAGCCGGTAGGCGGTCGAGCGGCTCACCCCGAACTCGGCGCTCGCGTACGCGGCCCAGCCGGTGTACCCGAGCGCGGTCCACACCCGTGCCCGGTGTGCGGCGCGCACCCGCGCGGCCAGGACCAGGACGGCGGATCGGACCTCCTCGATCGCGGCGCGCAGCTCCCCGGTCAGCCGCCGTGCCTCGGCCTTCGAGGCCGGAGCGGCGAGCTCCCGGTGCTGGTCGGACTCGCCCATACCCGACCCCTTCCCCGAGGCGGGCGCCGGAACCCCGGACGGGTCAGGCCGCCGGCTCCTGCGCGGCCTGCGGCCGGGCGGCCTTCTTCAACTTCATGAGGGCCTCGTGCCGGTTGCCGGCCGTCGCCCAGAACGGGTGGGCGTGCAGCTCGGCGCCGACCTCGGCGAGCGCGAAGCGGTGCTCCTCGGCCGGGTCGGCGGCCCAGGCGGCCTCGGCGGCGTACCACCGGCGCTGGAGGGCGAGCAGGTCTTCGGGAAAACCGGAGGAGTCGGACATCCGGCCATCGTAGATCGCACGCCCGTGCGACCGGCGGCGCCGGTCCCGCGCCGGCGGGGTGAGCTTGACCGGAACGGCCCACGGGCCGCGGCGCGGGCGGATACCGTCGCCAGCAGCGGGCCGGCCTCGGCCGCCTGAAGGGGGCTGGGAGAGACCTGGGACACCCCTGTCCCAGCACCGTCCCACCGCGCCCGCTATGTCCGGTTTGCTGGGACAGTCCCAGGCCATTTCCCCAGGTCACGGCGAAACGCGCCCAGGCCTGAGACACAGCGCGAAGGAGTCTGGTGACCGACCAGCTGACCTGTGACAAGCGACCTTGACCGTTTGCGTGTGTCCTGAACGTGGAGGTGGGTTCGTTGTAGGAAGAACCAACTGATGCGATGTTGCGTGGGAGATGAAGGTTGTGG
>NZ_JBIBHU010000050.1:0-28796 GCF_042957205.1 Kitasatospora sp. NPDC008115 | reverse complement strand
GGCTCCACACCTACAATCACCACCGCGGACACACCGCACTCGCAGGCAAACCACCCACCAGCCGCGTTCCCAACCTCACGGGCCAGAACAGCTAGCCCGTCACCCGGCCATCCGGTGGGCGAGCGCGGCCAGGAAGCGGTGGACGGTGGCGCCCTCGCCGGTGACGTAGTGCGAGACGCCCCGGTACAGCGGGTGGTACACCTCGCCGCGCTCGGTGACGGTGAGGGTGCAGCCGTCGCCGGCCGCGGTCAGCACGAACGTCCAGGTGCCGCCGTACGGCAGGTCGGGGTCGGCGATGCCGGTCACCAGGCGGTGCGGGGCCTCGCTCTCCACCACCTCGTAGACGGTGTGCCCGTGCCGGCCGTCCTCGCGCCAGCGCGGGCGTCCGGCGGCGGTGGCGGGCAGCCGTTCGACGTGCGCCACGTCGGGGCGCCAGGCCGGGAACAGGTCGATGTCGGCCAGCACCTCCCAGACCGCGCCGGGCGGCTGCGAGAGTTCCAGGCCGCCCCCGCTGACGTGCTCCACCGGCAGCCGCCGCCCCGCGGCCCAGAGCGCCCCCACCGCTCCGGCCGCCGCCGTCAGCAGCGCCGCCGACACGGCACCCGTGCACCGCCATCCGCTCATCCGCCGGCTCCTCGCAGCCACGCCGTCCGGTCCCGGTCGCTCCGCCCCTCCCTCCCATCATCGCGCCGCCGCCGGACCGCGGCGCGGCCGGACGGCGGGCGTCCCCGGATAACCGCTGGATCGCGGCCGCCCCCTCCCCCAGACTGTCCCGGTGGCCCGCCGGAACGGGGCTTCAAAGCCCGTAGGCTGGGCAGGTAGGGAACCATGGAGCGAGGCGTTCCATGGGTGACGAGAGGTTCGACCGTCGGCATCCGGCCCGCCGGCGCCCGGGCAGTCCCGGCCGGGCGGGGCGGAGGCGGCCGACCGGAGGGAGACGCTGGGTGATCGAGCTGGAAGATGTTCCCGAGTTGATCGACCCGGTGATGGTCTGCGCCTTCGAGGGGTGGAACGACGCGGGCGACGCCGCCTCCGCGGCCCTGGCGCATCTGGACGAGACCTGGGGCGGCAAGGTGTTCGCCGCGCTCGACGCGGAGGACTACTACGACTTCCAGGTCAACCGGCCGACCGTGTGGCTGGACGGCGGGGTGCGCCGGATCACCTGGCCCACCACCCGGCTCTCGGTGATCCGGGTGACCGAGCCGAAGACCCGGGACGTGGTGCTGGTGCGCGGCATCGAGCCGAGCATGCGCTGGCGCTCGTTCTGCAACGAGCTGCTGGGCTTCGCGCACGAGCTGGGCATCGAGCTGGTGGTGATCCTCGGCGCGCTGCTGGGCGACACCCCGCACAGCCGCCCGGTGCCGGTCAGCGGCGTCACCTCGGACCCCGAGCTGGCCCGCCGGCTGGACCTGGAGGAGAGCCGCTACGAGGGCCCGACCGGGATCGTCGGGGTGCTCCAGGAGGCCTGCACGCACGCCGGGGTGCCGGCCGTGACGCTCTGGGCGGCGGTGCCGCACTACGTCGCGCAGCCGCCGAACCCCAAGGCCACCCTGGCGCTGATCAACAAGCTGGAGGACCTGCTGGACCTGCGCATCCCGCCGGGCGAACTCGGCGAGGACGCCCGGGCCTGGCAGCTGGGCGTGGACCAGCTGGCCGCCGAGGACAGCGAGGTCGCCGAGTACGTCCAGCAGCTGGAGGAGGCGCAGGACACCGCGGAGCTGCCGGAGGCCTCGGGGGACGCGATCGCCCGCGAGTTCGAGCGCTACCTGCGGCGCCGGGAGAACGTCGGGCCGACCGGGGAGAAGCCGGTCGCCGGGCACGCCACCGCGGAGCGGCCCGCCGAGCCGGAGCCGCCGTCCGCCCGGGAGAGCCAGGACGGCGCCGAGGAGGAGTGACCCCCGGGGCGCCCAGCGGACGGCGGGCCCGGGCGTCGGACGCGGCGCCCGGGCCCGCCGCACGCGGCGGCGCCGTGCGCCGGTCGGCCCAAGGACGCGCCGGTGCGACGGGCGGGAAGGCGGCGGCGTGTTTAGCGTGACGGCATGCCCAACCGGTCCAGCAAGCTCTACCAGACCCGCTACGCGCTGTCCCACCCCGGGCGGGTCCTCCCGCACACCCGGCGGCTGGCCCGGGACACCTGGCTGCGCCTGGTCTCCCCCGACCACGTCGGCTACTACCGGGCGGTGATGCGCTCGGACACCGCGCGCAGCGCCGACCGGGCGGTCGGCAGCCAGGACCGCGAGCACTGGCTCGCCCTCGGAAAGCTGCAGTTCGACTATCTGATCGGCCACGGCCTGCGGCCCACCGACCGGATGCTGGAGATCGGCTGCGGCAACCTCCGGGCCGGCTGGCGGTTCATCGAGCACCTCGCCCCCGGCCACTACCACGGTGTCGACATCTCGCCGGACATCCTGCTCGCGGCCCGGCGCACCGTCGTCGAGTTCGGGCTCCAGGCGAAGCTCCCCAACCTGGGCCTGGTCCAGGGCCTCGACCTGGCCTGCCTGCCGGACGCCCACTTCACCGTCGTGCACGCGCACAGCGTGTTCTCGCACTCGCCGCGCGGGGTCATCGAGCAGTGCCTGGCGAACGTGGGCCGGATCCTCCACCCCGAGGGGTTCTTCGACTTCACCTTCGACCGGACCGAGGACGTCGAGCACCAGGTGCTGCGGGAGGACTTCTACTACCGGGCCGAGTCGCTGATCGAGCTGGCCGGCCGGTACGGGCTGCGCGGCGAGCTGATGGCCGACTGGGAGGCGCTGCCGCACAAGCAGTCGAAGATCAGGGTGGTCCACGCGGCCTGACGCCACGACGCAGGGGCCGCCGGTCGGGCGACCCCTGCGTGTCCGAGCGACGTCGGCGTTGCCTCAGGACGTCACAGCGCGACGCCGAGCAGCGCGTCCACGGTGCGGGTGACCAGGCCCGGGGCGCCGATGTCGGTGCCGCCCCCGGCCTGCTGCGCGGCGGCCCAGCGGTCCACCGCGGCCAGCGCGGCGGGCGCGTCCAGGTCGGCGGCGAGCGCGGCGCGGACCTCGGCGAGCAGCTGCTCGGCGGCCGGCCCGTCCGGCCGGGAGACCGCGGCGCGCCAGCGGGCGAGCCGCTCGACGGCCTCGTCCAGGGTGGCCTTGGTCCACTCCCAGTCCTCGCGGTAGTGGTGCGAGAGCAGGGCGAGGCGGATCGCGGCCGGGTCGACGCCCTCGCGGCGCAGCGCCGAGACGAAGACCAGGTTGCCGCGGGACTTGGACATCTTGTGGCCGTCCAGGCCGACCATGCCGGCGTGCACGTACGCCCGGGCGTACGGGTGGCCGCCGGTGGCGACCTGGGCGTGCGAGGCGCCCATCTCGTGGTGCGGGAAGGAGAGGTCGCTGCCGCCGCCCTGGATGTCGAAGGACATGCCGAGGAACTGCAGCGCGATGGCGACGCACTCGATGTGCCAGCCGGGGCGGCCGTGGCCGAGCTCGGTGTCCCAGGCGGGCTCGCCGGGGCGGGCGGCCAGCCAGAGCAGGGCGTCCAGCGGGTGGCGCTTGCCGGGGCGGTCCGGGTCGCCGCCGCGCTCGGCGAAGACCGGGCGCATGGCGTCCCGGTCGAGGCCGGAGACCTCGCCGAAGCGCGGGTCGGACTCGACCGAGAAGTAGATGTCGCCGTCCAGCTCGTAGGCGGCACCGCTCGCCAGCAGCTTCTGGACCAGCGGGACGATCCACGGGATGGACTCGACGGCGCCGATGTAGTGGGCCGGCGGGAGCAGCCGCAGCGCGGTCATGTCCTCGCGGAAGAGCGCGGTCTCGCGCTCGGCGAGGGCCACCCAGTCCTGGCCGGTCTCGACCGCGCGCTGGAGCAGCGGGTCGTCGACGTCGGTGACGTTCTGCACGTAGAGGACGTCGTGGCCGGCGTCCTTCCACACCCGCTGCACCAGGTCGAAGGCGTTGTAGGTGGCGGCGTGGCCCATGTGGGTCGCGTCGTAGGGGGTGATGCCGCAGACGTAGATCCGGGCGGTGCCGTCCTGCGGCACGACCTCCCGGACGCCGCCCGTCGCGGTGTCGTGGATTCGAAGGGGGAGCCCCTGACCAGGCAGGGCGGGAACCTCGGAGGCGGGCCAGGCATGCATGGCATTGACTTTAACCGTGAGAACATTTGAAAGCCTAACCAGTCGGCAAGATCGACTGGATTCGCTTCCTTTCGTGGCCCTAGCGGTTCCGGACCGATAGTGCCCGGCGCTTGACAACGCCGGGCAGCCGTCGCCACTGCGCCCCGCGCACGGCCTCGCGGGGCGCAGTGGGCGGACGGGCCGCCCGGCCGGCCCTGCCGCCGACCGGGCGTCCGTGACCCTCGGGTCAGGCGGCCGGAGCCGCTACAACCGCCGCCAGAGGGCCGGCACGTTCGGCGGCTCCCACCCCGGGTATGCGGTGTGCCCCTGGAGGCACTGGTAGGAGGCGCCGCCGTAGGTGACGCGGTCGCCCGCGTTGTAGAAGGTGCCGGCCGTCCAGGTGCCACCGGGGGGCGGCGAGGTCGGACCGGTCGGCGTCGGGGTCGGGCCGGTGGGCGTCGGGGTCGGGGTCTGCGCCACGTTGAGCACGAAGTCGAACGTGCCCTCCTTGGCCGAGCCGACCTGCCGGACGTTCATCAGCAGCCGGGCGTCGTAGATGGTGTCGGTGCTGTTGCGCGGCTCGTTCGGGAAGTACAGCTGGGTGGTGACCACCGGGCGGTTGGGCGCCTGGAGCTTGACGTGGATGTGCCGGGTGCGGCCCGGGTAGAGGCCGGGCACGATCGTGGTCAGGCTGAACGCGCCCTGGGCGTTGGTGAACTGGTGGCCGCGGAAGGTGTAGCCGGCGTTGTCGTAGTTGCCGTTCACGTCGGCCTGCCAGAAGTCCATCAGGACGTTGTTGAGCGGCAGGCAGGCGCGGCCGAAGACGAAGCCGCTGACGGTGAGCCGGGTGCCCGGGGTGCTGTCGGTGATGAGCGAGGTGCGCAGCGGGGAGTTGGGCTTGAAGTAGGGGCCCTCGGTCTGCTCGATGGTCGGGGCGTCGCCGTCGTGGCAGTCGGGGGTGAACTCCGGCATCTCGCCGGTGCCGACCCGGTCGCGGGCCAGCGCGACGCCTCCGCCGACGAGCAGCGGCGCGGTGCCGAGCACGGCGGCGGCCCTGAGGACGGTCTTGCGGCTGATCCGGCGGTCGGTCGGACCGTCCGTCCCGGTGAGGGGCTCTTCGGACGCGGGCATGCGCCGACTCCTTCGGTGTGAGTGTGGGGGATCTGGTGGTGCTGTCCGGGGACGGCCCTTGCCATGGTGGGGGCATGACAAGGACCGGGCCGGCGGACCGCCCGCTCGCGCCGGGCGGTCCGCCGGTGGCCAGCAGTCAAACTACGGGCCGTCCGGGGCCGCCGCGATGGACGTGATCCGGGGATCGTGGTGATTTCCTCCGACACTGGACCGGAACTCCCCCGGCGTCATCCCGGTCTCCCGGCGGAAGAACCGGCAGAAGTACGCCGGATCCCCGAATCCGGCCTCCCTGGACACCTGCCGCACCGTCAGCTCGGTGCAGGCCAGCAGCCGTTTGGCCTCCAGCGTCTGCTGCTGGCGGATCAGCCGGCCCGGGGTGCGTCCGGTGGCCTGCTTGACCATCGCCTGGAGGTGGCCCGGGGAGACGCCCAACTCGTGCGCGCAGGAGGCGACCGAGCGCTGCACCCCGCCCGGGGTGGCGATCAGCCGGGTGAAGGCGGCCGCGAGGTCCCCGGTGCGGCCGGGCTGCCCGCCCGTGCCGCCGGGCGAACAGGCCCGCAGCGCGCGCACGACGAGGATGTGCAGACTGGCCCGCAGCACGCCCGGGTAGCCGGTCGGCCGGGCCCGGTACTCGGCCTCCATGTCCGCCAGCAGCGCGGCGATCGGCGCGGCCTGCTCGCCGAGCCGCACCGCCGGACGGGAGGCCAGGGTGCGCAGCGCGGCGAGGTCCTGCGGGTGGGCCAGCAGGAAGTCCTCGTTGAACAGCACGACCTGCCCGGTGAGGTCGTCCGCGTCCGCCCAGTAGTGCACCTGGCCGGGCGCGATCACGCACAACTGCGGGGGCTGCACCGGCCGCTGGACCAGGTCCAGGACGTGGGCGCCGCGCCCGCCGGTCAGGTAGACGATCTCGTAGAAGGAGTGCCGGTGGGGGAAGCCGGCCCGGGACAGCGGGCCGATGGCGTCGAAGCTGCCGATCGCGAACGGCAGCAGATGCGGCAGCGGGACCTGGAGGCGGTGCAGCGGCAGGTCCAGGTGGGGGGTGGTCCGTCGCTCGTCCATCGTCGCAGTGTGCTGCCAGGGCGGCGCACCGGTCCAGACCATTACCGGCTGAGGAAGCCCGTGGACCGGGGGAAAACGGGTCGGCGCGCCTTCGAACCCTCGGATCGGCGGACCGATCGGTCCTTATATCGGCGGCCAGGGGATCGACGGCCAGTCCTCGGAGGGCAGCGGGTGGGTGCCGGCGGCGAGCAGGGCGGCCACCCGGGACCGGGCGGCGTCCAGTTCGGCGGCGGTCAGGTGCGGGGCCAGCCGCTCCCCCAGTTCGCCGTCCAGCTGCCCGGCCAGCCCGGTCAGCACCGCGGCCGCCTCGGCGGGCAGCGGCTGCCCGGCCCAGCCCCAGAGCAGGGTGCGCAGCTTGCCCTCGGTGTTGAAGGTGACGCCGTGGTCGATGCCGTAGAGCCGGCCGTCGGCGGCCGGGATCAGGTGGCCGCCCTTGCGGTCGGCGTTGTTGAGGACGGCGTCCAGCACCGCGAGCCGGCGCAGCCGCGGGTCGTCGGGGTGGACCAGCAGCGCGGTGCGCCCGTCGCCGACCTCGGCCCGGACGATCGGCAGCCAGCCGTCCTCGGGACCGCCCGGGTCCTGGAGCGCGAGCAGCGGGGCGGCGTCCGGGTCGGGCTCCACCCAGAGCTGCACCATGCCGGGGCCGTGCGGGCCGTCGCGCAGCACGGTGGGCGGGACCAGGTCCCAGCCGGTGGCGGCGGACACCTCGTACGCGGCGACCTCGCGCCCGGCCAGGGTGCCGTCCGGGAAGTCCCAGAGCGGGCGCTCGCCGGCCACCGGCTTGTAGACGGCCTGGGCCCGGCGGCCGTCGGCCGCGCTGACGGTGCAGTAGAGGGCGGCGTTGGAGGCGTCGGTGAGCCGGCCGTGCACGGTCAGCCCGCCCTCGCGCAGCAGCCGCAGCGCGCCGGGCGGGTCGGCGGCGAGGGCGGCGGCCTCGGCGGGGTCGGACCGCGGCGGCTCCGGCGGGTCGGCGGGCCGTGCGGTCGGCGCGTTCAGCGCCGGTACCCGTTCGCGCGCGGGCACAGGTGGCCCTCCGGGTCGAGCGGCAGGTTGCAGAACGGGCAGGGCTTGCGGCCGGCCGCGACGAGGTCCAGCGCCCGCTTGGCGAACACCCGGGCCATCGCGCCGGAGAGCCGCACCCGGAGCATGTCGGGGCCGTTCTCGTCGTCCTCGAAGACGGCGGCGCCCTCCTCCTCGCCCTCCTCCTCCTCGACCAGCGCCTGCGCCTCGACCACCAGGCAGCCGTCCACGCTGTCCCAGGCGAGCGCCATCGTGCCGACCCGGAACTCCTGCTCCAGCGGCAGGTCCAGCGGCGCGGTGTCGAGCAGGTCCTGCGGGGCGGCGGCCGGGATGCCGGCCGCGCCACCGCTGCGGCGCAGCGCCTCGTCGAGGACCTCGTCGATCCGCTCGGCGAGCGCGGCGACCTGGGTCTTCTCCAGCAGCACGCTGGTGATCCGCCCGCGGGCGCTGGCCTGAAGGTAGAACGCCCGGGCGCCGGGCTGGCCGACGGTGCCGGCCACGAACCGTTCGGGCTGGTCGTAGAAGAAGACCTGACGGGTCACGCTCTCGCTCCGGGTCGTATCGATCGTCGTGGGCGTCCAGGGACGCCGCTGGGGTCGGTCGGGGGTCGGGGCTGGGTGGTCCGGGGTGCCCGGGCCGGGGGCGCGGGGACCCACTGGTCACCCTACGACCTCCGGGCCCGCGCCGGGGAGCCGAGGCCCCGGCGGGGGCCACCGGGCGGACCGGGGACGGCCCGCGGCGGACGGTTCAGGCCGTGCCGGTGGAGCCGCCGACCACCGCGTCCCCGCTCTGCCCGGCCGGGGCGCCGGGTCCGGCGGGCCGCGGGGCGAGGGAGGTGAGGTCGCCGGTGTCGCCCATCCGCAGCACGAAGGGCCGGCGCGCGGTGTAGCGGATCGCGGTGACCGAACAGGGGTCGACGTTGATCCGCTGGAAGTGGTCGAGGTGCAGGCCGAGCGCGTCGGCCACCACGGCCTTGATCACGTCGCCGTGCGAGCAGGCGACCCAGACCGCGTCCTCGCCGTGCTCGGCGGCGATCTTCTCGTTCCACTCGCGGACCGCGTTCACCGTGCGGTGGCTCAGCTCGCGCAGCGACTCGCCGCCGGGGAAGGCGGCCGCCGCGGCGTGGTCCTGGACGGTGCGCCACAGCGGCTCCTTGGCCAGCTCGGCCAGCGGCCGGCCGGTCCACTCGCCGTAGTGGCACTCGCCGAGCCGCTCGTCCAGCGCGGGGCCGGCCAGGCCGGGGCGGGCGGCGAGCAGCGGTTCCAGGGTCTGCCGGCAGCGCTCCAGCGGGCTGCTGACCGCCTGCACCAGCGGGACCGGGGCGAGCCGGTCGGCGAGCGCGGCGGCCTGCGCGCGCCCGGTGTCGTCGAGTTCCACCCCGGGCGTCCAACCGGCCAGGATTCCGGCGGTGTTCGCGGTGGAGCGGCCGTGGCGGACGAGCAGCAGGGTGGGCATGGGGCCTACCCTACGGCTTCCCGGGCCGGGGCGGGCCGGCGCACGGACCCCGGCCGCCACCCCGGCCGCCGCCCCGGTAGCGGGACGAACCGTCGTCGCGGCGGATGTTTCGGGCAGGCGTTTGCGGCGACAATGGCCCGCATGATCGTCCATTGCGCCATCTACCGCGACGGCCGCCCGGTCGCGACGCCCGCGGACCCCGCCGGCAGCCTCGCCGCGGCGCGGGCGGCGGGACCGGGCGGCTTCGTCTGGATAGGCCTGTTCGAGCCCACCAGCGAGGAACTCGACCGGGTCGGCGGCGAGTTCGGCCTGCACCCGCTGGCGGTCGAGGCCGCGGTCGGCGCCCGCCA
Organism: Kitasatospora sp. NPDC008115; assembly: GCF_042957205.1. NCBI lineage: Bacteria > Bacillati > Actinomycetota > Actinomycetes > Kitasatosporales > Streptomycetaceae > Kitasatospora > Kitasatospora sp. NPDC008115. The sequence goes on along the minus strand of NZ_JBIBHU010000050.1, from coordinate 19,703 downwards.
GCGCCCCAAGCTGGAGACGTACCGCAACTCGCTGTTCGTGGCACTGAAGACGCTCGGCTACCACCCCGGCGGCCACGCGGTGACCAGCGGCGAGGTGATGCTCTTCGTCGGCGAGGAGTTCGTGCTGACGGTCCGGCACGGCGCCGACAGCCCGCTCGGCGACCTGCGCGCCCAGCTGGAGCAGCAGCCGGAGGTGCTCAGGTACGGCCCGAGCGCCGTGCTGCACTCGGTCTGCGACACGGTGGTGGACGGCTACGCGGACGTGGCGGTCGGCATCCAGGCGGACCTCGACGAGCTGGAGTCGGACGTGTTCGCGCCCGGCCGGGTGGGGCGCGACATCGCGAGCCGGATCTACGGGTACAAGCGGCAGCTGGTGACCGTCCGCCGGGCCACCGGGCCGCTGGTCGACGCGATGCTGCGGCTGGAGCGCCCCGGCGTGCCGTTCGTGCGGGCCGAGGCGCTGCCGTACCTGCGCGACGTCTCCGACCACCTGGCCCGCACCGACGACCAGGTGGAGGGCATGGACCGGCTGCTGTCCGACATCCTGGCCGCCAACCTGGCGCAGGTCAGCGTGCAGCAGAACAACGACATGCGGAAGATCTCCGCCTGGGCGGCGCTGGCCGCCGTGCCGACGATGATCGCCGGCGTGTACGGGATGAACTTCGAGCACATGCCCGAGCTGCGCCAGCCCTGGGGCTACCCGGCGGCGGTCGCCCTGATGGTGGTGGTCTGCGTACTGCTGCACCGGGTGTTCAAGCGGCACGACTGGCTGTAGCACCCCCTCCCCGTGCGGCGCGCGCGGGGAGGGGGGAGACGGCCTAGGCCAGGCCGGCGCGCTCCAGGGCCTCGACGCCGGTGCGCAGCGCGGTGATCCGCTCGTCGAGCGTGAAGCCGGCCGGGGCCAGGGTGAGCGTGGTGACGCCCGCGTCCGCGTAGGCCTGCATCCGGTCGGCGATCCGGGCGGTGTCGCCGATCAGCGAGGTGGCGTCGACGAGGTCGTGCGGGACGGCGGCGGCCGCGCCCGCGTAGTCCTTGGCCAGGTAGCGCTCCTGGACCTCGTCGGCGGCCTGCTCGTAGCCCATCCGGCGGGCGAGCTGGTTGTAGAAGTTCTTCTCCTTGCTGCCCATGCCGCCGATGTAGAGCGCGGTGTAGGCGCGCTGCGAGTCGACGCCGGCCTTGACGTCGTCGCCGACGGCGATGGCCACGGTCGGACAGACGTCGAAGCCGTCGAACTCCTTGCCCGGCTCGGCACCCGCCCTGGCCCGGCCGGCCTTCAGCGGGTCCAGCGAGAGCGCGGCGTGCGCGGGGTCGAAGAAGATGCCGAGCCAGCCGTCGGCGATCTCGCCGGTCTGCTCCAGGTTCTTCGGGCCGATCGCGGCGATGTAGAGCGGGATGCGCTCGCGCACCGGGTGCACGGTGAGCTTGATCGGCTTGCCGGGGCCGCCGGGCAGCGGCAGCGTCCAGTGGGCGCCCTCGTGGACCAGCCGCTCGCGGGACATCGCCTTGCGGATGATCTCCACGTACTCACGGGTGCGGGCCAGCGGCTTGTCGAACTTCACGCCGTACCAGCCCTCGGAGACCTGCGGGCCGGAGACGCCGAGGCCGAGCCGGAAGCGGCCGCCGGAGAGGGTGTCCAGGGTGGCGGCGGTCATCGCGGTCATCGCCGGGGTGCGGGCCGGGATCTGGAAGATGGCCGAGCCGACGTCGATCCGCTCGGTCCTGGCGGCCACGAAGGAGAGCACGGTGGCCGCGTCCGAGCCGTAGGCCTCGGCGGCCCAGCAGACCGAGTAGCCGAGCCGGTCGGCCTCCTGGGCGACGGCGATGTTGTCGGCGTCCATGCCGAGTCCCCAGTAGCCGAGGTTGATGCCGAGTCGCATGGGCACTGCCTTCCAGTCGGGTTGCTCGGGAGCGCGACGACGCGTCCGGCCGACATGCTACTGGCCGGTAGCGGTGGCGTGGGTCACATTCCGGCCGCCGCCCCCCGCACTCGCGCCAGGTGCGTCCCGGCGGTGGTCGTCCTGCGGGTCTGCGCATCTGCCCGGGCACCGGCCGCTACGCTCAGCCGACGTGGGGCGCCGCGTCCCACCTGCGGGTTTGTCCCCGTCGGGCGCCCCGCCCCGCAGCGTTCCGCCACCGCACCTTCGGCCAGTGAGAGGGCCCGTCCGATGGAAAAGCGTCACCTCGGCCGCACCGGGCTGCTGGTCTCCCGGCTCGGCCTCGGCACCATGACCTGGGGTCGCGACACCGACGAGCAGGAGGCCGCCGGACAGCTCAAGGAGTTCGTCGACGCCGGCGGCAACCTCGTCGACACCGCCGACGTCTACGCGGACGGCGACGCCGAGTACCTGATCTCCCGGCTCACCGACAGCCTCATCCCCCGCTCCGAGCTGGTCATCGCCACCAAGGCGGGCAGCGTGCCGGCCTCCGGCCGCCGCTTCGACGGCTCGCGCGGCCACCTGCTCGGCGCGCTCGACGCCTCGCTGCGCCGGCTCGGCACCGACTATGTCGACCTCTGGCAGGTGCACGCCTTCGACCCGGCCACCCCCGTCGAGGAGACCCTGAGCGCCCTGGACATCGCCGTCTCCTCCGGCCGCGCCCGCTACGTCGGGGTCTGCGACTTCAGCGGCTGGCAGCTCGCCAAGGCCGCCACCTGGCAGCACGCCCACCACGGCCGGGTGCCGCTTGCCGGGGCGCAACTGGAGTACTCGCTGCTCCAGCGCGGCAGCGAGCGCGAGGCCCTTCCGGCCGCCCGGGACACCGGGGTGGGCGTGCTCGCCGGCTCCCCGCTCGGGCGCGGCGTGCTCACCGGCAAGTACCGGCACGGCCTGCCGCAGGACTCGCGCGGCGCCTCGCCGTACCTGTCCGGGTTCGTCCAGCCCTACCTCGGGGAACGCGCCCGGCGGATCGTGGACGCCGTCGCCACCGCCGCCGACGGCCTGGCCAGCAGCCCGCTGGCGGTCGCGCTGGCCTGGGTCCGGGACCGCCCGGGCGTGGCGAGCGCGCTGGTCGGGGCGCGGACCGCCGGGCAGTTGCAGACCGCGCTGTCGGTGGAGGCCCTTACGCTTCCGGGGGAGATCCGCGGTGCGCTCGACGACATCTCGGCGCCGGTCCACCGCTACCCCGACCAGGGGTGGAGCGAGCTGTAGCGGCCGCTCGACCCCGCGACCCGAGCCTGCCCGAACCGACCGACCGCCGGACCGGCCGCCCTGCGCGGCCCGGGACCGGCCCGACCCGGCCGACCGCCCCGACCGAGGGGCGGGCGGCGCCCAGCATGTGGAGTTGAGCTTTTGTGGAGCGGACGATGACTGACGCGGAGAACGGCGCTCCGGAGGAGGCCTCGGCGGGCTCGGGCGTCGCTCCCGGGCAGGCCTCGCCGGACGCCCCGGGCACTCCGGACGCCCCGGAGGCTCCGGAGGCGCCCGGGCAGGACGTGGCGGGCGACGACCGGGCGGCGGCGGTCGCGGCACTGGCGGAGCGGGTGCGGTCGGTCGGCCGCTCCGGCGCGGAGGGCGACGCCCCGGCGCCGGGGAGCGCGGGCACCGGGGAGGCCGCGGCCGACCGCCCGGCCACCGACGAGCAGCGGGCGCAGGCACTCAAGGACACTGCCGAGGTGCTGGCGGCGGGCGGCGCCCCGGCCGCGCTGGCCGCCGCCGCCGTGGCGGTGTTCGGCGACGGCGCGGCCCAGCAACTGCGCGACGACCCGTGGCTGGTGCTCACCCTGCCCGCCGTCCGCCCCGAGCACGCGGACGGCTTCGCCCGCGGTCTGCTCGGCCCGGCCGCCGGCCCCGGCGACCAGCGGCGGGCCAAGGCGCTGGTCGGCTGGCTGCTGGAGCAGGCTGCGCTGCGCGGCCACTCGGCCCTGGAGACCGGCGAGCTGGTCTCGGGGCTGGAGCGCCTCGGTGTGCCGGACGCCGCCGCCGCCGTCCAGGCCGCCGTGATCGACGGCCGGGCGATGCCGTTCCAGGAGGAGCTGACCGGCGCCGAGGCGCACGCGGCCGGCGGGGACGAGGAGGACGAACCGCCGACCCGCACCCTGCTGGCCCTGGAGCGGCTGGCGCTGGCCGAGGAGAGCCTGGCCGACGGCTTGGTCCGTCTGATGTCCACCTTCGTCCCCGGCGAGGATCCGGAGGCCCCGGCGGACCCGGCGGACCCGGCGGAGGACGGCGAGACCGAGGCCGCCGAGGAGGACGGGGACTCCGAGGAGGACGGTGCCGAGGCCGCCGAGGAGCCGCCCGCCGCCCCCGGGCCGGCCGCCTGGGAGGCCGCCGCAGCCGCCGCCCCGTCCTCCTCCGCGACCGCCCTGGTCCGGGCCACCGCCGAGAGCGCGCTCGTCCTGCACACCGGCGGCGAGGCCGCCCGCGCGGAGCCGGCCGCCCTGCTGGCCGCCGCGACCGGCCTCGGCCTGCGGGCCTGGGCCGCCACCTGGACCGACCACGGCCGGGACGCCTTCGCCGCGCTCGCCCCGCTCGCCGGGGCCCCCGCCCCGGCACCCGTCGCCACGCTGGCCGAGCTGCTCGCCGGCGCGGCCGGCCCCGGCCGGGCCGCCGACGGCACCCTGGCGCTCGACCTGCTGATCGTGCTGGACGCCCCGCTGCTGGACGTCGAGCTGGCCGCCACCCTGCTGGAGTCGCTGGCGGACGGCACCCGCCTGGTGCTCAGCGGCGACCCCGGCCAGCTCTGGTCGGCCGGCCCCGGCCGGTTCTTCGCCGACCTGCTGGCCGCCAAGGCCTGCCCCGCCGTCGCCTCCCGCACCCCCGACTTCGGCCCGATCGGCGAGCTGGTCTCCGGCGTCGGCATCGGCGAGCTCCAGCCGGTCGAGGCGCCCGACAAGGAGGTGGTCATCCTGACCGCCAAGGACGCCGGGGAGGCCGTCCACCGCGCCGTCCAGCTGCTCACCGACTCGATTCCGCGCGCCCTCGGCATCCCGTCCGAGCAGGTCGTCCTGCTCACCCCCGGACACGGCGGCGGGGCCGGCACCCGTGCGCTGAACGCCGCCGCCAAGGCCCGGCTCAACCCGGGCCCGGGCCGCTTCGGCGGCTTCGACCCCGGCGACCGGGTCGCCGACTCCCCCGCGCCCGGCCACACCCGGCTGGCCCGGGTGCTCGACGGCGACGCCGCCGGCCTGCACCTGGAGTACCCGGACGGCTCGCGCCGCACCGTCCCGCCCGCCGAGGCCGGAAAGCTGCGGCACGGCTGGGCACTGACCGTCCACCAGGCGGTCGGCCGCCGCTGGCCCGGTGCCGTGGTGGTGCTGCCGGACGACACGGGCGCGGCGCTCACCCGGCAGTGGGTCTACACGGCGTTCGGCCGCGGCGAGCGCCACCTCTCGGTGGTCCACGCCGCCGGGCCGGCGCTGCCGCAGGCCGTCGCCGAGCGCCCGGCCGCGCCCCGCACCACCCGGCTGCGCGCGATCCTCGCGGAGAACGCGGCCGAGTCCTACTGACGGCCGCCGACGGCGCGGCCCCGGAACGGCCGGAGACCCCTCGGGCGGGGGCTCTCCGGCCGTTCCGGGGCCGAAAGCCGTGACCGGACGTCACCGCGCCCGGCGCGAGGAACGTCCGAAATCATGCGCCTGAAGCACCCGTTCCGCCCCGCGCGCCGGGCGCGCGGGGGGCCGGGCACCGCAGGTCAGTCGTCGGGGTCCTCGTCGTCGTAGACCTCGCTCACGTCGAAGCGGCAGATCAGCAGCTGCGGGTCCGCGTGCTCGAACGGCTCCGGCAGCCACTCCCCCGGCTCGCTCGGCTCGGCCGCCGCCACCCAGAGCGTGGAGTCGGCCTCCTCCAGCCCGAACTCCTCGCTGCGGGCGGCGATCTCGTCCGGTTCGAACTCGCCGAACAGCACGCCGATCGCGGCGTTCACCCCGCCGCCGTCCGAGCCGCCGCCCGGGGTCAGCGAGTCGTCCAGCCGCTCGGCCTGGGCACGCAGCCGCTTCGGGTCGACGACGTGGTAGTCGCGGCGGATCAGCACGCTGATCGCCTCGGGCTGTTCCGGACCGTGGTACCCGCCCGGGCCCTCGTCACCGGGGACCTCGAAGGGGGTCACCTCGTCGTAGACCTCGTAGAGGAGTTGGTCGTACGCGATGGCCGCCGTCGCGAGCTGCTCGTAGGCGGTGGACACAGCGGAATCGTCCGCTGCGCTGTGGCTTGACACCGCTTCCAGATGACGGTCGATGGCGGCCTTGACCGCCTCGGCGGCGGCGCGTACCTCGGCAATGGTGGGCTGCGCGGCATCAGACATGGTGCAGACGCTATCTCCCCTCGGTGCCGGTACGCACAGCGGTTGTCACCTACACCCGCGATTTCACCGCAACTTCCCCCGCGATGTCCGTTCCGTACTGTTCTGTCCCCCGGGGTGCCGGGCGGCGGCGCGCGCCCGGCGCCCGACCGGACCGTCCGCGCGGGCCGTCCGGGTGCCGCTTCGCGCGCCGCGCCGGGGGTATGTCTTCCCCAGGAGCAACGGAACTGATGCCCTGTCAGTACGGTGCGGTCCGGGGCGGCCGAAAATTCCCCGGCCCGTTGTCCTGGGCAGGCCGTAGGCTTGCTCGCAGGCGTCCCACAGGAGGAGCGTTTTGACCCCACCGAAGCCGGTCCGGCAGCCGGAGTACGAGTACCAGTCGCTGCGCATGCCGCGCGGGACGTCCCGCAACGCGGCACGCCAACTACTCACCGATCATGCCGAGTACGGGCACTGGGAACTGGACAGGCTCCGCCTGTTCCCGGACGGCAGCCGCACGGTGCTGCTGCGCCGGCGGATCATCCGGCAGGTCCGGAGCTGGTGACGGCGGACGCGCGGCGGGCAGGCCCACCGCGCGTCCGGTGCGTCCGGTGTCCCCGGGTTCTCCGCTGTGCCCCGGGGGCTCAGCGGGCGCCGGCGCGGGCGCGGCGGTAGAGGACGCCGCCTCCGATCAGCAGGGCCAGGCCGGCCGCCCCCAGCATCTCGGTGCCACCGGCGCCGGTGGCGGCCAGCTGCCCGGCCTCCTCGGCGACCGGGCCGCCACGCGGGGCGGCCGGACGCACCTCGGGCGCGCTCTGCACGGCGGCCGCCGGGGCGACCTGCGGGGCCTCGCTCGGAACGCCCGCCCGGGGGGTGCCCTCGGCGGCGGTGACCGGCGGCGGGGCGTTGTGCGGAACGTGCTCCTCCGGGCAGTCCTCCTCCGGCACGGCGGGCTGGCTGGGCGCCGGCGCGGCCGCGTTGACGCAGGTGTTGCCGTACGCCGGGTTGAGGGCGCCGACCAGGTTGATCGAGTTGCCGCAGGCGTTGACCGGGATGTGCACCGGGGCCTGGACGCTGTTGCCGGAGATCACCCCGGGCGAGCCGGTGGCCACTCCCGACGCGGTGGCGCCCGAGGCGGTCGCACCCGAGGCCCCCGAGGCCGCCGAGCCCGCGCCCGACGCCCCCGGGCCGGAGCCGCCCGCACCGGACGCGCCCGAACCCGCCTGGCCGCCGTTCTGGCCGCTGCCCTGGACGCCGCCGGCGTGGGTGCCGCCCGGCTGCCCGCCACCGGCCTGCCCGCCGCCGGCCTGGGCACCGCCCGCGTGGTTCCCTCCCACGTGCGCTCCGCCGCCGGCGGGACGCCCGGAGGAGTTGGCGCAGTTGTTGCCGAAGGCGGGGTTCAGCAAGCCGATCAGGTCGGCCGTGTTGCCACAGGCGTTGATCGGCACCTCGACCGGTACCTGCACCGAGTTGCCGGAGACGACGCCCGGCGAGCCTGCCGCGACACCCTCCGCGCCGGCGCCCGCATAGGCGTAGCCGGCGGTCGAGGCCAGCACACTGCCGGTGGCCACGGCCGTGAGGAGCCCCTTCTTGGCTGCGTTCCTCATATTTTCCCCTGACATTTTGAGACGACTTGACGACCCTCCGAAAGTCGGAATTTCCGAATAGGCGGAGAGGTCCTCGGCTGCATGGGAGAGAACGAAGAAACCCTGGGGGAAGTTGGCCGGCACGACTCCCATTCACCCTTTCGAGGGATTTAACGGGGTGACAATGGGGCGGGCCAGGAAAACAAGCGCCCCCGGCACGGCGCGCACGCCGCCCGGGGGCCCGGCTCAACGACCGGGAGGGGCTCAGACGTTGAAGCAGGTGTTGCCGAACGCCGGGTTCAGCGCGCCGATCACGCTGATGGTGTTGCCGCAGGCGTTGACCGGGATGTGCACCGGGATCTGGATCTGGTTGCCGGACACCACGCCCGGGGAGCCGGCGGCCACGCCCTCGGCACCGGCCCCGCCGTGGGCGGAGGCGACACCCGTGGCGGCGAGCACCAGGCCGCCGGCGGCGGCGGTCACGGCGGCGATCTTCTTGATCTTCATCATTCCTCCTGTATGAACACCCGGCTATCGGTTCCGGGCCGTCACAGGAAGCAACGACGTTGCGGCAAACGGGGTACGGAACAGGCGTCCGCTTCACCCGGACCGGTGATACGACGAACAGGAAATCGATCTGTCGGAACGGCAACGGCCCGTTCCCGGACGCTCCGGGAGCGGGCCGCCGCCCCCGTGCTCAGCAGGCGTCGATGAACCGGTCCAGCACCCGCACGCCGAACTTCAGGCCGTCCACCGGCACCCGCTCGTCCACGCCGTGGAACATCCCGGCGAAGTCCAGCTCCGGCGGCAGCTGCAGCGGTGCGAAGCCGAAGCAGCGGATCCCGAGGTCCTGGAACGACTTGGCGTCCGTCCCGCCCGAGAGGCAGTACGGCACCGCCCGGGCGATCGGGTCCTCGGCGCGCAGCGCGGTCTGCATCGCCTCGACCAGGGCGCCGTCGAAACCGGTCTCGATCGCCTTGTCCGAGTGCAGGCTCTCGCGCTTGACGCGCGGGCCGAGCACACTGTCCAGCTCGGCCAGGAACTCCTCCTCGTAGCCGGGCAGGAAGCGGCCGTCCACGTGCGCGGTGGCCTGGCCGGGGATCACGTTGACCTTGTAGCCGGCGCCGAGCATGGTCGGCTGGGCGGTGTTGCGCAGTGTGGTGCCGATCATCTTGGCGATGCCGCCGAGCACCCGCAGCGTCTCGTCCATGTTCTCCGGGTCGAGCTCGACGCCGAGCGCGTCCGACAGCTCGTCCAGGAAGGCCCGCACGGTCTTGGTGATCCGCAGCGGGAACTGGTGGCGCCCGAGCCTGGCGACCGCCTCGCACAGCTCGGTGATGGCGTTGTCGTCGTTCTCCATCGACCCGTGCCCGGCCCGGCCCTCGACCGTGAGCCGCATCCAGTGCATGCCCTTCTCGGCCGTCTCCACCAGGTAGAGCCGGGTGCGGTCGTTGACCGTGAAGGAGAAGCCGCCGACCTCGCCGATCGCCTCGGTCACGCCCTCGAAGAGGTCCGGGTGGCGGTCCACCAGGTACCGGGCGCCGTAGGTGCCGCCGGCCTCCTCGTCGGCGAGGAAGGCCAGCACCAGGTCGCGCGGGGGCTTGCGGCCGGTGCGCAGCCGGTCGCGGACGACCGCGAGGGTCATCGCGTCCATGTCCTTCATGTCGACCGCGCCGCGCCCCCAGACGCAGCCGTCCGCGATCTCGCCGGAGAACGGGTCGTGGGTCCAGTCCGCGGCGTTGGCCGGCACGACGTCGGTGTGGCCGTGGATCAGCAGGCCCGGACGCGACCGGTCCTCGCCCTCGATCCGCACCACGGTGGACGCCCGCCCCTTGGCCGACTCGATGATCTGCGGTTCGAGGCCGAACTCGGCGAGCTGCTCGGCCACGTACTCGGCGGCCTTCCGCTCCCCCGGGCCGGAGCCGTCGCCGTAGTTGCTGGTGTCGATCCGGATCAGATCGCGGCAGAGGTCGGCGACCTCGGACTCACCCGTCACCTTCGGCGCCGCCGACCCGCTCAGCTCGCTCACGGTCAACTCCTCGTCTCTGGCCCGCACCGGCACAGCACCACCCCCGGGACCTGCACCCGGGTCGCACGAGCACGTCCGACCATCCTCTCCCAGCCTCCGACCCGGATCCACCCCCGGGAAACGCGCCGACACACCGCCGCAACCTGCGGTCCCTCGTCCGGAGCCCCTCCGGAGCCGTTTTGGGACCCGCAGCCGATCACTGCTACAGTTACATCTGTCAGCGCGGCCGACGAACAGAAGGAAGCCGCGAGGACAACACCCCGTCCGGGTGGCGGAATGGCAGACGCGCTAGCTTGAGGTGCTAGTGCCCTTTATCGGGCGTGGGGGTTCAAGTCCCCCCTCGGACACCGCTGAGCGGGCCAGGAGAAATCCTGGCCCGCTTTTCGTTTTTCTCCTGCGACTTCCCGCCCGCTTCGGGCCGTTCCGTTTCCCGAGTGCGCACCTTTTGTACGCCGTTGGTCCCTGGTCGACCGCCGTGACCTGAGGTTTACTTTGTCGGCGCCGCCCCGCCGAGGGGCGGCGGCAACGGGGGAAGGCCATGCCGGTCGAGGGAAGGTGAGTGTTTCCGTGGGGAATTTCCCGGGTGGGTCGTACGCCGTCGATGTGCGCGGGGCCGCGCCGGTCTGCGTCATCGGCGCGGGTCTGTCGGGCCTGGCCGTGGCGCACGCGCTCGCGGTGAAGGGCATCGACTTCGTCTGCTTGGAGAAGGCTCCGGAGGTCGGCGGGATCTGGCGCAAGCCGCAGGCCGGGGAACGCGGGCCGGGTTACCGGTCACTGCACCTGAACACCGCCAAGCAGCTGACCGGCTTCGCCGCCTTCCCGATGCCGGAGTCCTACCCGGCCTATCCCCGGCACGACGAGATGGCCGCCTATCTGCGGGCCTTCGCCGAGTGGGCGGGCCTGTCGCCGCGGATCGAGTTCGGCACCGAGGTGCTGTCGGTCCGGCCGGACTTCGACGGCTCCTGGCTGGTCGCCAGCCGCGACGCCCACGGGGCCGCCGTCACCCGGCGCTTCGCGCGGGTGGTCGTCGCCTCGGGCGCCAACGCGGAGCCGCTGCTGCCCGATCCGGCGCCGGCCGGCGCCGAGTCGTTCACCGGCCGCATGCTGCACGCCGTGGACTACCTGGAGGGCTCCGGGTTCCGCGGGCAGCGGGTGGTCGTGGTCGGCCTCGGCGCCTCGGCCGTGGACATCGCCACCGACCTCTCCCGGCACGCCGCCCGGACGGTGCTGTCGGTCCGCCGGGGCCTGCACGTCGTCCCGAAGCAGCTCTACGGCATATCGTGCGACGTGATCGCCGAGTCGCCGTGGTTCACCGGCATGACGCTGGCCGAGCGGCGCGAGTACATCGAACAGGCCCTCCTGGTCGCCCGGGGCCGGCTCTCGGACTACGGCCTGCCCGAGCCCGACCACCCGATCTTCTCCTCCGCCGTGACCGTCTCGGACGAGATCTTCAGCCGGATCCGGCACGGCGCGGTGACCCCCAGGCCGGGGATCGACTCCTTCGCCGGGAACCTGGTCCGGTTCACCGACGGCTCCGCCGAGGAGGCCGACGCGGTCGTCTGGTGCACCGGCTACCGGATGTCCTACCCGTACCTGCCCGCCGACTGCCCGGTCGGCCCGAGCGGCCGGGTGGAGCTGTACCGGCGGGTCGTCGCGCCCGACCGGCCCGGCCTGTACTTCGTCGGCCTGATCCGCCCGGTGGGCGCCATCACCCGGGCCCTGGAGGCGCAGGCGCAGTGGGTCGCGCGGCTCATCGGCGGCGAGGAGGCGCTGCCGGCCGGGGACGTGATGCGCAAGGAGGTCGACGACTACCTGAGCGGCGTCGCCGCGCGCTACGGGCAGGGGCTCGGCGCGTCGATCCAGATCGACGTGGTGCCCTACGTGCGGGAACTCGGCACCGTGTAGCGAGCCCCTGCCCGTGCGCCGGGTGTGCTCAGCCGGTCGGCGGCCGGACGGTGTAGGCCTCCGCGGAGAGGTACGCCGTGAGCCGGGGCGGACAGCCCCGCTGGTGGGCGAGCGCCAGGTAGGCGATCAGCCCGACCCCGTCCTGCGGCCGCCGCCCGGTGAGGGAGGGCAGGGCGCGCAGCAGCGGGGCCGGGTCCATGCCGTGCCCGGCGAGCAGGGTCACCGCCCGGTCCAGGGCCTCGCCGTCGTGCCGGGCGTAGTCGCGCACCGGCACGTGCAGGGTGAAGCCGCTGGGCCGGTCCGCCGCCGGGTCGGTGAAGGCGTGGCAGGACAGCACGGGCAGCCCGGCGAGCCGGGTGTCGGCGCCGGTGGTCCCGGCCGCCGTGGCGGCGAACTCCCGGAGCACGGCCGCCGTCGGCCCGGCGGGCATCCGGGAGAGCTCGCCGACGGCGGCGGCCGGCAGGCCGGGGTGGCGGACGTAGACCTTGACCCGGGGCTGTTTCCAGTCGCCGAGGTCCAGGGCGAGGAACGGGTAGCCCTCTCCCCGCGGCAGCCCCTCGAACGCGCGGTGGTGGCCGATCCGGTCCAGCGCCTCGCGTACCGTCTCCTCCGCCCGGTCGGCGCCGTTGGCGGCGGGGTTCAGGTACACCTTGACCCCGGGGACGCCGCCGGGACGCAGTTCCAGGGCGCACCACAGCGCGAGCGGGCCGTGCGGGGACGGCGGGAGGAGGAGGTCCTCCAGCTTGTCCAGGCAGGTGGTGGAGAACCCCCAGCGCCGGGACATGGCATGGATGACGTCCAGTCCGGCGCGGCCGTTCTCCTCCAGGGTGGCGGTGCCGCAACCGGGCTCCAGCAGCACCCGCAGGTCGGGCGGGCCGTCCGGCCGGAAGGAGAGCGAGTACTCCACCGGCGTGTGGTCGTCGGACAGGAACGTCCGGCCGGACGGCGGCAGGTCCAGCCGCCGTCCGGCCTCCGGTCCGAGCGCGCCGGTGAGGACGTCCGCGTAGGTGCGCGCGTCCTCCGGGTCGAGGTGCGCGACCTCGCACAGCCGCCGCAGTTGGTCCGCGGTGAACTCCCCGAGCGTCGGGACGCCGGGTCTTCCCGGGGTCCCGGTCACTTCGCCAGCCAGGTCAGGAAGGAACTCCACAACCCGCGTTCCTTGCGGGGGCCCGTGCCGTGCTCCTCACGGGCGGGCGCCGCCGGCCGGGCCGCGGAGGAGGCCGCGGAGGCGGGCCGGGGCGTCTCCTGGAGCGGGGTGAACCTGGTCGGCAGCGCCGACAGCGCCCGGCTGAACGGGCCGGGACGCCAGGTCAGGCTGTCGGCCGGCACCGCGAGTTCGATGTCGGGCAGCAGGTTGAGCAGGTTCTCGATGGCCGTCACGGTGATGTGCCGGGCGGGCTCCTTGGAGGGGCAGGCGTGCGGGCCCGCGCTCCAGGCCAGGTGGGCCCGGTTGCTGCCGGCGCCGCCGGTGTTGGCGGCCGCGATGCTGACCAGCACCAGCTCGCCGGCCTCCAGCTTCGTCCCGGCGAACTCCATGTCGGCGGCGGGGTAGTGCGGCGCGTAGTTCGTCAGCGGCGGGTTGCCCCACAGCGTGTCGTCGAGCGCCTCGGCGATCAGGCCGCCCTTGTGGGCGTACTGGTCGTGGGTGAGCAGCCGGTGCAGGGTGTTGCCGATCAGGTTGCGCAGCGGCTCGGCGCCCGCGCCCAGCAGCAGCGCGAGCTGGTGGACCATCTCCTCGTTGTCCAGGCCCGCCTCGTGCTGCATCAGCCACGAGGTGACGTCCTCGCCGGGCCTGCTCCGCTTGAGGGTCACCAGGTCGGCCGCGGCCTGCATCAGGACGTCGGCCGCGCGGGCGGCGTTGACGCCGTCGAACATGCCGGAGATCCCGAACAGCACCCGGTCGCCGATGTCGGCCGGGCAGCCGAAGAGCTCGTTGAAGACGAACAGCGGCAGCTGCTTGGAGTACTCGCCGACCAGGTCGGCCGAGCCGCGCGCGCTGAACTGGGAGATCAGGTAGTCGGAGATCTGCCCGATGCGCTGGGTGAGCCGGCGGGTGTCGATCCGGGCGAGGCTGTCGGTGACGGCCTGGCGCAGCCGCAGGTGCTCGACGCCGTCGCTGAACATGCAGTTGGAACGGTAGGCCAGCAGCGGCAGGACCGGGCTGTCGGCGGGTATTCGTCCCTCGTTGAGGTCACGCCAGCGCCGTGAGTCCTTCCGGAAGGAGGACGGGTCCTGCAGCAGCTGCAGCGCGGCGGTGTAGTCGGTGACGAGGGTGGCCTCGACGCCCGGCGAGAGTTCGACCGGCGTGGTCGCGCCGAAGTGGCGCATGTAGGCGTAGTAGGCCTGCGGGTCGGCCGCGAACTGCGGCCCGTACAGGGGAATCCGCTCGCCGGTGCCGTGGGCGGGGCACCCGGGCGGGGGCACGAGTGCGGTGGACTCAGCGTCCATGTCTGCTCCTAGTGGACACGGTCCAGCAAGTGGCGGACCAGTCTGATCAATGCTTCGGCGGAGGACTTCTCGTCGCGGGCGTCGCAGGTGACCACGGGGGTGTCGTCCAACAGGTCCAACGCCTCCCGCAGGGCGGCATCCTCGTAGACCGGCGTGCCGTCGAAGCGGTTGACGGCGATCGCGTAGTCGAGCCCGTACTGCTCGATCAGGTCGATCACGGCGAAGGAGTCCGCCAACCGGTCGGGGTCGACCAGCACCAGCGCTCCGAGCGCGCCGCGTGCCATGTCCTCCCACATCTGCACGAAGCGCAACTGTCCGGGGGTTCCGAACAGGTACAGCACGACGCGGTCGCTGAGGGTCAGCCGCCCGAAGTCCATCGCGACGGTGGTGGTGGTCTTGCTCCTGACCCCCTTGAGGTCGTCGACCGCCTCCCCGGCCCGCGTCATGGTCTCCTCGGTGGACAGCGGGGTGATCTCGGAGATCGAGCCGATGAAGGTGGTCTTGCCCACCGCGAAGTGGCCGACGACGAGGATCTTCACGGCGGTCTGGTTGGCTCCGTCGCGGACGTAGGCCCGCTCATCCAAACTTGGCCTCAAGTCCATTCAGCACCTCCTGGAGGATGCGCGTGTCCACCAGGGAGGCACGCGCGACGGGCGGCCGCACGAGAAGGTAGCCGCCTTCGCTGAGCGCCGAGAGGAGGATCCTCACCACGCCCAGGGGCAGCCGGGTGTGTCCGGCGATCTCGGCCACCGTGAGGTAGCCCGCGGCACATAATTCGAGCAGGCCCTGCTCCTCGGGGGAGAGCCGGCGGGTGGGGCGCTGCTGCTCGTCCCCCGCCGCCGTGACCAGGGTGACCAGGGAGAGCTGCTCGTCGTCGGGCAGCCCCCGCCCCTTGGTGATGACGTACGGTCTCACCAGGGGCGGGGCGGCGTCGGGCGCCTGCTCGCCGGGGGTGGTCATGGGCGCACGCCGAGGTTCTCGCGCGGGGGCGCCATGAGCGCCTTGCCGAGCTGGCCGACGAGCTGCTGCATCCGGAAGGTGATGTCCGCCATGTCGACGTCCGGGGAGGCCGAGACGCCGAGGTAGGCGCCCTGTCCGGCGGAGATGAGGAACACCCAGCCGCCGTCGAACTCCACCAGGGTCTGCCGCCACTGGTGCTGGGAGCCGTTGCAGAAGAAGGCGAGCGAACGGCTCAGCGACTGCACGCCGCTCATCCCGGCGGCGACCCGGTCCGCGTCGTCCTTGCCGATCTCCTTCGTCCGGGCCATCAGCAGACCGTCGGCGGATATCAGGACCGCGTGCAGGGCACCGGGGATCTCCAGGGCGCTGTCAAGCATCCATGACAGATCGTTGTTCACGGGTACTCATGTCCTTCACTACTTGCAGCGGTTGCGCTGCTCGTCGTTTCCGCGGCGTCCGGATTCGTCGCGCGGCCGGACTGGGTGCCTCGCTGGAAGGCGCCCATGATCGCCGCCGTCTCCGCGTTGGAGCGGACCGGTGCCCCGGGGGCCGGCGTGCCGAAGGCCGGGGTGCCGTAACCCTGGGCACCGTAGCCCTGGCCGTCGAAGCCCTGGGCGCCGACGGGGACCGGCTCGGCCGGTACGACGGCCATCGGCCGCTTGCGGCGCCGCTTCGGCAGGCCGTCGGCACCGGTCACGGGCGCGGACGCGGCCGGCGCGGCCTCGAACGGGCGGCGGACGGCCGGCTCGGCGCCGGCGGGCGCGGCGGCCGCCGGCTTCTGCTCCGGCATGGCGGTGAGGAGTTCGTGCGGCAGCAGGAGGACCGCCCGCACACCGCCGTAGGGGGAGGAGGAGTCCACGGACGTCTCGAAGCCGAAGCGCTCGCTGAGCACGCCAGCCACCGCGAAACCGAACTGCGGGGGATTTCCGAGCGAGGAGACGCCGGAGACCCGCTCACTGGCGAGCAGCTTTTCCGCCCGGGTGCGCTCCTCGTCGTTCATGCCGATACCGGCGTCGTCGACGACGATGCAAATGCCCTTCGGCACGGTGCGGATATTGATTTCCACCATCGTGTCGGGGCTGGAATAGCTGGTAGCATTGTCGAGGAGTTCGGCGAGCACCAGGGCCACCGGTTCGACGGCCCGGCTGGTGATTCCGTAATTGACCTGGGAAAGAATCTCCACCCGCCGGAAATGCCGGATGCGGCCCTGCGCGCTGCGGACCACGTCGTAGATCGACGCCACCTCGCGCTGCCGGCCGAGCCAGCCGTCGCACAGCACGGCGATCGACTGGGCACGCCGTCCGAACTGCGAGTTCGTGTGGTCGATCTCCAGGAGGTCCTCCAGGATGACCGAATCGCCGTACTTGTCCTGCAGCCGGGAAATGACCAGCTGCTGTTCGGCGGCGAGGCCCTGGAGGGTTCGCATGGCGGACTTGAGGACCGTTTTGGTCTCCTCGTCGGCACGCACGTGCGCCGCCTCGACGGATTGCGAGAAGTCGCTCTCCAATGCGGCGTAGTGGGCTCTGAGTCCCTCGGACTCCTGTCGCGCCGACGCTGCGGCCCGGCGCTGGAGGACAATGACGGCGATTGCGCCGAGGAGGACGACGAGAAGAGCCCAGAGAATGGGGTTCTGCAGGGAATGCGTCATAGGACTCTCTTCAGGAGAGTGGCGGCCAGCTGCTGATTTACCGTCAAGGCGGGGGTGGGCCGGTGGACGTCCGCACCGGGGTCACCGCCCGGACCGCCCCTGTGACCATTCCGTCTCACACCCGCCCGATCCCCCCGGCAAGCGCCGTGATCATATCATCGGATGAAACGCCCCTCCGCAGCCCACCACCAGGGCCTTCTAGTTGACGTGCGCTCAGTTCGCCCCACGACGAACACCGCCCCCCGCGCGTTGCGGCGCCCATTCGACCAGACCATGTCACGGCGGGCAAACGCCCTGCTCCCGCCCCTGATGGAACGCCGCTCCCCGGCGGCGGGGTTCAGTTCCAGGGTTCAGTTCCGGGGATCGGCTGCGGGGGGCGGCCGTGGGTTCAGCCGAGCCGGGCCCGCGCGGCGGCCGCCCGGTGGGCACGCCGCGCACCGGCGCCGCGCACCAGCTCCCCCGCGACGAAGGCCGTCACCGTGGTCACCAGCAGCAGCGGCATCAGCTCGGTCGACTCGGCCCCGAGCAGGGCCGTCGCCAGCACCGTGCTGGTGACCGGCAGCCGGGTGACCGTCGTACTGGCGGCGGCGAGGCCCACGGCCAGGCCGGGAGCGGTGCCGAAGCCGGGCAGCGGGCCGCAGGCCAGCCCGACGGCGGCGCCGATCAGCACCGCCGGGAAGATCGGACCGCCGCGCAGGCTGCCCAGCGCGATCCCCCAGGCCGCCGCCTTGCAGAGCGTCAGCGCCAGCAGCGCGGACACCGGCCAGGCCGCCGGGTCCGCCGCCAGCGTGCCCAGGGTCGCCTGGCCGGAGAGCGCCGCCTCCTGCGGCGAACGGCCCGTCAGCAGCGCGTACGCGGTGATGCAGGCGCCGACCGCGACGGCGCACACCACGGTGCGGACCGCCGTCCGGCGCGCGCTCCAAGGCTCCCCCGCGTGCTCGGGGCCGCCGGTGGTGAACACCTTGACCCGCCGGCCCAGTGTCTGCCCCGCCACGCAGACCACCGTCACGGCGACGGCGACCGGCAGGCCCCACAGGAAGTCGCCCGGGTCGGGCACCCCGCTGTGCGGCACCGACGGCAGCGAGAGCGCGCCGATCGACAGCCCCGTCCAGTGCCCGAAGCCGGTGAAGACCAGCGCGCCGACGCCGCTCGCCAGCAGGCACGGCATGATCAGCAGCAGCAGGCGCGGCCCGCCGAGACCGGCCGCCTCGATCATCATCACGGCGGCCACCAGCGGGCTGCCGAAGATGGTGGAGATCGCCGCCGTCGAACCCGCCGCGCCGAGCACCGGCACCAGCTGCGGCCTGGCCGCACGGCGGGCCGGGCGGACGGCGAGCAGCGCCAGCCCGCCGCCCATCGCCATCAGCGGCGCCTCCGGGCCGAGCACCGCACCGAGCGGCAGGCAGGCGAGCGCGGCGAGGACGACACCGGGTACGGCCTTCGGCGGGGCCGGCGGCCCGCCCAGGCCGTCCACCGGCACATGGCCGCCGCGGCCGGGCAGCCGGGTGACGATCGGGGCCAGCAGCAGGCCGGCCAGCAGCAGTGCGGGCAGCGGCCACCACCAGGGCGCGCGGTCGTGGCCGAGGGCCTCGGGGAGGCTCTCCCAGATCCAGTGCTGGAGCTCGTGCTCCAGGCCGACGAACCAGAAGGCGGCCAGCGAGACCGGGGCGCCGACCAGGGCGGAGATCAGCAGCAGGCCCAGGTAGCCCTTGGTCAGCAGGACGTCGCGCAGGGCCGGGGCGGGCGACTGTTCGGGGGCCGCTCCCCCGACGGGGCCGGGCGTCGGCGCCGTGTCGCCGCCGCTCGGGCCTGCGCTCGGCTCGGGCATCGTCCGCCTCCGTCGCGTTCCCCGCGCCGGTCAGGCTCCGGCCGCGTCCTGCGACCGAGTCTCACCCGCGCCCGGGGGGCCCGCACGCAACGGCGGGCGCGGCCGCGCCCCGATTGCGCCGTCGGGGTGAGCGGGCGTCAGGGCGGACGGGTGACGGGGTCAGTCCCGGCGGATCTGCCGCGGCTCCCCGAGGGCGCTCTCGATGCCCTGCACCATCCGCCACAGCGGTGCCCGGCGGCTGGCGACCAGCACCACCACGTCGTCGTCCTCCTCCCCCGCCCCGGCGCCCTCGGACCCGGCGCCGGCTCCGGCGCCGCCGGGCCGCTCGCTCCAGGTGTCGGTGACGAAGCGCATCGCGCGGTCCACCTCCGCCACCCAGTCGCTCTCGCCGCCCGAGCGCAGCCAGGTGCGCAGGGCGTGGTTGTGCGCGGCGACCACGGCGGCCGCGACCACGTCCGCCCGCAGCGGCCCGTCCGGGCGCCCGGCGAACCGGCCGCGCAGATAGTGGGCGAGGGTGTGCTCGTAGCGCCAGACCACGGACAGCTCGTAGGCGCGCAGGCCGGGGACCTTGCGGGTGAGCCGGTAGCGCTGGACGGAGAAGGACGGCTGCTCGGCGTACATCCGCAGCACCAGTCGGGCCGCGTCGCCGGCGTGCCGGACCGGGTCCTCCTCGCCGGTGCCGGATTCGAGAAACTCCGTCATGTCGGCGAGGCCGCGCTCGTGGTCGGGGAAGACCACGTCCTCCTTGGCCGGGAAGTAGCGGAAGAAGGAGCGCCGGCCGACCCCGGCCAGCGAGACGATGTCGTCGATCGTGGTCTGCTCGAAGCCGCGTTCCAGGAAGAGCTCGAAGGCGGCGGCGACCAAGGCCTCGCGCATCGCGGGCTTCGGGTGCCCGTCGTTCATGGGCTGGTCCTGCTCTTCCTTCTCGCTCATTCCCGGAACATAGCATCGGCCTCGAACACCGGACCGGCCGCGGACGGCCGGCCCCGGTGCACGGGTCCGTCGGCGGGTTACGGCAGGTTGCGGGCCATCACGATGCGCTGGATCTGGTTGGTGCCCTCGTAGATCTGGGTGATCTTCGCGTCC
>NZ_JBIBHU010000049.1:0-31788 GCF_042957205.1 Kitasatospora sp. NPDC008115 | reverse complement strand
AGACGCTCGGCTGGGAAACCCCAGCCGAGCGCCTGCATAGACTCATCGCGGCCTAGACAACCGACCACGTGTTGCGACAACCGCTAGAAACCACCGTCGGCACCCTGCCCCTCGCCGTTCCCGCACGAGCCGCTCCGGCTCAGGGGCAGATGATGTCGCTCGCCCGCTCGACGCCGCCCGGGTCCGCCCCGCCGCCGCTCCCCGCCCCGTCCGCGTTCGGCTCTCCCGCCGGGCCGGACGGTGCCGCACGGGGTGCCGGGGGCAGGGGGGTGGCGGTGGCCGTCGGCCCGGCCGCCGGGTAGTCCGTGCCCGCGTACAGCTGGAGGATCACCCCGAGCCCCGGCACCGGGGTCAGCTCGGCCTCCGGCACCGCGCCCGCCAGCGTCCGCGCCGCGTCGGCCCAGCGCGGGTCGTAGCGGATCACCGTCCGCCCGGTCGCCGTGCCCGCCGGGGCGTTGGACGGCGCCCCGGTGGTGGCGAACCCGGCCCGCCGCAGCTCGGAGTCGACCCGGGCGCCCAGCCCCGCCACCCCCGCCGCGTTGAGCACCTGGACGTGCACCTGCTCCGGTGCGACGGCGGCCGCCGGAGCCGGGGCGGGAGGGGCTGCGGCGGAAGGGGCCGTGGGACCTCCCTCCCCGGGGTCGTCCGCCGCCCCGCCCGCGCCCTCCGTCAGCGGACGCCCCTCCCGGACGGCGTCGAACAGCTCCTCCGCCCCCTCCTCGTCCCACAGCACCGTCGACCCCCACCCGGCGACCGGATGGTCCACCGAGGCCAGCGGCACGGTCGCGAAGTCGGCCCGCCCGGCCGTCAGGTCCTTCATCCGGGCCGCCAGGGTGATCAGGTCGTCGGCCGCGAGGTCCTGGTCCGCCTTGACCGAGCCGAGCAGGCTGTCCGTGACCCGGGCCAGCCGGACCGGGTTGAGCAGGGTGCCGCTGCTGGTCACCTCGTGCAGCAGCTGGGCGACGAACCGCTGCTGCCGGTGCATCCGCCCCAGGTCGGCGCTGCCGTCCAGGTGCCGGGCGCGCACGTACTTGAGCGCTCCCGCGCCGTCCAGGGTGCTGGTGCCGGCCGGCAGGTCCAGCCCCGAGTACTCGTCCTTGAGCGGCTTGGAGGTGCAGACCCGGACCCCGCCGACGGCGTCCACGGCGGAGACGAACCCGGCGAAGTTCACCTGGAGGTAGTGGTCGATCCGCAGCCCGGTGTTCTCCTCGACAGTGGCCACGGTCAGCTGCGGCCCGCCCAGCCCGTACGCGGCGTTGATCTTCCCCTTGCCGGCCGGGACCTCCTTGTGGGTCGCCGGGTCCTGGTGGGCGGGGATGTCCACATAGGAGTCGCGCGGAATGCTGATCACACTGGCCCGGGAGCCGTCCCCGGCGAGCTGGACGATCATCATCGTGTCGGTGCAGTGGCAGGACTCGCCCCCGGCGTGCAGGACGCTCCTCAGGGTCTTCTCCGGGATGCCGTCGCGCTCGTCGGTGCCGACCACCAGGAAGGTGGTGGAGTCGTCGTCGGCCGGCCGGGCCCGGTCACCCGTGAAGGCGTCGACCCGGTCGATCGACCCGATGCCGCGCAGGACCGCCCAGCCGCCGCAGGAGGTGGCGAGGACGGCGAAGGCGACACCTGCGGCGAGCCGGAGGGGCCAGCGGCGCCGCCGCCGTCCGGGCGAGGCGCCGGCCGGGCCTCCGGGCTGGGCGGAGAGGGGGGAGACGGGCATCTCTCGGATGGTAGGGGCGCCCTCGGTCGGGCCGGGTGAGGGCGCGCCGGGGTCGGGTTGTACGGTGGGCCCCGATCGGTGAATCGTTCCTCCTGGTGCTCTCCGGCGAGGTGGAACGTCTCGTCGACGATCCTTCGCACACGGCCGCCTCCGGGCCGGGCACAGCGCCCCAGACCGGGACAAGACGGCACCCCATCCACACCGGTACGGTTGGCCCCGATGAACACCAAGGCTGCTGAGGAGCTGCCGGCGGTCTCCGTGATCATGCCGGTGCTCAACGAGGAACGACACCTGCGTACGGCCGTCCGGCACATCCTGGAACAGGACTACGCCGGGCCGATGGAGGTGGTGATCGCCCTCGGTCCGTCCACCGACCGCACCGCGCAGATCGCCGCCGAACTCGTGGCCGAGGACCCGAGGGTCCGGACCGTGGAGAATCCGACCGGGCGCACCCCCGCGGGACTGAACGCGGCGATCCGCGGCTCCCGCCACCCCGTCGTGGTCCGGGTCGACGGCCACGGTCTGCTGACGCCGGGCTACATCACCACCGCGGTCCGGCTGCTCTGCGAGATGGAGGCGGCCAACGTCGGTGGCGTCATGCACGCCGAGGGCGAGACCGAGTGGGAGAACGCGGTCGCCGTCGCGATGACCTCCAAGATAGGGGTCGGCAACGCCGCCTTCCACACCGGCGGCCTGGCCGGCCCGGCGGACACCGTCTACCTCGGGGTGTTCCGGCGCGAGGTGCTGGAGCGCCTCGGCGGCTACAACGAGGAGTTCGTCCGCGCCCAGGACTGGGAGCTCAACTACCGCATCCGCCAGGACGGCGGCCTCGTCTGGTTCACCCCGCAGCTGCGCGTCACCTACCGCCCCCGGCCCAGCGTCAAGGCGCTGGCCAAGCAGTACAAGGACTACGGCCGCTGGCGCCGGGTGGTCACCCGCTACCACCGGGGCTCGGTCAACCTGCGCTACCTCGCGCCCCCGGCCGCCTTCCTCGGCGTCGTGCTCGGGCTGGTGCTCGGCGCGGCCGTCCACCCGGCCTTCCTGGCCGGTCCCGCCGCCTACCTGCTCGGCATAGGCGGCGGCGCGCTGGTCGAGGGCCGCGGCCTGTCGCTCAAGGCGAAGGCGCTGCTCCCGCTGGCCTTCGCGACCATGCACCTCAGCTGGGGCTTCGGCTTCCTCACCTCGCCGCGCTCGCTGGCCCGCAAGGTGATAGGCACCAGCGCCGCGGCCACCACCGACGTGGTGGCCAAGCGGGGCTGACACCCGCCGCCCCTCCCCGGCACCAATCGGCCAATCCCGCGGACCCGTCCTCCCGTTCCCCCGCCCGGCGCTATCGTCGGTCGCCATGGGGACAGTTGAGGGCGGGTCCGCCGCCGTTTCCGAGAGCGCCGGGGCCCGGATCGAGCCGACCGCCGACGTCGACGGGCGTGCGGTGCTCGGCGCCGGGACGACCGTCTGGCACCTCGCCCAGGTCCGCGAGGACGCGGTGATCGGAGCGGACTGCATCATCGGCCGCGGCGCCTACGTCGGCCCCGGCGTACGCATCGGCGACCGGGTCAAGCTCCAGAACCACGCGCTGGTCTACGAGCCCGCGGTGCTGGAGGACGGCGTCTTCGTCGGCCCGGCCGCGGTGCTCACCAACGACCTCTACCCGCGCTCGGTGGACGTCGACGGCCGGCTCAAGCGCGGCGACGACTGGCACGCCCGCGGGGTGACGCTCCGTCGGGGCTGCTCGATCGGCGGCCGCGCCGTGCTGGTGGCCGGGGTGACGGTGGGCCGCTGGGCCCTGGTCGCGGCCGGCGCGGTGGTGCACCGGGACGTCCCGGACTTCGCGCTGGTGGCCGGGGTCCCGGCCCGCCGGATCAAGTGGGTCGGCCGGGCCGGCGAACCGCTGGAGCCGGCCGGCGAGGACCGCTGGCGCTGCCCGCGCACCGGCGAGGAGTACCGGGAGGCGGACGGCGTGCTCACGCCCGCCGAGCCCGAAGCCGGGCCCGCAGCCGAGTCCGAAGCCCAGCGTGAACCCGAAGCCCGGCGCGAACCCGACGCCGCATCCACCGACGCGTTCTGACGGCGGGCTACTTCGCGCAGACGTCGGTGTCGTCGGCCTGGACCCGCTGGAGGTCCTTGGGCGCCTCGGTCGCCGGCGCGCTCGCCGCGGCCGCGGCGGCGGCCGGCGCGTCCTTGCCGAGCACCAGCACCAGCCCGTCCTTGGCCCCCAGCTTCGGGTCCGCCTTGACCGCGTCGGCGGGCAGGCCCAGCGCGGTGGCCAGCGCCGCCGCCTCGGCGGCCTTCCCGGCCGGGTGGGCGATGGTGGTGGCCTCCGCGACCGGCGCGTTGGCGGCGGTCGCGGCCCGGGCGTAGCCCTTCGCCTGGAGCCGGTCGACGGTCTGCTGCGCCTGCCCGGGCGTCCCGCTGCCGTTGCGCACCGCCACCCGCAGCGCCTTCGCGTCCGCCGCCGGAGCCGCGGCGGCGGACGGCGTCGACGGCGCGGCAGCCGACGGAGCCGCCGGCGCGGCCTGGGCCGCCTCCGGGGTGGCCGCCGCCGAAGCGGTGCCCGGGGCCTGCGGCGCGGCCGCCGGCCCGGTCAGCGACCGGTCGCCCCCGACCATCGAGAACAACTGCCCGGCGTCCGGCTGCTTGAGCACCAGCCGGTTCTCGTCCGCCGGGTCGTCCAGCACCGGCACGGTGGTGAAGGTGATGTGCTCGGTGTCGACCTTGCTGATGTCCAGCGCGAGTTCCGTCAGCTTGTCGACGCTGCCGATCCCGGAGTCGACGGTGAGCGCCTTGGTGGCGGCGTCCGCGAGCTTCCACAGCTTGGCCGGGTTGGTCAGGGTGTCGTCGCTCTTGACCGAGCGGATCATCGAGCTGATGAACTGCTGCTGGAGCGGGATCCGGCTGAGGTCGCCGCCCTGCCCGACGGCGTGCCGGGTACGGACGAAGGCGAGCGCCTCGTCGCCCTGGACGACATGCCGGCCCTTGCTCATCTTCAGGTGCGAATCCGGATCGTTGATGTCCTTGGCCGCGCACACCTCGACGCCGCCGACGGCGGTGGAGAGCGTCTTCACGGCCTCGAAGTCGACCATCACGAAGTGGTCGACCCGGATCCCGGTCAGCTTCTCGACGGTCTTCCAGGTGCAGCCCGGGTCCCGGCCCTCCTGGCCGAGGCTGTTGTTGAACATCGTGCGCGGTGAGCCGGGGATGGTCTTCCCGTCGGGCGTCTGGCAGTCCGGGACGGACACCATGAGGTCGCGCGGGATGCTGAGCACTGTCGCGTTGGTGCGGTCCTTGGCGACGTGGAACAGCATGGTGGTGTCGGCGTGCCCGGCGCTGCCCTCGTCGCCGTACGAGCGGCCCAGGCCCTCCCGGCTGTCGCTGCCGAGCACCAGGATGTTCATGGCGTCGCCGACCGGCTTGGGCCGCTCCGCCTCGTTGCCCAGCTGCACCTTGACGGCGGTGATGTTGTTGTTGAAGTGCTGGTACGCGTAGTACGCGCCGCCGCAGCCGGCCACCAGGACGAACGCGGAGAGGCCGCCGGTCCACTTCAGCAGCCGCCGGCGCCGGTTGCGCCGGGCCGCACCGCGCGCCCGGCGCCGGGCGGCCCGGCCGCCCCCTGCCGCGCTCTCCGGGGCCGCCTCGGAGGCGGGTGGAGTGGCCTCGGCCGGGGTGCGCCGGCGCTGGACGGGGATGCCCCGGGCCGGGTCGGACGGGGCCCGCCCGGCGTCCGGCGTGGCGCCATGGATGTCCTGCTGCACGGGTGTTCCCCTCCCTCCGACCGGTTCTCCGGCCGGTGCGCGAATTGCGCGACCGACTCGGACACCCTAGACGAGCCGGGTGGGGGAATTGTTCCTGATGTGATCTCCGCCATGGCGCGGAACGGCAATTCCGCAGGTGAATCAGGTGCTGGGAATTTCCGGTGAGAACCTTTCAAGATCATGATCCGTGTACGGAATGGTGATCCGATGAACCGCTGATCCGCCCCGTCGAGGGTCAGTGCACCGCGCACGCGTCCACGTCGGCCGTTCGCCCCTCGAAGGACGGAGGAGTGCTGACGCTCAGTGACGGAGTGGGCGACGGAGACGCCGTCCGGGAGGCCAGCGGGGCCGGCTGGGCCGTCGGCGACGGGCCCGACCCCGGCGGCCGCACCTCCACCGGCCGGTCGTCCCGCAGCGCCGCGAACAGCTGGGTGGTCTGCGGCTGCACGAACTCGTCCCGGTCCGAGTCGAACCGGTACGGCTGCCGCGGCGCCGTCAGGAAGGTCACGTCCGAGGACGGGATGCCGCGCAGGTCCTGGGTCAGGTCGTACAGCGCGCCCAGCGAGGACAGCCCGCCGTCGGCCCGCACCGAGGAGGTGGCCGCGTCCAGCACCGGCCACAGCTTGGTCGGGTTGAGCAGCACGCCCTGCGACTGCACCTTGCGGATCAGCGCCGCGAGGAACTGCTGCTGACGCCCCATCCGCTGGGTGTCGCTGCCGTCGCCGAGGGTCTCCCGGGCCCGGACGTAGCCGAGCGCCTGCTCGCCGCGCAGGGTCTGCCGCCCGGCCGGCAGGTCCAGCTTGGCGTCCTTGTCGTGGATCGGCTGCGGGACGCACACCTCGACCCCGTCGACGGCGTCCACCATCCGCTTGAAGCCGGTGAAGTCGACGATCACGTAGTGGTCGATCCGGATGCCGCTGAGCTGCTCGACGGTGCGGATCGAGCAGGCCGGGCCGCCGGTCTCGAAGGCCGCGTTGAACTGCATCAGCGCGGGCCGGCTGCGGGTGCCGTCCGGCTGCTCGCAGGCGGGGACGCCGACCATGACGTCGCGCGGGATGGAGACGGCGGTCGCGTGCCGCCGGTCGGCGGCCAGGTGGAGCAGGATCGTGGTGTCCGAGCGCTGGCCGCCGGCCGAGCCGTAGGAGGCGTTGGCGCCGGTCCGGTCGTCGCTGCCGATCAGCAGCAGGTTCTCCGCGCCGCGGGCCCCGGCGGTCCGGGCGGGGCGCTCGGCCTCCAGCCGGGCCAGCAGTTGGTCGGTGGTGGAGTCGGTGCGGATGTTGCCGTCGAGCTTGCGGTAGGCGATCCAGAGCAGCGCGCCGGAGGCGACCAGCAGGAACGCGAGGGCGCCGGCGGTGATGATCAGCCACCGCCGGCGGCGGCGCCGACGGCCGCCGGAAGCCTCCGCAATGGCTTCCGGCTCCGCGGCGCCGGCCTCCCCGCTCGGGGGGCGTTCGGTCGGGGGGTGCTCGGTGTCGTCCTCGGCCATGGCAGGCATCCCTACCCGCCGGACCGGTGCCGGGGGTTACCCGAGGCGCAGTGTCACCCGTTCGGATTCCACCCGCTTCTCCCACTGGGCGGCGTCCAGGCCGTCCGAGTTGCGGCAGAGCACCACCGAGGCACCGGCCGACAGCGGCGCCAGCAGCCCGGCCTCCAGACCCGCCCAGTCGTCGTAGGAGAGGGTGGACAGCACCCGGTCGCCCGGTCCCACCCCCAGCCGGGCCGCGCCCTCGCGGGCCAGCTGGACGGTCTGCTCCCCGGTCAGCTTCAGCGGCAGGCCGTCGACCGAGGTCTCCAGCGCCGGGGCGTCCGGGGTGACGGGGGAGTAGGGGGCGAACCGGTCGCCCTGGCCGGGCACCTCGGCCGCGTAGTCCAGGAAGCCGTCCGGCCGCTGCGGGAACCGCCCGCCGAGCGGACGCAGCGCGAGCGCCACCCGCTCGCCCTCGCAGGCCTGGGCGGCCTCCAGGCCGTCCGGGCCGCTGACCACCAGGTCGGCGGCGGCCGGGTCGCCGCCCGGCACCGCCGCCACCCCGACCGACCAGCAGGCGAGCAGCCAGACGGCGCTCTGCCAGTGGGCCGGGAGGAGCAGCGCGGCGCGGTCGCCGGGTCCGGCGTTGAGCTCGTCCTGGAGCAGGTTGGCGGTCTTGGCCACCCAGTTGTCGAAGGTCCGGGCGGAGAGCTCGACGCGTTCGCCGCTGGCGTCGTCGTAGAAGGTGACCAGCGGGGCCGCGGGGTCGACTGAGGGAGCGCCACCTCGCAGGTAAGCGTGCAGCAGCTCGACGGGGGTGCGGGCATCGGCAGCGAAAGGCGAAGTCATGGTGCGCCCCAGCCTACGGCCTTCGGGCGGACGTCCGGGAGGGGTGGTGACGGCGGCGCCGGGCGGCGTGGCGGGCGGGTCGAGATCCCGTGAACATCCGGCTTACGGGCACTTTCCGGTCGGCCCTCCGGGGCGCCCCCGGACGCCCCCTCACCCCGGTCCCGGCCCGCGCCCGACCAGCTCCCGCAGCTCGGCGGTCAGCGCCTGCGCGAGGTCGGGCCGCCGGTCGTAGCGGGCGGGGGTGGTCTGCCACAGCGCGATCCGCCAGCCCGCCCCCGCGTCGACCGCGATCACCGTCTGCAGCGCGTTCAGCGCGGGGTCCACGTCCTGGGCGTCGTCCGGCACCAGGCCGGCGACCGCGTCCAGCTGCGCCACCCCCGGCGCCAGCGCCCGCACCCGCCGCACCTTGGCGACGTACTCGGGCGTCGCGTGGTCGGCGAAGATCCGCCCGAGCTCGGCGGCCATCACCGAGCGGCCGCAGTGCCTGGTCCCGTCGAAGCCGATCACCTCGCCGTCCGCCGCGAACGGCCCGGCGAAGGCCGCGCCGTCCCGCAGGTTCCAGCCCTCCAGCACCCGGTGGTAGAGGGCCCGCACGGCGCTCTCGTCACCTGGGGACAACTCCGCCACCCGCGTATCGTTCATATCCCCATGGTCGGCGGACAGCGGAGGAGGCGCACGACGATGAACGGCGGCAGCGTGCCCGCCCCCAGGGCGGCCGACGGCGGCACCGCGGCGGTGCGCCGCTGGCGGCCCGGCTTCCCGCTGGACGTGGCCCGCACCCTGCTCCCGCTGCGCCGCGGCCCGGCCGACCCGGCGTACCGGACCACCGCCGACGGCGCCGTCTGGCGCGCCTCCCGCACCCCGGCCGGCGTCGGCACCCTGCGGGTGCTCGCCCGCCCCGCCGAGGGCGTGGTCGAGGCGGGCGCCTGGGGCCCGGGCGCGCAGTGGCTGCTCGACCGGCTGCCCGGGCTGCTCGGCGAGGGCGACGATCCGGCGGGCCTGGTCCTGCCGCCCGGTCCGCTGCGCGAGGCCCAGCGCGAGGCGGCCGGCGTGCGGCTGGTCAGGACCGGCCTGGTCCTGGAGTCCCTGGTGCCGGCGATCCTGGAGCAGAAGGTCACCACCGGCGAGGCCTACCGCGCCTGGCGCACCCTGCTGCGCTCCTACGGCACCCCGGCGCCCGGGCCGGTCGAGGAGCTGTGGGCGGCGCCCTCGGCCCGGGAGTGGTCACAGGTGCCGAGCTGGGACTGGCACCGCGCGGGCGTGGACCCGAAGCGCTCGGCCACGATCCAGCGCGCCGTCCGGCTGGCGCCCCGGCTGGAGGAGGCCTCCGGAATGGACCACGAGGCGTCCTTCGCGCGGCTCACCGCCGTCCCCGGCATCGGCGTCTGGACGGCCGCCGAGACCCTCCAGCGCAGCAACGGCGACTCCGACGCGGTCTCGGTCGGCGACTTCCACCTGCCCAACACGGTCGGCTGGGCGCTGGCCGGCCGGGTCCGCAGCGACGACGCCCAGATGCTGGCCCTGCTGGAGCCCTACCGCCCGCACCGCCACCGCCTGTGCCGGATCGTCCTCGCCACCGGCACCCACGCCCCCCGCTTCGGCCCCCGTCTCACCCCCAACGACCACCGCCACCGCTGACCGAGGGGCTCCATGGTGTACACGGCCAGGCGTACGCTCGGTCCATGGCCGAATCGCTGAGCATCCGTGAAGCCCGGGCCCACCTTGCCGAGGTCGTCACCAAGGCCGAATCCGGTGAGATCACCGTGATCACCCGCAAGGGCGAACGTGTCGGGGCGGTGGTGCCGATCGAAATCCTGGACGCGATAGAGGAAGCGGCGGACGAGCCGGCTGCCAGGGAAGCCGAGCTCCACCGCAACGACCCGACGGCCAGCATGGCGGAACTGCTGGCCGATCTGTTCGACTCGCCCCCGGGCTCGGCGACGACCCCTTCGCCGAGGGCCTCGGTCTGAAGAGGCTGACCGGGCACGACGGCCTCTACCGCCTGCGGGTGGGTGCTTTCCGTGTGCTCTACGAGGTACAGGGAGGCCAGATGGTTGTCCTCGTGGTCACCGTCGGCGATCTTCTGGACGTGTACCGCCGACCCTGATGCCTCCTACCGCACCTCGATGAAGGCGTCGGCGGGGCGGTCGGGGCGTGGGCGCGGGGGCTCGGCGGGGTGGCCGACGGCGATGGCGCCCATCGGGTCCCAGTGGGCGGGGAGGTCCAGGGCGGTGCGGACGGTGTCGCGGCAGAACATGGTGGAGGAGACCCAGGCCGAGCCGTAGCCCTCGCCGGCCAGGGTGACCAGGAGGTTCTGCACGGCGGCGCCGATCGCGACGGTGAACATCTCCCGCTCGGCGGTGGCGCGGCGTTCGTCGGGGTAGTCGTGCGAGCCGTCCATCACCAGGCAGGGCACCACCAGGTAGGGGGCGTCCCGCAGGACGTTGCCGCGGGCGGTGCGGCGGGCGATCTTCTCCTCGTCCCAGCCGTCCAGCCCGGCGAGGTCGCGGCGCCAGGCGGCGAGCATCGCGTCCAGCAGCCGGGTCCGCACCTCGGGGGTCTCCAGCAGGACGAAGCGCCACGGCGTGGTGTGGTGCGGCGCGGGCGCGGTGGCCGCGGCGGCGACCGCGCGCCGGACGGCCCGCGGGTCGACCGGCGCGGCGGTGAACGCGCGGACGGTGCGCCGCTGGGTGACGGCCTGCCGGATCGCCTCGGAGGTGCCGAGCCGGAACATGTCCTCGGCGGCGGGCCGGATCAGCGGCCGGGCGCCCTCGCCGTCCTCGGCGGTGACCAGGTGGCCGAGGCCGCGCACCACGGCGACCGGGGTGCCGGTGGCCTTGCCCTTCACCAGGTCGGCGGCGGCGGCGAGCTCGTCGGCGGTGGCGGTGACGGTCTGCGCCAGCTCGTTGCCGTGCGAGTCGGTGCGGCCCCGGTGGTCCTCGATCACGGGCAGCCCGGCGGCGCCGATGGCGACGTCGGTGAGCCCGTTGCGCCACGGCCGGCCGAAGGTGTCGGTGAGGACGACGGCGAGCCGCCGCCCGGTCAGCCGCTGGAGCCGGGCGCGCAGCGCACGGGCGGAGGCGTCCGGGTCCTCGGGCAGCAGCAGCACGGTGCCGGGGGCGGTGTTGGACGCGTCGACCCCGGCGGCGGCCATGACCAGGCCGTTGCGGTTCTCGACGATCCGGGTGCCGCCCCGCCGGGCGACCAGCCGGACGGTCTCGGCGTCGATCGCGGCCTCCCGGTCGGCGGCCTCCAGCACCCGGCCCTCGGCCTTGCTGACCACCTTGGAGGTGACCAGCAGGATGTCGCCGTCCCGGTACTCGGCGGCCTTGGCGATCAGCCCGGCGAGGTCGGAGTCGGCGTCGATCTCGGGCAGCCCGTCGACCGGGAGGACCTGGAAGGTCATCCGCGCACCTGCTCGGCGAGCGCCAGGGCGGCGCGGGCCATCTCGGCGGTGGCGGGGACGTCGGTCATCAGCAGCGGGACGGCCCGGCAGGCGATCCCGCCGGCCTCGACGGCGGCGACGGAGGCCTCGTCCGCGGTGTCCACCAGCCACCCGTCCAGGAGCCCGGAGCCGTAGTTCAGCGCGACCGCCTCGGCGGTGGTCTCCACGCCGACGGCGGCGAGCACCTTGTCGGCCATGCCGCGCACCGGCGCCCCGCCGATGATCGGGGAGAGCCCGACCACCGGGGCGGACGCGGCGGCGACGGCGGCCCGGATGCCCGGCACGGCGAGAATGGTGCCGATCGAGACGACCGGGTTGGACGGCGGGAAGAGGATGACGTCGGCGGCGGCGATCGCCTCCAGCACGCCGGGCGCCGGCTTGGCGGTGTCCGCGCCGATCGGCACGATCGCCTCGGCGTCGACGGCGGCGTGCAGCCTGACCCAGTACTCCTGGAAGTGGATCGCCCGGGTGCCCTGGTCGTCGGTGATCCGCACATGGGTCTCGACCCGGTCGTCGCTCATCGGCAGCAGCCGCACCCCGGGCCGCCAGCGCACGCAGAGCGCCTCGGTGACCTGGCTGAGGGTGTAGCCGGCGGTGAGCATCTGGCTGCGCACGAGGTGGGTGGCGAAGTCGCGGTCGCCGAGCCCGAACCACTCGGGCCCGACGCCGTACTCCTTCATCTCGGCCTTGATGGACCAGGTCTCGTCGGTCCGGCCCCAGCCCTGTTCCTCGTGGATGCCGCCGCCGAGGGTGTACATGACGGTGTCGAGGTCGGGGCAGACCTTCAGCCCGTAGAGGTGGATGTCGTCACCGGTGTTGCCGATGACGGTGATCTCGTCCTCGGGACCGATGGCCTCCCGGAGTCCGCGCAGGAAACGCGCTCCGCCGATCCCGCCTGCCAGTGCCACGATGCGCATGCGCCCATCCTGCCACGCGCCGACGGGTCGTCAGCCCGGTCCTCGACCGTCCGCCGCCGTGCCCCGGCGGGCCCGGCCGGTCTCAGCCGACCTCGGCGGACGCCTGCGGGTGCTGCTCGGGGACGGCCGTGCCGCCGTACTGGTTCATCTCGGTCAGGCCGGGGCTGTAGAGGTGGATGGAGACGGCCGGCTCCAGCGAGCCGTTGACCACCTCGTGCAGGTACCCGGCGGAGAACACCCGCTGGCCGCCGGGACGCAGCGTCCGGGCGCCATCGCCGGCGTGTGTGAGGGAGCGCTCGACGAGCTCGCCCTGGACGACGGTCATCACGCCGGAGGAGGCGCCGTGGTCGTGCAGGCCGCTGCTCTGGCCGGGCAGCCAGCTGAGCAGCCAGACCTCGTAGCCGGGGCCGGTCTCCAGCCGGGCGTACCAGCGGGTGAGCGCGTCGTAGCGGACCAGCGGCTCCCAGCGGGCGCGGTCGGCGGCGATCTCGCGCACCAGCCGGGAGTGGTCGGCGACGGTGACGGGGTGCCCGGGCAGGTCGGTGCGGGCGAGGTGCGGGAAGGCCAGCGGGTCGCCGGCGATGGAGACGTCGCTGAGGCCGTCGGCCCACGGGTGGTCGCCGGGGTGACCGCCGGGGCGGGCGGCCGGGGAGGGGGCGACGGGGCGGGTGGCGGCGCGGAGGGTGTGGCGGGCGAGCTTGCTGCGGTCGCGGTTCCGCTTGCGGATGCGGATCATTCGCACGGGAGTCGTCCTCGGAAGGGCTGGGTCGTCAGGGGATCAGCCGGATCCGGGATGTCCTGGGGCGGGAATCGCGGGCGGCCTCTGTGCTTCCTGGGCGGCGCGCGGCGGGACGGCGGGCGCCTAGATACAGCGGCAGGAGCAGAGGCGACAACAGGAGTTCACGGCACGGCGGAGGGCGGAACCGCTCCGGGGGCTGGCGAACTCTGACATGGAGGCAAGGACATCGTATCCGCGGGGGCGCTGTCAACTCGGCGAGAGCGGACATTCGGGGGAGATGGGTCATGAAGTACCCGATGGGGTGATAAATCACCCTCTATGTTTCGATGGGAAGATCGCCGGGAAGAGAGGGCGGTGACCGGCCTGTGGCGGTGACTGCGCGTCACCCGGCCCCCGGTCGCGAAGGGTTCACCGGCCTTCGAGGGCAATCGGGCGGGAGGTCCGATGTGTCCGGTTATGTACACTATTCGTAACGGCTTGGTGCCGGGGAGTGAATCCTGGCCCCAATACCAGAGCTCGGCTTGACTGGGCCAGAGTGACGCAACTGTAATTTCACTCGTGTCGTCGGCCGCACGAGGCAACGGCAACCACGGGGACGCCAATAGGGGCAGAGGAGGCGCGCCACATGAGCGAGCTCTTTGAGCTGTTGATCGGTGACGGCATCGAGGAGGAAGAGGAACTCGGCTGGCAGGAGCGCGCGCTGTGCGCCCAGACCGACCCGGAATCCTTCTTCCCCGAGAAGGGCGGCTCCACGCGCGAGGCCAAGAAGGTCTGCCTCGCCTGCGAGGTCCGCTCCGAGTGCCTGGAGTACGCCCTCGCCAATGACGAGCGCTTCGGCATCTGGGGCGGCCTCTCCGAGCGCGAGCGCCGCCGGCTCAAGAAGAGCGCCGTCTGACCGGGGTGGACGCGCCCCCCGGATCACCGGACCCCGGATCCTCGAACCACCGGCCCGCACCCGCGGCCGGCGACGGAGCGCCTCACCACAGGTGGTGAGGCGCTTTCGCGTTCCCGGCCGGCCACCGGGACGGACACCGTGGACGGAGCCGCCACCGGGAGCCGTTAGTGTGGTGCGCCATCCGGTTGCCGTTCACCGGCTGTGTCCACCGAGAACTGGGGCCCGCGCACGCGATGACCGTCTACAGCCACCAGAGCGGCCTCTCCTCCAGCAGGCCGCCCGCCTACCCGCGCCACCTGGTCACCGCCGTGATCGTCTCGCACGACGGCGCCCGCTGGCTGCCCCAGGCCCTCGCCGGCCTGCTCGGCCAGGACCGCCAGGTCCAGCGCGTCCTCGCCGTCGACACCGGCTCCACCGACGACTCCCCGCGCCTGCTCGCCGAGACCCTCGCCGACTGGCTCCCGGAGAGCGGCCCGACCGTCCTCGGCCGCCGGGCCGGCTTCGGCACCGCCGTCGCCGAGGCCGTCTTCAACAGCCCCCCGCTGCGCCCCGAGGACCTGCCCTACCGGCTCGACCCCTCCGGCTACGACCCGGTCACCGGCGGCTGGGACGACTTCGGCGACCCCCTCGGCGAGCAGGACGACCTCGGCCGCGGCGGCCCCCGGGAGACCCGGCCCGTCGAGTGGCTGTGGCTGCTGCACGACGACTGCGAACCGCAGACCGACGCGCTGCGCCAGCTGCTCCAGGTCGCCGACTCCACCCCCAGCGCCGCCGTCGTCGGCCCCAAGCTGCGCAGCTGGTACGACCGCCGGCAGCTGCTGGAGGTCGGCGTCAGCATCGCGCGCTCCGGCCGCCGTTGGACCGGGCTCGACCGGCGCGAGCAGGACCAGGGCCAGCACGACCAGGTCCGTCCGGTGCTCGCCGTCTCCTCCGCCGGCATGCTGGTGCGCCGCGACGTCTTCGAGGAGCTCGGCGGCTTCGACCGGGCGCTGCCGCTGATGCGTGACGACACCGACTTCTGCTGGCGGGTCAACGCCGCCGGCCACCGCGTCGTGGTCGCCCCGGACGCCGTGCTCCGGCACGCCGAGGCCGCCAGCCGCGAGCGCCGCGCCATCGACTGCGGCCCCGCCCACCCGCACCGGGTGGACAAGGCCGGCGCCGTCTACACCCTGCTCGCCAACTCCAAGGGCGCGCTCTTCCCCTACGTCCTGCTGCGGCTGGTGCTCGGCACCCTGCTGCGGGTGGTCGCCAACCTGCTCGGCAAGGACCCCAAGCAGGCCTTCGACGAACTCGCCGGCCTCGGCCACGAACTCGTCAGGCTGCCCCGGCTGCTGGCCGCCCGCAAACGCCGCGCCCGCGGCCGCGCCGCCGACGCCCTGGACGACCGCACGCTCTTCCCCGCACCCGGCGCCACCGCCCGGCTCGCCGTCGAGGGCGCCATCGGCTCGCTCGGCATAGGGGGCGGCGACGACGCCGGCGCCGGCCGGCACGGCACCGCCGAGGCCGGCGGCGACGAGGACGCCGAGGACCTGGTCGTCGAGCAGTTCGCGCTGCTCAAGAAGCTGGTCCGGCGCCCCGCCCCGGTGCTGTTCGCGGCCCTGCTGGTGTTCGCCCTGGTCGCCTGCCGCGGCCTGCTCGGCGGTGACGCCCTGTTCGGCGGCGCCCTGCTGCCCGCCACCGACGGCGCGGCCGGGCTCTGGTCGGCCTACGCCGACGCCTGGCACCCCGTCGGCACCGGCTCCACCGCCGCCGCACCGCCCTACCTCGCGGTGCTGTCGATCCTCTCCTGGATGCTGTTCGACCACGCCGACCTCGCGGTCACCCTGCTGGTCGTCCTCGCCGTCCCGCTCTCCGCCGTCAGCGCCTACCTGGTCTCCCGGCCGCTGATCGACTCCAAGCTGGTCCGCGCCTGGGCCAGCGCCACCTACGCGCTGCTGCCCGCCGCCACCGGCGCGCTCGCCCAGGGCCGGATCGGCACCGCCGTGCTCGCCGTGCTGCTGCCGCCGCTGGCCCGCGCCGCCGCGATCACCGCCGGCCTCGGCATCCGCGACGAGAGCGCCGCCAAGGGCGCCCGCCCCGGCTGGCGCTCCGCCTGGATGACCGTCCTGCTGCTCACCCTGGCCACCGCCTTCGTGCCGCTGGTCTGGGCGCTGGCCGTTCCGCTCTGCCTGGCGATGCTGGTCGCCGCCGTGGTCCGCGGCGGCGCCTTCGGCTCCGGCGTCACCGCGCTGCGCCTGCTCGGCCTGCGCGTCCTGGTGATCCTCGCGGTGCCGGTCGGCGTGCTGGCGCCCTGGTCGCTCCAGGTGCTCGCGCACCCGCAGTGGCTGCTGCTGGAGGCGGGCCTGCCCGGCCTGCACGGGGCCGGCCCGACCGCCACCGGGCTGCTGCTGGTCAACCCGGGCGGCGCCGGGGTGCCGCCGGTCTGGCTCTCCGCCGGCGTGGTGCTCTCCGCGCTGGCCGCCCTGCTGCGCGCCGACCGCCGCCGCGCGGTGCTCGCCGCCTGGGGCGCCGCCGGCGCAGGACTGCTGTTCGCCGTCGCGGTGGCCGGCACCTCGGTCACCCCCGCCTCCGGCGGCCCGGCCGTGCCCGCGTGGTCCGGCCCCGCCACCCTGCTGGCCGGCGTCGCCCTGCTGGCCGCCGCCGCGATCGGTGCCGACGGCGCCAACGCCCGCGTGGCCGGCATCGCCTTCGGCTGGCGCCAGCCGGTCGCCGCCCTGGTGGTGGCCGCCGCGCTGCTCGCCCCGCTGGGCACCGGCCTCTGGTGGGCCGTCACCGGCGCCGACGGCCCGCTGCACCGCGGCCGCGGCGCCCAGGTGCCCGCGTTCATCGCCGAGCAGGCCGGCACCACCGACCGTTCCCGCACCCTGGTCGTCACCGGCGACCCGAAGGGCGGCTCGGTCGCCTACACCGTGGTCCGCGGCGCCGGTCTGACGCTCGGCCAGGCCGAGTCCACCGTCGACCCGGCCACCGGCACCACGGCCGGCCTGGACCGCACGGTCGGCAGCCTGCTGGCCGGCTCCGGTGCCGACCAGGCGGGCGCGCTCTCCCGCTACGGCATCGCCTACGTGCTGGTCGACCAGCCGCTGATCGGCGCCTTCAAGGACGTCCTGGACACCACCCCCGGCCTGGTCAAGGCCAACCAGGACGGCGGCGCCGCGCTCTGGCAGGTCGACGGCACCCCCGCCACCCGCGCGCTGATCACCGCCCCGGGCACCGTCCCCGTGGTCGTCCCGTCCGGCGAGCGCGACCTCGACACCACGCTGCCGGCCGGCCCCGACGGCCGGGTGCTGCGCCTCGCCGAGTCCGCCGCCCCGCAGTGGAAGGCCACCCTGGACGGCACCGCCCTGGAGCCGGTCACCGTCGACGGCTGGGCGCAGGGCTTCAAGCTCCCGGCGGGCGGCGGCAAGCTGGTCGTCACCCGGGAGGCCGGCCTGCTGCACACCGGCTGGATCTGGGCCCAGCTGCTGCTCGGCCTGACCGTCCTGGTGCTGGCCCTGCCCGGCCGGCGCAGCCACAAGGACGACGACCTGCCCGAGGGCGTGGTCGAGGCCGCCGCGCTGGCCGCCGCCGCCCAGGCGCAGGCCCCGGCCCCCGGCAGCCGCCGGGCCCGCCGGATGGCCGAGCGCGCCGAGGGCGCCGAGGGCGAGGTCCCGGACACCGACGAGCCGGACGCCGGGGTGTACGAGGGCCGGCCGGGCGCGATTCCGGCGCAGTCCGCCGGCGAACCGGAGGCCGCGGCGGCCCAGGCCGCCGCCGCGCAGGAGGCCGAGCCGTACACCGACCCGTACCAGGCGTACCCGCAGGCCGACCCCTACAGCTACGACCCCTACGCCGCGCAGCAGCCGGTGGGCGCGCCGTACGGCGGCCAGGGGTACGGCGGCCAGGACGGCTACCAGCAGCAGGGCTACCCGGCGTACCCGGCGGAGCAGCAGTACGGCTACGACCAGTACCAGCAGATGGGCCGGCAGCAGCCGGGCCAGCAGGCAGGCCAGCAGCCCTGGGTGCCCGGGCAGCAGGCCGAGCCCTACTACGAGCAGCCGGACCCGAACGAGCCCCATGACCCGAACGGCCCCGGCCGGTACCCGCACCACCACGGATCGGGGAGCTGACCCGCGATGAAGAAGCCCGCCTTCAGGAAGAAGTCCGCCGCGCCGGGCACCGCCCCCGCGGCCGCGTCCACCGGGGCCTTCGACGGCGCCCCCGCCCCGAGGGGCTCCGGCGCGGCGAGGACCACCCGGTCGCTGCTGGCCGCGGGCGTGGTGCTCGCGGCGGTGTTCGGCATCGCCGAGCTCCGCCCGCCGGCCACCCCGGCCGCCACCGACCGGGCCACCGCCACCTCGGCGCAGGTCGAGCGGAGCACCGCGGTCTGCCCGCAGCCGCTCCAGGGCCTCACCGGCTCCACCACCCTCACCGCGTACACCCCGCCCGGCGCGGGCGAGGCCTCCGGCGGCGCCGGCTGGCTCTCCGACGCGGCCGCGCCCGCCGCCCCGCCGGCCACCGCCGCCCCGGACGCCGGGGCCACCGCCCCGGCCGCCACCGGCGCGCCCACGGCCCCCGCCGCCGCACCCGCGCCGGCCCCCGACAAGGACGCCGCGCCCGCCGACGCCCGGCTCACCCTGGCCAAGCCCGGCACCCCGGTGACCGCCCCCGCCGCCAACGGCGACCTGGCCCCCGGCTCCGGGGCCGTCGCCACCGGCGCGCTCGCCCCCGGCTTCACCGTCACCCAGACCACCACCGTCACCGAGCAGCGCGGCCTCGGCCTGTCCGGGATCACCTGCACGCCGTCCGGTACCGGCTTCTGGTTCGCCGGCGCCTCCACCGCCGAGGGCCGCAACGACTACATCAGCCTGGTCAACGCGGAGGCCGGCGCCGCCGTGGTCGACATCAAGCTCTACGGCGACAAGGGCCTGATCGAGAACGACGCCGCCAACGGCATCAGCATCGCCCCCGGCAGCTCGCAGTCGGTGCTGCTGCCCACCCTGAGCAAGGGCCAGGTCGCCGACCTCGCCGTGCACGTGGTCGCCCGCACCGGCCGGGTCGGCGCCGCCCTGCACGCCGCCGACGGCAGCAAGGGCGCCGACTGGGTGCCCGCCTCCGCGGACCCGGCGCCCGTCCAGGTGCTGCCCGGACTGCCCGCCGACACCGCGTCCGCCCGGCTGGTCGTCTGGGCCCCGCCGGAGGACGACGCCGACCTGAAGATCGAGCTCTCCGGCACGAACGGCTGGTTCACCCCGGCCGGCAACGAGTCCATCCACGTCAAGGCCGGCATGGTGGCCGCCGTCGACCTCGGCAAGGTGACCCGCGACGAGGTCGCCGGACTGCGGCTCTCGCCCACCGACGACAAGCACCCCACCCCGGTGGTGGCCGGCCTGCGGATCGACCGCGCCGCGGCCAACGGCAAGACCGACTCGGCCTGGCTGGCCGGCACCGTGCCGGTCGGCGCCCGCGCCACCGTCGCCGACAACCGGGGCGGCGGCGCGTCCACGCTCTTCCTCACCTCCACCGGCGAGGCCGCCACCGTCCGGGTCACCGCCTCGGCCGGCACCGGCGGCGGCACCCCCGCCACCCAGGACGTCCAACTGCCGGCCGGCGGCACCGTCGCCGTCCCGGCGCCCGAGCCCGCCGGACTGAACGGAAGCTACGCGCTCACCGTGGAGACCGTCTCCGGCGGCCCGGTCGCCGCCGCCCGGATGCTCGCGATCACCACCAAGGACGTACCGATGTTCACCGTCCAGGCACTGCGCGACGACCGCTCCAGCGTCAAGGTCCCGCAGGCCTCGCAGGACCCCGGCGTGGTCCTGCGCTGACGCCGCGAGGACGACGGAGGGGCCGCACCCGATCACGCGATCACGGGTGCGGCCCCTCCGTCGTTCCCGGCTCAGTCCTCGTCGTAGCGCGGGTCGATGGCGTCGGGGGAGAGCCCGAGCAGCTCCGCCACCTGCTCGATCAGGATCTCGTGCACCAGCGCCGCGCGGTCCTCCCGCGACTTCGCCCGGATCTCCACCGGCCGCCGGTACACCACGATCTGGCTCTTGCGCCCCTGCCGGCCCGGCGAGACCCGGCCCAGCGGCACCCCGCCGTCCGGATCGGTGCCGTCCGGCTCGTGCAGCGGCACCTCCTGGACGGCGAACTCCACCTCGATCAGCTGCGGCCAGCGCCGCTCCAGCCGTTCCACCGACTCGCGCACGTAGTCGTCGAACAACTCGGAGCGGGTGAGCGAGATCGGGACCTGCGGCGGCGCCAGCGGGCCGCGCAGACCCCGGCCGTGCCGGTCACGGTGCCGCGGGCGGCGTGAGGGGCCCGTTGATGACTGCGGTGCGGAGCTGTCCATATCACTGCCGAGAGTAGTCCTTGGACGCCAGGAAGTGGACCACCCCCGCAGCTGTTCGCCCGGGGCGAGCGGAGCGCCGGGGCGGCGCGCGGACGACGACACGGCACACCCTCCGGACAGGCGGTCTTCGCTCCCCGGCAAGGAGTGCTGTACCGTCCACCCTCGTGAGCTCTGTACGTCGTTGTTCGCGGACCGCGTGCGGCCGTCCGGCCGTCGCGACGCTGACGTACGTCTACGCGGACTCCACCGCCGTCCTCGGACCGCTCGCCACCTACGCCGAGCCGCACTGCTACGACCTGTGCGCCGAGCACGCCGAGCGCCTCACCGCCCCGCGCGGCTGGGAGGTGGTCCGGCTCGCCGCCGAGGCCGGACCGCTGCGCCGCAGCAGCGACGACCTGGAGGCGCTCGCCAACGCCGTCCGCGAGGCCGCCCGCCCGCAGACCCCGCGTCAGGGCCGCGCCCCCGAGGGCGAGTCCACCGGAGGGCACCGCCGCGGCCACCTGCGGGTGCTCCGCT
This sequence comes from Kitasatospora sp. NPDC008115, assembly GCF_042957205.1. Taxonomy (NCBI): domain Bacteria; kingdom Bacillati; phylum Actinomycetota; class Actinomycetes; order Kitasatosporales; family Streptomycetaceae; genus Kitasatospora; species Kitasatospora sp. NPDC008115. The sequence goes on along the minus strand of NZ_JBIBHU010000049.1, from coordinate 11,165 downwards.
CGCCCGACAACTGAGCCCCCGCCCGGCCCGCTCCCGCCCGCGTCCGGCTCCCGCCCCCGCACGAACCGTTCCGCCCGCCCGGGTACGCTGCCCCCCTGTACCGGGTGGCGGCCGCCGCCGCGCCCGGTCGTATCGTGACCACGGGCGATCAGCCCGCCGGCCAGGCCCGGCGCGTTCGCCGATCAGACACAGAACCAGGGTGGAGCCGCAGTGCGCGACCTCAAGCAGCTCGTGAAGGCGTACGACGTACGGGGCGTCGTCCCGGACCAGTGGGACGAGAGCCTCTCCCGCGCCTTCGGCGCCGCGTTCGTGCAGGTCACCGGCGCGACCGCGATCGTGGTCGGCCACGACATGCGCCCCTCCTCCCCGTCGCTGAGCCTGGCCTTCGCCGAGGGCGCGGCCGGCTACGGCGCCGACGTCGTGCGGATCGGCCTCTGCTCGACCGACCAGCTGTACTACGCCAGCGGCGCGTTCGACCTGCCCGGCGCGATGTTCACCGCCAGCCACAACCCGGCCGAGTACAACGGCATCAAGCTCTGCCGGGCCGGCGCCGCCCCGGTCGGCCAGGACACCGGCCTCGCCGAGATCCGCGAGCTGGTCGAGTCCTGGACCGGCGAGGACGACACCGTCACCGTCCCGGTCCGCGACGTCCGGCCGGGCACCCTCTCCGAGCGGGAGACCCTGCGCGGCTACGCCGACCACCTGCTCGGCCTGGTCGACCTCACCGCCGTCCGCCCGCTGAAGGTCGTGGTCGACGCCGGCAACGGCATGGGCGGCCACACCGTGCCCACCGTCTTCGACGGCCTGCCGATCGATCTCGTCCCGATGTACTTCGAGCTGGACGGCACCTTCCCCAATCACGAGGCCAACCCGCTCGACCCGAAGAACCTGGTCGACCTCCAGGCCAAGGTCCGTGAGGTCGGCGCCGACCTCGGCCTCGCCTTCGACGGCGACGCCGACCGCTGCTTCGTCGTCGACGAGCGCGGCGAGCCGGTCTCCCCGTCGGCCATCACCGCGCTGGTCGCCGCCCGCGAGATCGCCCGCGCCAAGGCCGCCGGCGAGGCCGAGCCGACCATCATCCACAACCTGATCACCTCCTGGACCGTGCCCGAGGTGGTCCGCGAGCTCGGCGGCAGCCCCGTGCGCACCCGGGTCGGCCACTCCTTCATCAAGCAGGAGATGGCCGTCACCGACGCCGTCTTCGGCGGCGAGCACTCCGCGCACTACTACTTCCGCGACTTCTGGCGCGCCGACACCGGCATGCTCGCCGCGCTGCACGTGCTGGCCGCCCTCGGCGGACAGCCGGGCACCCTGTCCGAGCTGACCGCCGAGTACGACCGGTACGCCGCCTCCGGCGAGATCAACAGCACCGTCGCCGACCAGGCCGGCCGCACCGCCGCCGTCCGGGCCGCCTTCGCCGTCGAGGGCACCACCGTCGACGAGCTGGACGGCCTCACCGTGGCCGGGCCGGACTGGTGGTTCAACCTGCGCGCCTCCAACACCGAGCCGCTGCTGCGCCTGAACGTCGAGGCGAAGGACCCGGCGAGGATGGCCGAGCTGCGCGACGGCGTGCTGGCCGTGGTCCGCGCCTGACGTACGGCCCCGGTGCCCCGGCCGGTAGGGTTTCCTCTCGGCCGGGGCACCGCTGTGCCGCCCCGCCGACCCCCCGCACCGAGACCGGAGACCGAACGCCATGAAGCTCGAATCCTTCCTGCTGGAGATCCTGGTCTGCCCGCAGTGCCGGGCCGCGCTCACCGAGGGCGGCACCGAGGAGCAGCCGGAGCTGGTCTGCACCGGTGAGGGCTGCGGCCTCGTCTACCCGGTGCGCGACGGCATCCCGGTCCTGCTGGTGGACGAGGCCCGCCGCCCGGCCTGATCCTGGAGGGGCGGCCCCGCCCCGCGTCCGCCGCCCGCCGTCCTCAGCGCCCAGCCACCTGCCGGAGGCCCGCCGCATGCTCGACGACACCCTGCTCGACGACCCGGCCGCCCTCCAGCGCGCCGACCACGACCGCGCGCTGCTCGCCCTCGCCGGCTCCGGCGCCCGGGTCCGCACCGCCCTGCGGCTCGCCGACGCCGCCGGCCTGGACCGGCTGCGCCCCGACGGCCGCCCGCGCGCCGTCCTGGTCGCCGGGCACGGCAGCGCGCTGACCGCCGGCGAGATGCTGGCCGCCCTGGCCGGCACCGCGAGCCTGATCGCCCCGCTGCCGCCCACCGACGCCGCGCCCGTCCCACGCCCCGACCGGGCCACCGCCCCGGCCGCCTTCACCGCAGGCCTGGCCTGGCAGCTCCCCGGCTGGGCGGGCCCGCTCGACCTGCTGGTGATCAGCTCCGCCGGCGGCGGCGAACGGGGCCTGGTCGCGCTCGCCGAGCAGGCCTACGCGCGCGGCTGCGCGATCGTCGTCACCGCGCCCGAGGGCAGCCCGCTCGCCGAGGCCGCGCTCCAGGTCCGCGCGCTGCCACTGCCCTTCGTGCCGTCCGCCGTCGAGTCCGCCGAGGCCGGTGCCGGTGCGCCCGGCGGCCCCGGGTCCGCCGAGCCGGACCTGCCCGCCGAGGACCCGGCCGCGCTCTGGGCCCACCTCGCGCCGATGCTCGCGCTCACCCAGAAGCTCGGCGTCACCCAGCTGGCCTACGACGCGCTGCCGCTCACCGCCGACCTGCTGGACGCCACCGCCGTGCGCTGCCGCCCGGACGCCGCCGCGTACACCAACCCGGCCAAGGGGCTGGCCGCCCGGCTGGCCGGGACCGTTCCGCTGCTCTGGGCCGAGGGCCCGGTGGCCGGCGCGGCGGCCGTCCGGTTCGCCGCCCAGCTCGCCGACCGGGCCGGCCGCCCCGCCCTGGCGGGCCTGCTGCCGCAGGCGCTCACCGCGCACCGCGGCATGTTCACCGGGCAGCTCGGCGCGGGCGCCGACCCCGACGACTTCTTCCGCGACCGGGTCGAGGAGCCGGACCCGCTGCACCTCCAGGTCCTGCTGCTGCGGCACGTCCCCGGCGAGTCCGCCGCGGCGCCGTCCGGTCCCGGCGGGGCGGGGGAGGCGGACGGCGGCCCCGGCGAGGTGCCGGCCGACGACGCCGGCCCGCGCAGCTTCGGCGCCACCCGGGCGCACCGGCTCGCCACCGCCCACGACGTCCGGCTCACCGAGTACGCCAGCCGCCGCTCCGACCCGCTGCACGCGCTGGTCGACCTGGTCGCGCTCACCGACTTCGCCGCCGTCTACCTGGGCCTCGCCGCAGTACGGTCCTGAGCCCGCGGCGGGCGGCCCGGTACCGTATGCGGTCGACGACGACCCGGTAGACCGGGCGTCCGGCACGGGCCGTACGGACGGCCCCCGACGGAGGGACCTTCCGGGCATGAGCACCGAAGGCGGTACCAAGGCGCTTCTCGCGGCGCTCACCGCGAACCTGGGCATCGCGGTGAGCAAATTCGTGGCCTTCGCGTTCTCCGGCTCGTCCTCGATGCTCGCGGAGGGCGTCCACTCGCTGGCCGACTCGGGCAACCAGGTGCTGTTGCTGGTCGGCGGCAAGCGGGCGCAGCGGGCCGCCACCCCCGAGCACCCGTTCGGCTACGGGCGCGAGCGGTACATCTACGCGTTCCTGGTGTCGATCGTGCTGTTCAGCGTCGGTGGCATGTTCGCGGTCTACGAGGGCTACGAGAAGATCGCCCACCCGCACGAGCTGGACAACTGGTACTGGCCGGTGGGCGTGCTGGTGTTCGCCATCGCGCTGGAGAGCTGGTCCTTCTTCACCGCGTTCCGCGAGGCCGCCAAGGACAAGGGGACGCACGGCTGGACGTCGTACATCCGCCGGGCCAAGGCGCCCGAGCTGCCGGTCGTGCTGCTGGAGGACACCGGCGCGCTGATCGGCCTGGTGCTGGCGCTGTTCGGCGTGGGCCTGACCGTGATCACCGGGGACGCGGTCTGGGACGGCATCGGCACGCTCTGCATCGGCCTGCTGCTGATCGCCATCGCGTTCGTGCTGGCGATCGAGACCCGCTCGCTGCTGCTCGGCGAGTCGGCCCACCCCGAGACGGTGGGCCGGATCCGTGACGCGCTGGTCGACCACGACTCGGTCGACCGGGTCATCCACATGCGCACCCTGCACCTCGGCCCCGAGGAGCTGCTGGTCGCCGCCAAGATCGCCGTCCCGGCCGACTCGACGGCCGCCGAGGTCGCGGAGGCCATCGACGCCGCCGAGGTGCGGGTCCGGCGGGCGGTGCCGATCGCCCGGGCGATCTACCTGGAGCCGGACATCTACAGCGCGGAGAAGGAGGCGGCGGGCGAAGACCCGCACGCGACGCCCGGCGGGCCGGTCCCCGGCGGAGCGCACTGAGGGGCGCCGGGCGGCGGCGGTGCGGGAGGCCGAAAACGGCCGTAGCGGGCCGCCGCCCGGGGCCGTCGGTGTAGATTCGTCCCCAGAGCCAGAACGTCGCTGCTGATGGCGGTCGATCGGCGGCCCGCCCCCGAGGGGGTGCGCGGCCGGTCGAGGGAGAGAGGTCCTCCGACGGTTTGTGCCGAGCAACAGGGCATCCGTGCCGCGCCGGTGGACCGTGCCGCGGGCCGGTCGCCCTGGCGTCGCCGCACACCCGCGCGGCCCGCCGTGTTGTGACGCACACCAGGACCTTGGCCACGCCCCACCCGTCACACGAGGAGCAGACGCATGTCGACCGACATCACCGGTGACTTCAAGGTCGCCGACCTTTCCCTGGCCCCGTTCGGCCGCAAGGAGATCCAGCTCGCCGAGCACGAGATGCCCGGCCTGATGTCCATCCGCGCCGAGTACGCCGCGTCGCAGCCGCTGGCCGGCGCCCGGATCACCGGTTCGCTGCACATGACCGTGCAGACCGCGGTGCTCATCGAGACCCTCACCGCCCTCGGCGCCGAGGTCCGCTGGTGCTCCTGCAACATCTTCTCCACCCAGGACCACGCCGCCGCCGCCATTGCGGTCGGCCCGGAGGGCACCCCGGAGAACCCGCAGGGCGTGCCGGTCTTCGCCTGGAAGGGCGAGACCCTGGACGAGTACTGGTGGTGCACCGAGCAGGCGCTCACCTGGCCGAACGGCCAGACCCCGAACATGATCCTGGACGACGGCGGTGACGCCACGCTGCTGATCCACAAGGGCGTCGAGTTCGAGAAGGCCGGTGCCGCGCCGGACCCGTCCACCGCGGACAACGACGAGTTCCGCATCATCCTGGAGCTGCTCAACCGCACGCTCGTGGAGACCCCGAACAAGTGGACCGAGGTCGCCGCCACCATCAAGGGCGTCACCGAGGAGACCACCACCGGTGTCCACCGCCTGTACGAGATGCACCGCGACGGCAAGCTGCTGTTCCCGGCGATCAACGTCAACGACTCGGTCACCAAGTCGAAGTTCGACAACAAGTACGGCTGCCGCCACTCGCTGATCGACGGCATCAACCGCGCCACCGACGTCCTGATCGGCGGCAAGGTCGCGGTCGTCTGCGGCTACGGCGACGTCGGCAAGGGCTGCGCCGAGTCGCTGCGCGGCCAGGGCGCCCGGGTCATCGTCACCGAGATCGACCCGATCTGCGCGCTGCAGGCCGCGATGGACGGTTACCAGGTCGCCACGCTTGAGGACGTCGTCGAGATCGCCGACATCTTCATCACCACGACCGGCAACAAGGACATCATCATGGCCTCCCACATGGAGCGGATGAAGCACCAGGCCATCGTGGGCAACATCGGCCACTTCGACAACGAGATCGACATGGCCGGCCTGGCCAAGCTCGACGGCGTCGTGAAGACCGAGGTCAAGCCGCAGGTCCACGAGTGGCGCAAGGCCGACGGCCGCACCATCATCGTGCTCTCCGAGGGCCGCCTGCTGAACCTGGGCAACGCGACCGGCCACCCGTCGTTCGTGATGTCCAACTCCTTCGCCAACCAGACGATCGCCCAGATCGAGCTGTTCACGAAGACCGCGCAGTACCCGATCGGCGTCTACGTCCTGCCGAAGCACCTGGACGAGAAGGTCGCCCGCCTGCACCTCGACGCGCTGGGCGTGAAGCTGACCACCCTCAGCCAGGAGCAGGCCGACTACATCGGCGTCCCGGTCGAGGGCCCGTACAAGCCGGAGCAGTACCGCTACTGATCGGCCCCGCGCCGACGCACGCCGGTGGCCGGCACTGCCCCGTGGGGGAGTGCCGGCCACCGGCGTGCGCGGAACGGGTTCAGTTGAGGACCTCCGTGGTCCAGGCGTTCTCGTCGGTGCCGAGCGAGGTGACCCGGTCGAGCAGGCCGTTGAAGCCGCCGATCGAGGTGAACGGCGCCTCCCCGTCCTGCCCCGCCGAGACGCAGATCCTGACGCCGTTGGAGCTCTTGCAGGCCTTCGCCACCTCCGCGGCCGAGAGGCCGTTCGGGGCAGTGAGGAGACTCTTCGGCGCCGGGGCCGGCGCGGTGTCGGGGTGGGCGGTCACCGAGATCGGCTTGCCGTTCAGGGTGAAGCCGACGGACGCCGTCCACGGGTAGCCCGAGGCGCTCCCGGGGCCGTAGGCCAGGCTCGACCCCGAGCGGACCAGGCCGGCCGGCACGTCGGTGATCGTGAAGGGCAGGGCCACCGCCTGGGGCGCGGCCTGGACCTCGGCGGCGGCCTGCACCAGCACGTCCGCGACGTTGTCCGCGTCGCTCATGTACGAGCCGTGCAGCTCGGCCCAGCGGCCGTCGGCGACCTTGAAGCGCAGCGTCCGGTCCAGGATCCCGCCGGACGGGTCGCCCGGCGCGGTGCCGAGCCAGTACGCCGGCCGGCCGTTGATCGGGTCGGTGTCCACCCGGTACCCGGGGCCGGACCCGAGGTCGAGCGGGGGCTCCACCCCGGGCGCGTAGACGCTCAGGAAGAGCAACTGGCGGTTGAGTTCGTCGGTGGAGCCCGCCCGCTTCGGGCCGATGACCTTGACCTGCGACATCTCCGGCTGCCCGCTGAACCCCTTGTTGTAGGTGAAGTCGTCGAAGCCGGCGGGCACCCAGCCGAAGGTGGCCTGCACCACGAGCGGGTCGTGGCCGGTGTCCGGGCCGACCCGGGGCCCGACGGGGTTGGTGTTGGTCGCGGCGGAGGCCGCCGCGACGGTGGAGCCGGAGGGGCTCTCCGGCCAACTGGCGCCGAGGGTGGCGGCGCCGACCGTCACCGCCGTCACCGCGCCGAGCACGGCCAGGCGCCGGCGCATCAGCCGGGAGCGCCCGGCCCGGACCGCCCAGGAGGTGTCGGAGGCCATGCCGGGCGCCGGGGAGTCGGCCAGCGCGGTGAGCTCGGCGGCCAGCCGCTGCTCGGCCGCGGACAGCGAGGAGGAACCGTCGTACGGGTCGTTCACGATGTGATCCTTTCGGAGGGACCGGCCGCCGCTGCGACGGTCTCGTGGTCGAGGAGCCGGCGCAGCGCGTGCAGGCCCCGGGAGGACTGGCTCTTGACGTTGCCGGTGGAGCACCCCATCGCGGCGGCGGTCTGCTCGATGGTGAGGTCGCAGTAGTAGCGCAGGACCACCGTGGCCCGCTGACGGGACGGCAGGGCGGACAGTGCGGCACGGAGGTCGACCGAGACGTCCGGGTCCGGGACGACCGCCGCCCGTTCCGGGAGGGCCGCGTCGCGGCGGCGTGCCGACCACCGCCCCCACGGCGAGCGCTGCTCGGCGAGGAACGTGTTGACGAGCACCGTCCGCACGTAGCCGTCGAGGTTGTCCACCTTGGACATCCGGCCCCAGCGCACGTAGAGCTTGGTGACCGACTCCTGGACGAGGTCGTCCGCGCGGTGCCAGTCGCCGCAGAGCAGGTAGGCCACCTTGCGGAGCCACGGCGCCCGAGCCGCGACGAACGCCGTGAAATCGGCGTCGCGGGTCTGCTTCGCCATTGATGGATGCTCCCTTCCGCCGGTGCCGCGGGTGCGGCACTCACCTCCCTGATGCGGGGAGTCCGGGGGAGGTTGCACGGCCCGTCCGAAGTCGTCGCCCCGGCCCGGACGTAGGCTTTCGGGCATGCCCAACGGCCGGTACTCGCTCCACGACACCCACGACCACGTCCTGCTCGGCGAGGAGCGGTTCAGCTGCGCTCCGGGCCCGGTCGGCTGGCGGTACGTCTCCAAGACGTACGCGCCGGACGGCCGCGTCCTCGGCACGGTGGACCTCACCCTGGATTCGCGGGCCCGGCCGCTGCGGATGGAGCTGCGGGCCGGCGGCTGGCAGGTCCGCGGCGGCGCCGTCGACGGGGTCGCCTGGGTACGGGCCGACGCGGCGGACCCGGCCGGTGAGCAGGCGGTGGAGGGGCACGACCGGGCCCACGGCTTCGCCGGGCGCTCGCCCGGGTTCCTGGTCGCCACCGCGCGGCTGCTGCGGCTGCGGGAGGGGGCGAGCGCGCGGGTGCGGCTGGTGGCGTTCACCGAGCCGGTGCTGGCGCCGCGCACCTTCGACCAGGGCTGGCTGCTGGAGGGCGTCGACACGCACGCGACGGACTCGGGGCCGCTGGTCGTCGAGCGCTACCAGGTCGCGGACCTGGAGACGGGCGAGCAGCAGGTGGTGCACTTGGCGGGGGACGTCGTCCTGGCGGCGGGCGGGGTCGAGCTGGAGGAGCTGGAGTCGCCGCCGAACCCGTGGCCGGCCGAGTTCGGGTACGGCGAGGGGCTCGGCTAGGCGGTCTCGGGCGGTCTCGGGCGGTCCCGGGCTGGCTCAGGCGGGCGGGGCGAAACCGGTGCCGGAGGCCGGAGGCGTCGGCGGGGCGGGCGGCGCGGACGGGGTGCTCGGTGGGGCCGGCGCCCAGGCCTGCTGCTGGGCGGGGCCCTGCTGGAACGCGTATCCCTGCGCCCGGCTCCACTCGCGTCGCTGGCGCTCGGTCAGCACCGCGCCCAGGTACGCCGCCGGGTGCACCCCGTACGGGACCGGGTGGCCGGTGCGGGCCGCCAGGTCGTCCGCGAGCCGGGCGGACATCTGATGGGCGACGGCCCGGTCCAGCTCGCCGATCCGCCCGAGGAACTGCCGGACGGCCAGCCAGAGCGGCTCCGGTACGGCGGAGAGGTCCAGCGCGACCAGCTCGCCGCCGATCGCCTGGAGCAGTTGCGGGTTCACCGGCGGCAGCGAGATCGCGGCCCCGCTCCCGCCGGGTACCCGCTCACGGACCACCAGCGTCCCCGCGAACACGTCGCCCAGCCGCTTGCCGTCCGTGGACACCACCGAGCAGACCACCGCCGGTACCCCGAACAGCACGATGATCTCCAGGAAGCCGATCAGCCCGCGCACCAGCGAGTGCCGGAACCGCACCGGCCCGCCGTCGCTGCGCACCACCCGGAGCCCCAGCGCGGCCTTCCCCAGCGAACGTCCCCGGGTCAGCGTCTCGATCATGACCGGCAGCGCCACCAGGAAGAAGACGGTGAGCCCGATCGTCACGGCGGCGACCGCCGCTCCGTCCAGGTCGACCAGGACCAGGCTCAGCAGCAGGGTCGTCGCCACCAGTCCGGCGATCTGCACGGTGAGGTCCAGTGCGATGGCCAGCCCCCGGCTCGGAAGCTTCGCCGCGCGCAGGCCGAGGACGACCGCCTCGCCCGTCACCAGGTCGCTCAAGACACCTGTCCGTTCCCGTCGGTGGTACGCGGTCCGTGGCGGGGAATCCGGCGGATCGGCCCCCACGATCCCGAGATCTGCTGCCGTCAACATACGGGTCCGCGGAGCCCGCCGGGAAGTGAGGTCCCGGGGGCCGTCGCACCGTCCGGCCCTGGCATGCTGGGCCCACCTGTCCGCACCGCCCGACCGCGCGCCCGCGCCGACCATGGAGCCGCCGCATGGACCTGGACGTCTTCGTCGCCACCCACCAGGGGGAGTGGGCCCGGCTGGACGCCCTCGCCAGGAAGCGGCGCCCGACCGGCGAGGAGGCCGACGAACTCGTCGCCCTGTACCAGCGCGCCACCGGGCACCTGGCCAAGGTCCAGGCGGCCGCGCCCGACCCGACCCTCGAAGGCCGGCTCACCAGCCTGGTCTCCCGGGCCCGCGACGCGGTCACCGGCAGCCGGACCAGCGGCTGGCGGGACGTCGCCCGCTACTACGCGGTGAGCTTCCCCGCCGCGCTCTACCGCTCGCGCCGCTGGTGGATACCGGTCGCGGTGCTGTCGCTGCTCGCCACCGCGCTGGTCGCCTGGTGGGTGGCCGGCCATCCCGAGGTCCGCGGGAGCCTGGCCGCGCCGGACGAACTGCGCGAGATGACCAGGCCCGGCGGCGCCTACGAGACCTATTACTCCGACCGCCCGGCGAGCTCCTTCGCTGCCCAGGTCTGGACGAACAACGCCTGGATCGCCGTGCAGTGCCTGCTCTACGGCGTGGTGCTCGGCCTGCCGGTGCTGTGGGTGCTGGCGAGCAACGTCCTCAACCTCGGTCTCGGCATCGGGCTGATGGCCTCCGCCGGCCGGCTCGACACCTTCCTCGGCCTGCTCATTCCGCACGGCCTGCTGGAGCTGACCGCCGTCTTCGTCGCCGGCGGCCTGGGACTGCGCCTCGGCTGGACGATCGTCGACCCCGGCCCGCGCACCCGGGCCACCGCGCTCGCCGAACAGGGCCGCTCGATCGTCGGCATGGGGATCGGCCTGGCGACGGTGCTGGCGGTGTCGGGCGTCCTGGAGGCGTTCGTGACCCCGTCCGGCCTGCCGACCTGGGCCCGGATCACCATCGGCGCGCTCGCGGAGGTCGCGTTCCTCCTCTACGCGCTGGTGCTGGGCCGAAAAGCCGCGGCGGCCGGGGAGACCGGCGATCTGGACGCGGCCGACCGGGCGGACCTGCAGCCGGTCGCGGCCTGAGCCGATGTGATCAACAGGCCCCTGAGCTGCTACTCTTCTCGCATCCCGGCCAAACCATTGACGTGGTAAGGGTGGGCTAGTAGGTTTGAACGGTTGGGACCGACTGGACATCAGTCAGGCTCAGGCGTTAGTGTCTACGACACCGCCGAGTCGAGGCGAGTGTGCTTCATCGAATGCACGCCCTCTCCGACAAGGTAAATCCCGGGACTGAGCACACCGAAGGCTTTGATAGGCTTCGGAGCGAAGTCGAAGGAAATCCCCCCAGCGGGAATCCGATGAATGAAACTCCGGAAAACGGAGCGGAAAACATCTGGTAAGCTGGAAACACGAAAGAACGAAGCGCCCGGAGGGCCGGTGTGAAAGCCGCCTGAAGGAAGCGTCCGTTCCTTGAGAAC
>NZ_JBIBHU010000048.1:0-32027 GCF_042957205.1 Kitasatospora sp. NPDC008115 | reverse complement strand
TCATTGCCCTGCAACGCATCGAGCGCCTCCTGCGGGAACCGCCCCTCCTCGTCCACCTCCGCCGCGAACGGAGCGATCTTCGCCTCGGCCAGCGAGCGCACCGCCTCCCGCAGCATCCCGTGCTCCTCGGAGACCCGGAAGAGGTCGAAGTCCGCCGCCCCTGCGCTGCCCGCCATGATGCCTGCCTCTTCGGAGAGTCGTGCCGCTGTGGCACCGGTTAATTACCGTTAAGTAGATCCTAGGCCTCCGACCTGCGGCTGCCTAGATCAGTCGACGTCGGCCCCGAGGGTGTCGCCGGCGGGGCGCTCGCGGAAGTACTGCTCCGTGCGGTCGTTGCGGATCGCCTCCCAGAGCCGCTCCGCGGGGAGGTCGGCCAGCAGCACCACGCTCTGCTCGCCCCGGGTGGCGTAGCCGCCGAACGGCGCGTTCAGGAAGCGCACGTCGTCCGCGCGCAGCGAGCGCAGGCTCCAGGCGAGTTGGTACAGGTCGGTGTTGGAGAGCCGGTCGTCGACGCTGACCACCTCGCCGACCGTGCCCAGCAGGCCGCCGAGCCGTGCGGGGCTGGTGAGCGTGCCGGAGTCCATGACCTTGAGCATCAGCGCCCGCAGGAAGTTCTGCTGGCGCCTGGTGCGGTCGAGGTCGCCGCCGGGCAGGCCGTAGCGCTCCCGGACGTAGAGCAGCGCGGTGGCGCCGTCCATGTGGTGGGTGCCGGCCTCCCAGGCGCGGGCCTCGCCGACGCCCTCGATGGTGCGCGGCACGGTGATGTCGACGCCGCCGACCGCGTCGGTGAGGGCGCGGAAGCCGTTCCAGTCGATCACGGCGAGGTGGTCGACGCGGATGCCGGTGAGGTTCTGCACGGTCTCGGTCATCAGCGCCGGGCCGCCCCAGGAGTAGGCGGCGTTCAGCTTGGCCTCGCCGTGGCCGGGCACCGGAACCCAGGTGTCCCGGGGCAGCGAGACCAGGGTGGCGGAGCGGCGGTCCTCGGAGAGGTGCAGCAGCATCATGGTGTCGCTGCGGGCCGCGCCGGCCCGCCAGGCCGGGGCCTTGGCGGCGCTGCCGGTGGCGGGGGTGTCGGAGCGGGCGTCCAGGCCGACCAGCAGGAGGTTGAGTCCGCTGCCCGGGACGGGCTTCGGCTGGGCGGACTCGGGCACGCTCGGGAAGGCGTCCGGGATGCGGTGGACGGAGGAGGCGTAGTGCTCGGCCGTCCACCAGAGGGCGCCGCAGCCGCCGATCACGAGCACCAGGAGGGTGGAGAGGGTCCAGAGCAGCACCCGGCGGGTGCGCCGGCGGCGGGACGGCGGCTCGGCACCGGGGCCCGCCGGTTCCGGTTCGCCGTCGGACTCGCCCGGCTTCTCCCCTTGCCGCTCCCTGGGCTCGAAGAGGCTCAGCCCGGAGGGTTCCGGCCGCCGCCCGGGCTCGTTCGGCTGTTCGTCCTCCGCCTCCATGGGCGTATTGTGCCGCCGCCCCGGGCCCGTGCGCCGGGCTTCCCGGACAACGGCCGAAACCGGGGCCCGTGCGACCGTCTGGGTCCTCCCCCGTCGGCCGGATAGCATCGGTGGGCGCGGCTCCCACCCGGAGCCGTGCCGCCCGACGCCCGCCCGAAGGGAATACCGTGACCCTCCGCATCTCCGTGATCGGCACCGGCTATCTCGGCGCCACCCACGCCGCCGCCATGGCGGAGTTCGGCTTCGAGGTGCTGGGGCTGGACATCGACCCGGAGAAGATCGCCACACTGACGGCCGGCCGGGTCCCGATGTACGAGCCGGGCCTGTCCGAACTGCTGCTCAAGCATGTGGCCGGGCACGAGGGTTCGACCGGGCGGCTGCGGTTCACCACCTCCGCCCAGGAGGCCGCCGAGTTCGGCGACGTGCACTTCGTCTGCGTCAACACCCCGCAGCGCAAGGGCGAGTTCGCCGCCGACATGTCGTACGTGGACGCCGCGATCGACGCGCTGGCCCCGCATCTGACCCGCCCGGCGCTGGTGGTCGGCAAGTCCACCGTGCCGGTCGGCTCGGCGAGCCGGCTGGCGGAGCGGCTGGCCGCGCTGGCCCCGGTCGGCGAGGACGCCGAACTCGCCTGGAACCCGGAGTTCCTGCGCGAGGGCTTCGCCGTCCAGGACACCCTGCGCCCGGACCGGATCGTGATCGGCGCCCGCGGCGAGCGCGCCGAGCGGCTGCTGCGCGAGGTGTACGCCGAGCCGATCGCCGCCGGCGTGCCGTTCCTGGTCACCGACTACGCGACCGCCGAACTGGTGAAGACCGCCGCCAACTCCTTCCTGGCCACCAAGATCTCCTTCATCAACGCGATGGCCGAGGTCTGCGAGGCGGCCGGCGCCGACGTCACCCAGCTGAGCGCCGCGCTCGCGCTGGACGAGCGGATCGGCGGCAAGTTCCTCAACTCCGGCCTGGGCTTCGGCGGCGGCTGCCTGCCCAAGGACATCCGGGCGTTCATGGCCCGGGCCGGCGAGCTGGGCGCCGACCAGGCGCTGACCTTCCTGCGCGAGGTCGACTCGATCAACATGCGCCGCCGCTCCCGGATGGTCGAGCTGGCCCGCGAGCAGTGCGACGGCGGCTTCCTGGGCCGGCGGGTCGCCGTCCTCGGCGCCGCGTTCAAGCCCAACTCCGACGACATCCGGGACTCGCCCGCGCTCAACGTCGCCGCCCAGATCCAGCTCCAGGGCGCGCAGGTCACCGTCTACGACCCCAAGGCGATGGACAACGCGCGCAAGATGTTCCCGAGCCTCGCCTACGCGCCCTCCGCGCTGGAGGCCGCCGAGGGCGCGCACGTCGTGCTGCACCTCACCGAGTGGCAGGAGTTCCGCCGGCTCGACCCGGCCGGGCTGGGCGCCGTGGTCGCCGAGCGCCGGCTGCTCGACGGGCGCAACGTCCTCGACGCCGAGGCCTGGCGCGCCGCCGGCTGGACCTACCGCGCCCTGGGCCGCCCGAGCTGACCCCGGGCCCCGGGGGAATCCCCCGCGCCGGCCGCTCGTTGCCCCGACCATGACGAACTACGGCGACGAAGCGACGGTCCGCTCCATCCTCACCGCCAAGGGCGACACCTGGGCGGTGGTCGGCCTGTCCACCAACACCGCCCGCGCCGCGTACGGCGTGGCGCGGGTGCTGCAGCGCTACGGCAAGCGGGTCGTGCCCGTCCACCCGAAGGCCGAGACGGTCCTCGGCGAGCAGGGCTACCGCTCGCTCGCCGAGATCCCGTTCCCGGTCGACGTGGTGGACGTGTTCGTGAACAGCGAACTGGCGGGCGAGGTCGCGGACCAGGCCGTGGCGGCCGGGGCCGGAGCGGTCTGGTTCCAGCTCGGCGTGGTGGACGAGGCCGCGTACGAGCGGACCACCGCCGCCGGGGTGGAGATGGTCATGGACAAGTGCCCGGCCATCGAGATCCCGCTGCTGGACTGACCCCGCCCCCGCCAGACCGCCCCGGCCGCCCCGCCCGCCGTCAGCCGTCAGCCGTCGAGTCCGCGCGGGCCGCTGAGGGTGGCGAGGGACGGGGTGCGGCCCCCGGCGCGGAGCCGGGTGGCGGCGGCCTCGGCGTCACGCAGCACGCGGACGGCGTTGTGCCAGGTGAGCTTCCCGAGGTCGGTCGCGGACCAGCCGCGGCGCAGCAGTTCGGCGACCAGGTTGGGGTAGCCGGCGACATCGTCGAGGCCGTCCGGGAGGAAGGCGGTGCCGTCGTAGTCGCCGCCGATGCCGATGTGGTCGATGCCGGCGACCTCGCGCATGTGGTCGAGGTGGTCGGCGACGGTGGTGACCGTGGCGACCGGGCGCGGGTTGGCCTGCTCGAAGGCGCGCTGGCAGTCCATCGCGGCGGGGGTGGTGTCGAGGTGGTCGAAGCCGTGGGCGCGCATGTTCTCGTCCGCGGCGGCGGTCCACTCTATGGCGGCGGGCAGGATGAACTTGGGCACGAAGGTGGCCATGGCGACGCCGCCGTTGTCCGCGAGCCGGGCCAGCACGTCGTCGGGGACGTTGCGCGGGTGGGGACAGACGGCGCGCGCGGAGGAGTGCGAGAAGAGCACCGGCGCCTCGCTGACCCGCAGGGCGTCGCGCATGGTGTCGGCGGAGACGTGCGAGAGGTCGACCAGCATGCCGAGCCGGTTCATCTCCCGGACGACCTCCTCGCCGAAGGCGGTGAGGCCGCCCGCGGCGGGCTCGTCGGTGGCGGAGTCGGCCCACGGGGTGTTGTCGTTGTGGGTGAGCGTCAGGTAGCGGACGCCGAGCGCGTACAGGGCGCGCAGGGTGGCGAGCGAGCAGTCGATGGAGTGGCCGCCCTCGGCGCCGATGAGGGAGGCGATCCGGCCCTCGGCGCGGGCGGCCTCCAGGTCGTCGGCGGTGAGCGCGAGCCGCAGCCGGTCGGGGAAGCGGCCGACCAGGGCGTGGACGAAGTCGATCTGTTCGAGGGTGGCGCTGACGGCATGGTCCCCGGCGAGCCGGCTGGGCACGTAGACGGACCAGAACTGCGCGCCGACCCCGCCCGCGGTGAGGCGGGCGAGGTCGGTGTGCAGTCTGGCGCTCTGGTCGGCGGCCAGGTCGAGCGCGTCCAGGTCGTAGCCGACCTGCTCGCGCATCGCCCAGGGGAGGTCGTTGTGACCGTCCACCACGGGGGTGGCGCGGAGGACGGCCTTGGCGCGCTCCAGCAGAGCGGGGGTGGAGTCCAACAGCTCAGAGGTCATACGAGCTGTTCTATCCGATTTGACTACTTTCCAAAGCCGAAGGAGGAGGAACCCGCCACCTTGGCCCGGAGCTTCTTGCCCTTCTCGGTGGCCTGGCCGTTCAGTTCGGCCTGGAAGTCGGTCATCCGCTCGGTCAGCTCGGGGTCGAAGGCGGCCAGCATCCGCACCGCCAGCAGGCCCGCGTTGCGCGCGCCCGCCACCGAGACGGTGGCGACCGGCACGCCGGCCGGCATCTGCACGATCGACAGCAGGCTGTCCATGCCGTCCAGGTAGCGCAGCGGCACCGGAACGCCGATCACCGGCAGCGGGGTGACCGAGGCGAGCATGCCCGGCAGGTGGGCGGCGCCGCCGGCGCCGGCGATGATCGCCTTCAGCCCGCGCTTGTGGGCGTTCTCGCCGTAGGCGACCATCTCGCGCGGCATCCGGTGCGCGGAGACGACGTCGACCTCGTAGGGGATCTCGAACTCGTCGAGGGCCTGGGCGGCGGCCTCCATCACGGGCCAGTCGGAGTCCGAGCCCATGACGATGCCGACGAGCGGAGTGGCGGGAGAGGTCATTCGGTGATCGTTCCTCGCAGGTAGGCGGCCGCGTGGCGGGCGCGCTCGCGGACGTCGTCGAGGTCGTCCCCGAAGACGTTGACGTGGCCGACCTTGCGGCCGGGCTTCACGTCCTTGCCGTACATGTGGATGCGCAGGCCGGGGTCACGGGCCATGCAGTGCAGGAAGGCGTGGTACATGTCCGGGTAGTCGCCGCCCAGGACGTTGACCATGACGGTCCACTTGGCACGCGGCCGGGGGTCGCCGAGCGGCAGGTCGAGGACGGCCCGCAGGTGGTTCTCGAACTGCGAGGTGACGGCGCCGTCCTGGCTCCAGTGCCCCGAGTTGTGCGGCCGCATGGCCAGCTCGTTGACCAGGATCCGGCCGTCGCGGGTCTGGAACAGCTCGACGGCGAGGTGGCCGGTGATGTCCAGCTCGCCGGCGATCCGCAGGGCCAGCTGCTGGGCCTCGTCGGACAGGGCCGGGTCGAGGTCCGGCGCGGGGGCGGTGACCTCGGCGCAGACGCCGTTCTCCTGGACGCTCTCCACCACCGGGTAGGCCACGGCCTGGCCGCTGGGCGAGCGGACCACGTTGGCGGCCAGCTCGCGGACGAAGTCGACCTTCTCCTCGGCGAGCACCGGGACGCCGGCCAGGAACGGGGCCGCGGCCTCCTCCTCGTCGCCGACCACCCAGACGCCCTTGCCGTCGTAACCGCCGCGGACGGTCTTCAGGACCACCGGATACCCGGCGCCCTCGTTCGCGAAGGCGGTCACGTCGGCCGGGTCGGCGACGAGCCGGTGCCGGGGGCAGGGGACGCCGATGGAGTCGAGCCTGGCCCGCATCACACCCTTGTCCTGGGCGTTGACCAGCGCGTCCGGGCCCGGCCGGACGGCGACGCCGTCGGCCTGAAGGGCCCGCAGGTGCTCGGTCGGCACGTGCTCGTGGTCGAAGGTGATCACGTCGCAGCCCTCGGCGAAGCGCCGGAGGGTGTCGAGGTCGCGGTAGTCGCCGAGGACGACGTCGGAGACGACCTGCGCCGCCGAGTCCTGGGGAGTGTCGGCAAGGAGCTTGAACCGGATCCCGAGCGGGATGCCCGCCTGGTGTGCCATGCGGGCAAGCTGCCCGCCGCCGATCATGCCAACCACTGGAAAATTCGCGTTGCCCGGGGAAGTCACCCCGCCAGGATATCCGGGCCGGTCGGAGGCCGTGGAACCGCTCCCCGCGCAGCCGCGTCCCTGAGGACGGGCCCACATGCACGCGACGGAGGGGCTGAGCCGATCGGTGGAACCGGGTAGCCTGGTCGGCCAGGTCCTGATATGCGCGATCCGATCATGTGCGTGCACGCAGGGCTCAAGGGGTTGACAGCACTCAGGCCGTCGGCGTCCTTTCGTCCGCAGGCACACAGGCACACGGAGGCAGCCCGGTATGGCGACGACCACGGCGTCGGAACCCTCGCTGGCGCAGAAACTGCGCGGCCTGTCGGGCGAGGCGGTGAAGTTCGGCCTGGTCGGCCTCAGCGGTGTCGTGGTGAACTTCGCCGTCTTCTGGGTCTGCCTCAACGGTCTGCACCTGGCCTCCCTGCGCTCCAACATCGCCGCCACCCTGGTCGCGATCGCCACCAACTACCTGGGCTACCGCTACTGGCTGTACCGGGACCGCGACGCCGCCTCGCGCAAGCGGGAGATCACCCTGTTCCTGGTGTTCAGCGGCGCCGGCATGCTGATCGAGACCGGTGTGCTGGGCTTCTCGGTGTACGTGCTGGGACTCTCCTCGCACGTCCAGCAGGTGGCCGCGAAGGTCGGCGGCCTCGGGCTCGGCACGGTGTTCCGCTTCATCTCGTACCGGACCTGGGTGTTCAAGGCCGTCCCGGAGCCGACCGAGGAGCAGCTCGCCGCGGCCCGCGCCGAGGCCGCCCAGGGCGCTCCGGCCGACGGCGTGGTCGCCCAGGCCGAGCTGATGCTGGCCGCCGAGCAGATCCGGTACGCCAAGGCCGAGTAGCCCGCCCCGCTCCCCCGGTTGCCGTCGTGGCCGTCCCGGGAGGACAGTGGTGACGGAGGGCGAGCACGGCCGGCGAACGATCGAGGCCGCGGGGGACCCCAGGAGGCTCGCCATGACCTTCGTCCAGATCATCGACTGCCGCACCGACCACGTCGACGAGTTCAACGGCCTGCTGGACCGCTGGGCCGACCAGACTGAGGGGCGGCGCACCGTCGACCACGCGATGGTCGCCACCGACCGCTCCGACCCGCGGCACGTGGTGGAGATCGTCGAGTTCCCGTCCTACGAGGCCGCGATGCGCAACTCGGGCCTGCCGGAGACCGACCGGATCTACCGCGAGATGGTCGCGCTCTGCGACGCGCCGCCCACCTTCACTGACCTGGACGTGGTCCGGGACACCAGGCTCTGACGCCGTTCCCCCCTGCGTCCGGGCTCACCCGTCGCGCCGGCTGCGGGCCAGGAAGAGCGCGAACACCGCCGGCCGCAGCGAGAGCAGCTCCAGCCGCCCGCCGTCCGCCTCCGCGAGGTCACGGGCGACGGCGAGGCCGATGCCGGTGGAGTTGCGGCCGCTGACCGCGCGCTCGAAGACCCGGTTGCCCAGCTCGGCCGGCACCCCGGGGCCCTCGTCCTGCACCTCGACGACCACCGACGTGCCGGACGGCCGCACCCGCAGGGTGATGGTGCCGGCGCCGTGCATCAGCGAGTTCTCGATCAGGGTGGCCAGCACCTGGGCGACCGTGCCGGGGGTGCCGACGGCGGTGACCCCGCGCAGGCCCTCGACCTGGAGCACCCGCCCGGTGCCGCGCAGCGACGCCCCCCACTCCCCGACCTGCTGCTTGACCACGTCGTCGAGGTCGAAGGCGACGGCGGTGGGGCTGCGCGGGTCGCGCTGGGTGGTGAGCAGCCGCTGGACGACGTCGGTGAGCCGTTCGACCTGCTGGAGGGCGATGGTGGCCTCCTCCTTGACGGTCTCCGGCTCCTCGGCGAGCGCGGTGATCTCCTCCAGCCGCATGGAGAGCGCGGTGAGCGGGGTGCGCAACTGGTGCGAGGCGTCGGCGGCGAGCCGGCGTTCGGCGGTGAGCATCCGGGCGATCCGCTCGGCGCTGGTGTCGAGCACCTCGGCGACCCGGTCGAGCTCGGGCACCCCGTAGCGGCGGTCGCGCGGGCGCGGGTCGCCGGAGCCGAGCCGTTCGGCGGTCTCGGCGAGGTCGGTGAGCGGGCGGGCCAGCCGTTTGGCCTGCCAGACGGCGAGGGCGACGGCGGCCTGCACGGCGAGCAGCGCGACCACGCCGAGCAGCAGCAGCATGTTGGCGATCTCGTGGTCGACCGCCTCGCGGGACTGCTCGACGGTGACGGTCTCGCCGCTGGCGCCGCGTTCGACGGCCTTGAGCAGGTGGGTGCTGTCGGGCCGGCTGCCGCTGGCGACGATGCCCTGGCCGGGGATGTCGACCTCGACGTACTGGCCCGCGGAGACCTGGTTGGCGAACTTGTCGCCGGTGACCGGCTCCCCGGCGGCGAGCCGGCTCTCCACCAGGGCGAGCACCCGGACGGCGGCGGCGTCCACCCGGTCCTGGGCGCCGTTGACGATGGTGCGCTTCTCGACCAGGGCGAGCGGGACGCAGAACACCACGACCACGACCAGGACGACGCACAGCAGCGAGTTGATCATCCGGCGCTTCACGCTGCCGCTCCCCTTGGTGGTTGCCGCCCCTGGCGGGGCTAATTCTTCTCGAACCGGAAGCCCACCCCGCGCACCGTGGCGATGTAGCGGGGGTTGGCGGCGTCGTCGCCGAGCTTCTTGCGCAGCCAGGAGATGTGCATGTCCAGGGTCTTGGTGGAGGTCCACCAGGTGGTGTCCCAGACCTGCCGCATGATCTCCTCGCGGGTGACCACCCGGCCGGCGTCCCGGACCAGCACCCGCAGCAGCTCGAACTCCTTGGCGGAGAGGGTGAGCTCCTCCTCGCCGAGCCAGGCGCGGTGCGACTCGATGTCGATCTTGACGCCGTGCGCGCCGGTGGTGAGCTGGTCGACGTTGCCGCGCCGCAGCAGGGCCCGGACGCGGGCGAGCAGCTCGGCGAGGCGGAACGGCTTGGTGACGTAGTCGTCGGCGCCGGCGTCCAGGCCGACCACCGTGTCCACCTCGTCGGCGCGGGCGGTGAGGACCAGGACGGGGCAGCTGCGGCCGTCCGCGCGCAGCCGGCGGCAGACCTCCAGCCCGTCCATCTCGGGCAGGCCGAGGTCGAGGACGATCAGGTCGACCTCCTCCCCGAGCCCCGCGGCCAGTGCGGACGGACCGTCCTCGCGGACGAGCACCTCGTAGCCCTCGCGGCGCAGGGCCCGGGCGAGTGGTTCGGAGATCGCCGGGTCGTCCTCGGCGAGCAGCACACAGGTCATGTGGTGATGGTAGTCCGCGCGGGAATGCCCGTTGGTGCCGTGAGGTAGTTCACACTGCGTGATCGTTATACGGAGCGCGATCCCTTCCCAACCGACACGCCCGGACCGCTCGTTCGGCGAAGATCCCCCGTTTTGATCTTGCAACCGAAGGAATTTTGCCCGTCGTACCATGGATCATGGAGGGGAATCTGTAGCTCTCTTTGCCATCGGCATACCTAATTGGCCTCTTTTGTCAGCTGATAACGCCAAATGTCGCCACGTAGAGTGGTTCTGTCCACGTCCGCCGCCACCCCCCTTGGCGGACGCTGTCAGGCAAGGAACCACTACTCATGGCGTCTACGACCATGGAGTCCGGCATACAGCCGGCCTCTTCCGGCGGCAAGACCTTCCTCGGGCACCCCCGGGGCCTCGCCACGCTGTTCATGAGCGAGATGTGGGAGCGCTTCAGCTACTACGGCATGCGTGCCCTGCTGGTGCTCTACATGACCGCCTCCGTCACCGACGGCGGCCTCGGCATGAAGCTCGCCACCGCTACCGCGGTGTACAGCGTGTACACCGCGATGGTCTACCTGCTGGCACTCCCGGGCGGCTGGATCGCCGACCGCTTCCTCGGCGCCCGGAAGACCGTCGCCCTCGGCGGCTCGATCATCATGATCGGCCACTTCCTGCTGGCGCTGCCGGTCAACGTGTCGTTCTTCGGCGGCCTCGTGTTCATCGCGATCGGCTCCGGCCTGCTCAAGGCGAACATCTCCACGATGGTCGGCCACCTCTACGACGGGCCCAACGACCCGCGCCGGGACGGCGGCTTCACGATCTTCTACATGGGCATCAACCTCGGTGCCTTCGCCGCCCCGCTGGTCATCGGCACCATCGGCCAGAACGTCGACTGGCACCTCGGCTTCGCCCTCGCCGGCGTCGGCATGGCCCTGGGCCTCACCCAGTTCCTGGTCGGCACCCGCCACCTGAGCGCCAAGAGCGACGTGGTCACCTCGCCGATCTCGGCCGCCGAGAAGAGCGCCATCTTCAAGAAGGCCGGCCTCTGGCTCGCCCTCGCCGCCGTCTTCTACGCGGTCGTCGTGCTGACCGGCCACTTCACCATCAACTGGGCGATCTGGCCGCTGTCCATCGCCGGCCTGGCGATCCCGGTCTTCGTCTTCACCAAGGTCAAGCGCGACAAGGACCTCGACGCGACCGAGCAGTCCCGGATGAGCGGCTACATCTGGTTCTTCGTCGCCGCCGCCGTGTTCTGGATGATCTACGACCAGGCCGGCTCGACGCTGAACATCTTCGCCCAGGACCACACCTCGTCCACGCTGTTCGGCTTCGACTTCCCGTCCAGCTGGTTCCAGTCGCTCAACCCGCTGTACATCATGGCCCTGGCCCCGGTCTTCGCCTGGATCTGGGTGGCGCTCTCCCGCCGCTCCAAGAACCCCAGCACCACGGCGAAGTTCTCCTTCGGCCTGCTGATGATCGGCGCCTCGTTCATGGTCATGATGCTGGCCATGGCCGCCGCCTCCGGCGACACCAAGGTCACGCCGCTCTGGCTGGCCATGGTCTACCTGATCCAGACCATCGGCGAGCTGACCCTCTCCCCCGTCGGCCTGTCCGTCACCACCAAGCTGGCCCCGACCAAGTACGCCAGCCAGATGATGGGCGTCTGGTTCCTCGCCGTCACCGCGGGCGACTGCGTCGCGGCCATCTTCCAGCTGGTCCTCGGCGACGACGTGGTCGGCTCCACCTGGTACTTCGCCGTCCAGGGCGGTATGGCCATCGTCGCCGGCCTGGCCCTCTACGCCTACCGCCGCAAGGTCGTACAGCTGATGGGCGACGTCCACTGACGTCCCTCGACCCGGCCCCGGGGCCGTCGCGGATTCCTGAGATCCGCGGCGGCCCCGGTCCGTTGCACCCCCTCGACAGGGCCGGGCCGGGTGTGCCTATGGTGCCCGGCATGCCGACCGACTCCGTGCCGACCGTCCCCGTGCCGACCGATTCGCTTCCGCGCCAGCTCGCCCGCACCCGGCGCTTCGCCCTCGGCGCCCCCGCCCAGCCCGCCGTCTGCGCCGACGGCCGGACCGTCCTGTTCCTGCGCAGCCGGGGCGGCGACGACCCCGTCACCTGTCTCTGGGCCCTGGACACCGAAACCGGCGGGGAACGCCTGCTCGCCGACCCGGCGGCGCTCGGCGCCGAACGCCCCGGCGCCGGGCTGCCCGAGGCCGAACGGGCCCGCCGCGAGCGCGCCCGCGTCCACACCGACGGCATCGCCGCGTACGCCACCGACGCCGCCGGCCGGCTCGCCGCCTTCGCCCTCGGCGGCGAACTGTGGCTCGCCGACACCGCCACCGGCGAGGTCCGCCGCGTCCCCACCGCCACCGAGGTGTACGACCCGCGCCCCGACCCCGCCGGCCGGCGGATCGCCTACGCCGGAGGCGGCGCCCTGCGCGTCGTCGACGCCGACGGCGGCGAGGACCGCGCACTCGCCGAACCCGGGCACCCCGAGGTCCGCTACGGCGTGCCCGAGCACGTCGCCGCCGAGGAGATGGGCCGCACCCGCGCCCACTGGTGGTCCCCCGACGGCACCGCGCTGCTCGTCGCCCGCGTCGACGAGCGCCACGTCACCCGCCTCCACCTGGCCGACCCGGCCGACCCCCAGCGGCCCCCGCGCGTCCTGCGCCAACCCCTGGCCGGCACCGACAACGCCGAGGTCACCCTCTGGCTGCTCGGCCTCGACGGCCGGCGCACCGAGGTCCGCTGGGACCGGGCCGGGTACGAGTACCTCACCGCCGCCGGCTGGGACGGCCACGGCCCGTACGCCGCCGTGCAGAGCCGCGACCAGCGCACCGTGCTCACCCTCGCCGTCGACCCCGCCGACGGCGCCACCCGCGTCCTCGCCGAGCGGCGCGACGAGCACTGGGTCGAACTGCTCCCCGGTCTGCCCGCCCGCACCGCCGCCGGCGCCCTGGTCGACGCCGCCGACGACGGCGACACCCGGCACCTCACCGTCGACGGCAAGCCCGTCACCCCGCCCGGGCTCCAGGTGCGCTCCGTGCTCGGGACCGACGGCGGGCAGGTGCTCTTCACCGCCTCCGACGAGCCGACCGAGACCCACCTGTGGTCGTGGGACCAGGCCGCGGGCGCTGTCCGGCTGAGCGAGGAGCCCGGCGTGCACACCGGCGCGCGGCGCTCGGGCACCCTCGTCCACACCGCCCGCACGCCCGGCGCGCCCACCGGCCGCACCACCGTGCACCGTGACTCCCTGCCCGCCCGGACGCTGGCCTCGCACGCCGAGACGCCCGTCCTCACCGCCCGCCCCGAACCGCTCCGCCTCGGCCCCCGCGAACTGCGCGCCTCGCTCTTCCTGCCCGCCGGCCACCGCCCCGGCGACGGCCCGCTGCCCGTCCTGCTCGACCCCTACGGCGGACCGGCCCTGCAGAAGGTCACCGCCGCCCCGCACTGGTGGGACCTCACCTCCCAGTGGTTCGCCGACCAGGGCTTCGCCGTCCTCGCCGTCGACGGCCGCGGCACCCCCGGACGCGGCCCCCGCTGGGAGAAGACGGTCGCCGGGGACAAGGCCGGCCCCGCCCTCGCCGACCAGGTCGAGGGCCTGCACGAGGCCGCCCGGCTGCGGCCCGGCCTGCTCGACCTCGACCGGGTCGCCATCCGCGGCTGGTCCTACGGCGGCTACCTCTCCGCGCTCGCCGTGCTGCGCCGCCCCGACGTCTTCCACGCGGCCTCCGCCGGCGCCGCGCCCACCGACCAGCGGATCTACAACACCCACTACCAGGAGCGCTACCTCGGCCACCCCGACGAGCACCCCGAGCACTACGACGCCTGCTCACTGCTCGCCGACGCGCCCGCGCTGCGCCGCCCGCTGCTGCTGATCCACGGCCTCGACGACGACAACGTGCTGCCCGTGCACCCCCTGCGGCTGTCCGCCGCGCTGCTCGCCGCGGGCCGCCCGCACGAGGTGCTCCCGCTGCGCGGCACCGGCCACCGGCCCACCGACGAGTCCGTGGCGTCGAACCTGGTGCCGCACGAACTCGCCTTCCTGCGGCGTTCGCTGGGCCTCGGCTAGGCACGACGGCGGGGCCGGGGAACACCTGCCCCCGGCCCCGCCGTCACCGCCGCCGCACCGCTCAGACCTCGCGCACGCCCGCACGCCAGACCGCCGCCGTCAGCGGCACGCCCGGCCGGTAGGCCAGGTGCACGTGCGAGGGGGCGTCCAGCAGTTGCAGATCGGCCCGGGCGCCAGCCCGCACGACGCCGACGTCCGGACGCCGCAGCGCGTGCGCGCCGCCCGCCGTCGCCGCCCAGACGGCCTCGTCGGGCGTCATGCCCATCTCGCGCACCGCCACCGCGATGCAGAAACCCATCGAACTGGTGAAGCTGGAGCCCGGGTTGCAGTCGGTGGACAGCGCCACCACCGCCCCCGCGTCCAGCAGCCGGCGCGCGTCCGGATAGACCGCCCGGGTGGAGAACTCGGCGCCCGGCAGCAGCGTCGCCACCGTCGCCGAACCGGCCAGCGCGGCCACGTCCTCGTCCGTCAGATGGGTGCAGTGGTCGGCCGAGGCCGCCCCCAGCTCGACGGCCAACTGCACGCCCGGACCGTACGTCAGCTGGTTGGCGTGCACCCGGGGCGTCAGCCCGCGCTCCACGCCGGCGGTGAGGATCGCCCGCGCCTGGTCGCCGTCGAAGGCGCCCTTCTCGCAGAACACGTCCACCCAGCGGGCGTACGGCGCGCAGGCGTCCAGCATCGGGCCGGTGACCAGCTCGACGTAGCCGGCCGGGTCCTCGGCGAACTCGGGGGCCACCACGTGCGCGCCCAGGTAGGTGGTCTCCGGCGTGTACGAGGAGGCGATCCGCAGCGCCCTGGCCTCGTCCTCGACGGTGAGCCCGTACCCGGACTTGCACTCGACCAGCGTGGTGCCCTGCCGCAGCGCCTCGCGCACCAGCCGGGCCAGGTTGGCGTCCAGCTCGGCGTCGGCGGCGGCCCGGGTGGCGGCCACCGTGGTGCGGATGCCGCCCGCCGAGTAGGACTGCCCGGACATCCGGGCGTTGAACTCGGCGGTGCGGTCGCCCGCGAACACCAGGTGGGCGTGCGAGTCGACGAAGCCGGGCAGCAGGGCACGGCCCGCCGCGTCGAACCGCTCGTCGGCGGCCGGCGCCTCGGCCGCCGGGCCGACCCAGGCGACGCTCTCGCCGTCGATCACCACCGCCGCGTCGGTGAGCAGGCCCAGCGGCCCGGTCCCGTACCCGGGGTCGTTGGTGACCAGCGTGCCGATGCCGGTGATCAGGGTGCTCGGAATGCTCGGGGACGTCACGTCAGGCCTTTCCAGGGGGCTCAGCAACTCAGGGCGTCGATGGAGGACTTCAGCGCGCCCGGCACGTCCGGCACCAGTTGGTGCACGCCGTCACGCACGACGTGCCGCCCACCGACCACCACGTGCCGCACGTCCGCCGCCGAGGCCGCGAACACCGCGGTCTCCGCGCCCAGCCGCGGCGCGGGGCCCGCGGTGCGCACCGAGTCCAGCGCGATCACGGTGAAGTCGGCCAGCGCACCGGCCTCGATCCGCCCGGCCTCGGGCCAGCCCAGCGAGGCGTGCCCGTCCTCCGAGCCGGCCCGCAGCAGCGCGTTCGCCGTCCAGTGGCCCCGGGTGCGGGTACGCAGCCGTTCGTCCAGCTCCAGCGCCCGGGCCTCCTCGAACGGGTCGATGACGGCGTGGCTGTCGCTGCCCAGGGTGACCGGGCAGCCGCCGGAGGCCAGCTGCCGGGCCGGGCCGATGCCGTCGGCAAGGTCCCGCTCGGTGGTGGGGCACATGCAGACGGTGGTGGAGGAGTCGGTCAGCAGCTTGACGTCCTCCTCGGTGAGGTGGGTGGCGTGCACGGCCGAGGTGCGCGGGCCGAGCGCGCCGTGGTCGGCGAGCAGCCGGGTCGGGGTGACGCCGTGCGCGGTGAGGCAGGCGTCGTTCTCGGCGGTCTGCTCGGACAGGTGGACGTGCAGCGGCGCCCGGCGCATCGCCGCCCAGTGGGCGACGGTGCCGAGTTGCTCGGCGGGCACGGCGCGCACCGAGTGGATGGCGGCGCCGATCCGGGCGTGCTCGCGCTCGCGCAGCGCCCCGGCCCGCTCGGCCCAGGCGTCGGCGTCGCCATCGCTGAACCGGCGCTGCGGCTTGGTCGGCTCGGCGCCGAAGCCGGAGGACAGGTAGCAGGTGTCGAGCAGGGTGATCCGGATGCCGGCCCGGGCGGCGGCCTCGATCAGCGCCTCGCCCATCGCGTTGGGGTCGCCGTAGCGGGCGCCGCCGGGCGCGTGGTGCAGGTAGTGGAACTCGCCGACGGCGGTGATCCCGGCGAGCGCCATCTCCGCGTAGACGGCGGTGGCGAGCGCCAGGTAGCGGTCCGGGTCGAGCGCGCCGGCGAACCGGTACATGGTGTCGCGCCAGGTCCAGAAGGTGCCGGAGCCGACCTGGACGTGGCCGCGCAGCGCCCGGTGGAAGGCGTGCGAGTGCGCGTTGGCCTGGCCCGGCAGCAGCAGGCCGGCCAGCCGGACGGCGCCGGGCGGGCAGGGCCCGCTGTCCGGCTGCACCCTGGCGATCTTGCCGCCGGCGCCGGTGCTGATCAGGACGTCCCGCTCCACCACCGGCCCGTTGACGTGCGGCAGCCAGGCGTACTGCGCCCAGAAGGTTGTCGTTCGCGCGCCTGCGGCACGGCCTACTGACACGCCAGGTCCTCCAGTACGTCGGCGAGGGCGGTGACCCCGGCCAGGCAGTCGGCCGTCTCGGCGTGCTCCGCCGGGGAGTGCGAGACGCCGGTCGGGTTCCGCACGAACAGCATGGCGGTCGGCACGGCGGATGCCAGGATTCCGGCGTCGTGTCCCGCGCCGGTGGGCAGCACGGGGGCGCCGCCGAGGCCCCCCTTCGCGCCGATGACCCGCGCCAGGCGGTCGCGCAGCGGGCCGTCGAAGTCGACCACCGGGGTGTAGGACTCGCGGGTCAGCCCGACCCGGACGCCGTCGCGCTCGCCGCGCTCGGCGGCGGCCCGTTCGATCTCCTCGACCAGCGCGGTCAGGGTGGCCTCGTCGGCCGCCCGGGAGTCCAGCCAGCCGCGGACCAGGGAGGCGATCGCGTTGGTGCCGTTGGGTTCGACGGCGACCTTGCCGAAGGTGGCCAGCGCGCCCGCCAGCCGCGCCTTCTTGCGGGCGGCGAGCACGGTGGTGGCGTAGGTCAGCATCGGGTCGCGGCGGTCCTCGATCCGGGTGGTGCCGGCGTGGTTGGCCTCGCCGTGGAAGTCGAAGCGCCAGCGGCCGTGCGGCCAGATCGCCGAGGCGACGCCGACCGGCTGGTCCTCGGCGAGGCGGCGGCCCTGCTCGACGTGGAGTTCCACGAAGGCGCCGATCCGGGCCAGCCGCTCGCCGTCGGCGCCGATCGCGGTCGGGTCCTGGCCGGCCCGCTCCATCGCGTCGGGCAGCCGGACACCGTCGGCGTCGCGCAGTTCGTAGGCGGCCTCCCGGCTCAGCACCCCGGCGGTGAGCCGGGAGCCGATGCAGGCCACGCCGAACCGGGCGCCCTCCTCGTCGCCGAAGTTGACGATCGCCAGCGGGCGGGCGAACCGCGCGCCGCGGGCGCGCAGTTCGTCCAGCGCCGCGAAGGAGGACACCACCCCGAGCGGGCCGTCGAAGGCGCCGCCGTCGGGGACGGAGTCCAGGTGCGAGCCGGTGACCACGGCGCCGCCGGCCTCCGGATCGCCCAGCCACGCCCACTGGTTGCCGTTGCGGTCCAGCTCGTAGGCCAGGCCCCGGTCACGGGCCTGCTGCTCGAACCAGGCGCGGCACTCGGCGTCGGCGGCGTTCCAGGCGAACCGGCGGTAGCCGCCGGACGCGGCGGAGCGGCCCACGGGGAGCAGCTCCGCCCACATCTCCTCGAAGGACGACGTCACAGCTCACCCATCGGGACGCGGACGCCGCGCTCGTCCGCCACCTCGGCCGCCCGGTCGTAGCCGGCGTCGACGTGCCGGATGACGCCCATGCCCGGGTCGTTGGTGAGCACCCGGCGGATCTTCTCGCCGGCCAGCGCGGTGCCGTCGGCGACGGTGACCTGGCCGGCGTGGATCGAGCGGCCGATGCCGACGCCGCCGCCGTGGTGGATGGAGACCCAGGACGCGCCGGAGGCGACGTTGACCATGGCGTTGAGCAGCGGCCAGTCGGCGATCGCGTCGGAGCCGTCCAGCATC
This sequence comes from Kitasatospora sp. NPDC008115, assembly GCF_042957205.1. NCBI lineage: Bacteria > Bacillati > Actinomycetota > Actinomycetes > Kitasatosporales > Streptomycetaceae > Kitasatospora > Kitasatospora sp. NPDC008115. The sequence goes on along the minus strand of NZ_JBIBHU010000048.1, from coordinate 14,192 downwards.
GCCTCGGTCTCCCGGTAGGGGGAGGCCACCGAGCCGCAGTCCAGGTGGTCGCGGCCGATGACGATCGGCGCGGACAGCTCGCCGGCGGCGACCATGTCGTTGAAGCGCTCGCCGGCCTTGTCGCGTTCGCCGTAGCCGAGCCAGCAGATCCGCGCGGGCAGGCCCTGGAAGTGCACCTTCTCCTGCGCCATCCGGATCCAGCGGTGCAGCGACTCGTTCTCCGGGAAGAGGTCGAGCACGGCCTTGTCGGTCTTGTGGATGTCCTGCGGGTCGCCGGACAGCGCCGCCCAGCGGAAGGGGCCCTTGCCCTCGCAGAAGAGCGGGCGGATGTAGGCGGGCACGAAGCCGGGGAAGGCGAAGGCGCGGTCGTAGCCGGCCAGCTGGGCCTCGCCGCGGATGGAGTTGCCGTAGTCGAACACCTCGGCGCCGCGGTCCTGGAAGCCGACCATCGCCTCGACGTGCCGGGCCATCGACTCGCGGGCGCGCTGGGTGAACTCGGCGGGCTTCTCGGCGGCGTAGGACGCCATGTCGTCGAAGGCGACGCCGACCGGCAGGTAGCTCAGCGGGTCGTGGGCGCTGGTCTGGTCGGTGACGATGTCGATCGGCGCGTCCATCGCGAGCAGCTGCGGGACCAGCTCGGCGGCGTTGCCGAGCACGCCGATGGAGAGCGGCTGCCGCTTGTCGCGGGCGGCGGTGGCGAGCTCCAGGGCGTGGGAGAGGTCCTTGGCCTCGACGTCCAGGTAGCGGTGCTCGATCCGGCGGGAGATCCGGGAGGGGTCGCAGTCGATACAGATCGCCACGCCGCCGTTCATGGTGACGGCCAGCGGCTGGGCGCCGCCCATGCCGCCGAGGCCGGCGGTGAGGGTGATGGTGCCCTCCAGCGTGCCCTCGAACCGCTTGTTGGCGACGGCGGCGAAGGTCTCGTAGGTGCCCTGGAGGATGCCCTGGGTGCCGATGTAGATCCAGGAGCCGGCGGTCATCTGCCCGTACATGGTGAGCCCGAGGCTCTCCAGCCGGCGGAACTCCTCCCAGTTGGCCCAGTCGCCGACCAGGTTGGAGTTGGCGATCAGCACGCGCGGCGCCCACTCGTGGGTCTGCATGACGCCGACCGGCCGCCCGGACTGCACCAGCATGGTCTCGTCCTGCTTCAGCCCTTCGAGCGTCCGCACCATGGCGTCGAAGGACCGCCAGTCCCGCGCCGCCTTCCCGGTCCCCCCGTACACGACCAGCTTCGACGGGTGCTCGGCCACCTCCGGGTCGAGGTTGTTCATCAGCATCCGCAGGGCCGCCTCCTGCTGCCACCCCCGCGCTGTCAGCCCCGTCCCCCGCGCCGCCCGCACCTCACGCGGCCCGCTCACCTGCTGCACCATGTCCCGGCCTCCTTGCGGATGAATTCATTCAGACTCGACCAGGCTGAATATATCCAAACATCCACCCCCCGGCCAGAGCCCGGCCCCATCCGATCGACACCCGCCCGCCCGGCTCCCCCGCGCTACGCTGAACCCGGCGAACACCAGCCACTCGGCCCAGACGCCGAACGGAGGACGTGTGCCACAACTCCCCGTCCGACCCGGCGCACTGCGCGAGGCGGCCTCGGAACTCGGCCGGCTGACCGGGCTCGGCGTCGAGGTCATCGGCGGGACGCTGGTCCTCGCCCCGCCGCGCCGGGGCAAGCACGTGGGCACCGTCCAACGGCTGCGCGAACAGCTCGACGCCGGCCTGCCGGAGCGGCTCACGACCTGCCAGGTCGTCTCCGTCGGCATGCCGGGCGACGGGGACGACTACGCCACCCCCGACCTGACGGTCCTTCCCCGCAGCTGGGAGGAGGGCGACGACTGGCTCGTGGATCCGCGCGACGTGGCCCTCGCCGTGGAGGTGGTGCCCCGGTCCGAGGGCGCCTGGGAGGTCACCGTGAAGAGCGACTGGTACGCCGCCGCCGAGGTGCCCGCACTACTCGCACTGGATCCCCGGTGGGGCAGGTGGGTGCTGCACACCGGTCCCCGGAAGGGGGGCTACGGGGAGGTGTTGCGCGGGGTGTACGGCGAGCCTGTTCCGCTCGCCGTACCCCTTCCGCGGGAACTGCGAACCGACCGGCTGCCGCGGTGGGCGGCCGGGGAACGGGCCCTCACGCCGCGGCGTCGTCGTCCCAGTTGATGCCGATCTCCTCCAGCCAGCGGCGGTCGGCGGCGTCGGGGACGGGGGTGCGGGGTGGGCGGGGGATCTCCTGGACGGGGCCGAGGCCGTACTGGTCGGCGGCCGCGGCGGCGCGGGCGTCGGGTTCGATCACTCCGACATGGACGACGGTCTCGTCGCCCGGGTCGAGGACGGTGAGTTCGGGGTCGGGCAGACGGCGCAGGGTGACGCGGCGTCCGCAGGTCGGGCAGGACCACTCGTCGGCTCCCGAGGCGAGCCGGCCGACGAACTTCATTTCGTGGATCACGCGCATGGCGGCACCCCCTGACTGGAGTGATGCCCGCCCTGGGCGGATCGCCAACCTGCGGGTACGGTCGGCGGGACCGGCGTACGGCCGGCGGGGCGACGGGGAGGGGCGGCGTGGACCGCGAGTGGGGTGTCGAGGAGAGCGTCGGCGTGGCGGCGCAGCCGGCGGTGGTCTACCGCGCCGTCAGCGAGGTGCGGCGGATGGGCGAGTGGAGTCCCGAGTGCCGGGCGGTGTGGGCCCGCCGGGGGACGCTGCGGGCCGGTGACAGGTTCGTCGGGTTCAACCGCCGCGGCCTGTTCGTCTGGTTCACCACCTGCCGGGTGACGACGGCCGAGCCGGGGCGCGCGTTCGCCTTCCGGGTGGACTCGTTCGGGCTGCCGATCGCCGAGTGGGGCTACCGCTTCGAGTCCGACGGGGACGGCGGCACGACCCTCACCGAGTACTGGCGGGACCTGCGGACCGGGCGGGGCGCGCCGGTCGCCGAACTGCTCGGCAAGGTGTTCACCGGGGTGCCCCCGCAGCGGCGGGCGGCGGCCAACCGGGCCGGTATGCGGGCGACCCTGGAACGGATCCGGCAAACGCTCGAAGCCTGAGGCCGGCTACTCCAGGAACAGTCCGCGGGCCGCCGCCGACTGCTCGATGGCCTCCAGCCGGGCCTCGGCGCCGGGGAGTTCGTCGCACATGGTCTGCAGCAGCACCCGGCCGAGCATCATCGGCGCGCAGGCGGTGTCGAAGACCAGGCCGGTGCCGACGGCGGCTGGCAGCATCAGGTCGGAGAGCTTGGCGACCGGCGCGAAGACGCTGTCGGCCACGGTGATGACGGTCAGTCCGCACTCGCGGGCCACCGCCAGGGCGTCCATCAGCTCACGCGGGTAGCGCGGCAGGGCGAAGCAGAGCAGTACGCTCGCGCCCGCCGCGGCGGCCTGTTCCAGGCGGTCGGCGAGCATGCTGCCGCCCTCGTCGAGCAGCCGGATGTCCGGGTGCACCTTGGCGGCGAAGTACGCGAAGCCGCGCGCCTGCGCGGAGGCGGCGCGCAGGCCGAGCACGGGCAGCGGGCGGGAGGCGGCGAGCAGGCGGGCGGCGCGGGTGATGGGCTCGGGGTCGGCGAGCAGTTCGGCGAGGTGGCGCAGGTGCTCGATCTCGGCGAGGACGGCCTGCTGGTGCTCGTTGCGGACGGCGTCGGCCGGGGTCTCGGGGGCGGTGTGCTCGCCGGCACCGAGCTCGCGCAGCTGCTTGCGCAGCGCCGGATAGCCGTCGTAGCCGAGGGCGACCGCGAACCGGGTCACCGAAGGCTGGCTGACGCCGGCGAGTTCGGCGACCTCGACGCTGGACAGGAACGGCGCCTCGGTGGCGTGCCGCACCAGCGAGTGCGCGATCCGCCGCTGGGTGGGGGTGAGCCGGTGGCCTTCGAAGAGCTGGAGCAGCCGGGCGGAGGGCCCGACCGTGCCGGCGTCGTCGGTGGCGGTCATGGCGGTACCTCCGGATGCGAGCTGTTCGGATGACTGTGCAGCAGCGGGCGGCCGCTGGCAAAGACGTCTCGTACGACGGGACGCCGGCCGAGACGCCCGGGATGCGGCCCCGTGCGGGCCGCCGGCCGCCTCGGGGTGACCCTGAAATCCCCCTGAGACCGCCCTGATTCCGCGCGAACGGGTGGACCCGCCCGGCCCGTCGGGCGCAGGCTGGTGTCCATGGACACTCGCCAGGACGACCTGCGGCGCGATCTGGACGCCACGTTGCAGGCCCGCAAGGAGCTCGGCAAGGAGTACGAGTCGGAGCTCCTCGACTCCTTCCTCTCCCGGCTCGACGCCCGGCTGGACGCCCGGGTGGAGCGCCGGGTCAGCGAGCGGCTCGGCCCGGCCGACGGGTACGGCCAGCCCTCTGCCCCGCCGGGGCGCGGGCACGGGCACGGACCGCGCCGCTCCGGCCGGTCGAGCACCCGGCTGGCGATCGTCTCCATGGCGCTGGGCATCCCGCTGTCGGGCATCGGCGCCGGCGCCGCCGGGTTCTGGGGCCTGCTGGTGTGCTGGGGCGGCATCGTCGGCGTCAACCTCTCCGCCTCGCTGGCCGAGCGCGGCGAGGAGAAGCGCCGTTCGGAGACCGCGCGGAGCGAGTGGGAGTAACGCGCCGTCCTGAGCCGCCGCCATCCGTCCCACCCGCTCCACGCGGTCCGTCCGACCGTCAGGCCGTCAGGCCAGCGGCCCGGTGACCCGCTCGACCGCCCGCACCAGCTCGCCGGAGGCGACCAGCGCGGCCGCGGCCTCCAGGTCGGGCGACAGGAAGCGGTCGCGCCCGGCGCCGCCCACCCCGGCGGTGCGGGCGGCGGCCAGCGCCGCGGTCGTGGCCGGGGCCGGCTCGCCGGCGGCGCCGGCCTGTCGGCGGATCTCCAGGGCGCGTGCGGCGGCGGTGAGTTCGACGGCGAGGATGCGGCCGAGGTTCTCCACCGCCTGGCGCAGCTTGCGGGCGGCGGACCAGCCCATCGAGACGTGGTCCTCCTGCATGGCCGAGGAGGGGATCGAGTCGACCGAGGCCGGCACGGCGAGCCGCTTGTTCTCGCTGACCAGCGCCGCCTGGGTGTACTGGGCGATCATCAGACCGGAGTCCACGCCCGGGTCGTCGGCCAGGAAGGCCGGCAGGCCGTGCGAGCGGGCCTTGTCGAGCAGCCGGTCGGTGCGGCGCTCGGAGATCGAGCCGAGGTCGGCGGCGGCGATGGCGAGGAAGTCCAGCACGTAGGCGACCGGGGCGCCGTGGAAGTTGCCGTTGGACTCCACCCGGCCGTCCGGCAGCACCACCGGGTTGTCGACCGAGGCGGCCAGTTCGCGGGCGGCGACCAGCTGGGCGTGCGCCAGGGTGTCGCGCCCGGCGCCGGCCACCTGCGGAGCGCAGCGGACCGAGTAGGCGTCCTGGACGCGCGGGGCGTCGTCCTGGTGGTGGCCGGTCAGGCCGGAGCCCTTGAGCACGGCCAGCATGTTGGCCGCGGACAGCGCCTGCCCGGGGTGCGGGCGGATCGGGGCGTGCAGCTCGGGGGCGAGCACCTTGTCGGTGCCGAGCAGCGCCTCCAGGGTCATCGCGGCGGTGATGTCGGCGGTGGTGAACAGGCGCCGCAGGTCGGCGATGGCCATCACGAGCATGCCGAGCATGCCGTCGGTGCCGTTGATGAGGGCGAGGCCCTCCTTCTCCAGCAGTTCGACGGGCTCGATGCCGGCGGCGGCGAGCAGTTCGCCGGCGGGCTTCTCGACGCCGTCGGGGCCGGTGGCCACGCCCTCGCCCATCAGGACGAGCGCGCAGTGCGACAGCGGCGCGAGGTCGCCGGAGCAGCCGAGCGAGCCGAACTCGCGGACCACCGGGGTGATGCCGGCGTTGAGGATCGCGGCCATGGTCTCGGCGACCAGCGGGCGCACACCGGTGCGGCCGCTGGCGAGGGTCTTCATCCGCAGGAACACCAGCGCGCGGACCACCTCGCGCTCGACCGCCGGGCCCATCCCGGCGGCGTGCGAGCGCACCAGCGAGCGCTGGAGCTGGGCGCGCAGCTCGGGGCTGATGTGCCGCACGGCGAGGGCGCCGAAGCCGGTGGAGACGCCGTAGACGGGGCGCGGTTCGGCCGCCAGGGCGTCGATCCGGGCGCGCGAGGCCGCCATCTCGGCGAGCGCGTCGGGTCCGATCTCGACCCGGGCGTTCCCCCGGGCGACGGCCAGCACGTCCTCGGCGCTGACGTCGGCCTTGCCGACCCGGACGAGCGGCGCGTGGGGGGCCGCAGCACTGTGCATATCCATATACACCATCTCACCAGGTGAATGAAGATATGACAACCACTCTCGCGTGGTTGAAAGTCGACCACCGCACCGGCCGGTCACCTGGATTTTCGAATACCCGCCCCGGTGGCGCACGCTGTGGGGAGGCGGACGGCGGGGAGCCGGACGCGGTGGACGGAGAGGCGGACCAGGCGATGACGCGGGCGACGGCACGGCGGCGGGTGCTCCGGCTGCGCGGGGACGGGCGCACCACCCGGCCGGACGCGCTGGCAGCGGAGGAACCGCTGGAGATCCGGCTCGGCGGCGAACCGCTCACCGTCACCATGCGCACCCCCGGCCAGGACTTCGACCTGGTGGCCGGCTTCCTGGTCGGCGAGGGCATCGTGCACACGGCCGAAGACCTCGCGGCGCTGCGCTACTGCGCCGGCACCGACGAGAACGGCGCCAACACCTACAACGTGGTCGACGCGACGCCGCGCGACGCCCGGACGCCCCCGCTCTCCGCCCACCGCAACCTGCTCACCACCAGCGCCTGCGGGCTGTGCGGCCGGGACACCGTGGACGCGGTGCGCACCCATGTCCGCCACCCGGTCGGCGAGGACCCGCTGACCGTCCCGCCCGCGCTGCTGTACGCGCTGCCGGACCGGCTGCGCGCCGCCCAGCGGACCTTCGACTCCACCGGCGGCCTGCACGCCGCCGGCCTGTTCGACGGCCACAGCGGCGAACTGCTCTGCGCCCGCGAGGACGTCGGACGGCACAACGCGGTGGACAAGGTGGTCGGCTGGGCGCTGCGCGAGGGCCGGCTGCCGCTGACCGGGCACGTGCTGCTGGTCAGCGGCCGGGCCTCGTTCGAGCTGACCCAGAAGGCCGCGCTGGCCGGCGTACCGCTGCTGGCCGCCGTCTCGGCGCCGTCCTCGCTCGCCGTGGACCTCGCCGAGGAGCTGGGCCTGACCCTGGTCGGCTTCCTGCGCGGCGAGGGCGCCAACGTCTACACCCGCCCCGACCGGATCGCCTGACGGCCCCGCCTCCCCCTCGCCCTCACTTCAGCTCCGCCTCGACGAGGTCCGCCGCGCGCTCCGTGCCGCCCTCGGCGCGGGCCTCGGCGCGCAGTTCGGCGAGGCGGGCGGCCATCACCGGGTCGCCGGCCACCTCCAGCAGCGCGGCGCGCAGCGCGTCGGCCGTGGCGTCGTCGGTGTCCAGCCGCCGGGCGACGCCGAGCCCCACCAGCGAGTCCGCGTTGGCGAACTGGTCGACGGCCTGCGGCACCGCGATCATCGGCACGCCGTGGTACAGGCCCTCGCCGGCGCCGCCGGTGCCGGCGTGGGTGACGAAGGCGTCGGCCTGCGCCAGCACGTCGAACTGCGGCACCCAGCGGTGCACCTCGACATTGGCCGGCACCTCGCCCAGCAGGGCGAGGTCGGTCTTCTTGCCGATCTGGAGGACGACGTGCCAGCCGGGCAGGCCCCCGAAGGCCTCCAGGCACTGGCGATAGAAGGCGGGCCGGTCGGTGAAGGCCGAGCCGAGCGAGACCAGCAGCACCTTCTGCGCGTCGGCGGGCCGCTGCCAGCCGCCCTGGTGCGAGCGGTCGCCGAAGCACTGGCCGACGAAGGTGATGCGCTCGGTGTCGACCCGGTCCGCGTTGGGCTGCAGGGCCCGCGGGATCAGCGCGATCGCGCGGTCGGGGCGGTTCTTGAACCGCTCGACGTCCCGGACGACCGCGCCGGTCCCGGCCAGCCAGTCGCCGAACCGCCGGTAGTGCTCGGGGCCGCCGGGGCCGGTGCGCAGCGTCTCGAAGAACTCGGCCATGTCCTGCTCGATGCCCTCCCAGCCGACCATGGTGGGCGAGAGCTGGACCACCGGCACGCCGTGGCCCTCGGCCACCGCCCGCGCGGCGAAGGCGCCGATGTCGTACAGCACGAGGTCGGGCCGGTCCTCGGCGAAGAGCCGTTGCAGCACCGGGGTCATGGCGAGGGCGTCGTCGAGGAAGACGTCCTGGACGGCGACCGGGTCCTCCGGCCACCCCGAGGAGTCGCCGCCGAGCGGCAGCACCGTCGAGTACGGGACGAGCGTGGCGCCGGTGGTGGCGACGGTCTCCGCGAAGGACGGGTCGTTGACGTAGCTGACCCGGTGGCCCCGGGCGACGAGTTCGGCGATCAGGGCGAGGCTCGGGTTGACGTGGCCGTGGGCCGGGATGGAGACCATGGCGATGTGGGCGGCGGGGCGGGTCATGGGTGTTCCCTTCGAATGTGCGAGACGAGACGGTTCGTCTCGCTGACGCTCCATAAGAATGCCCCTTCCGGATCACCACGTCAAGACGATACGGATCGTCTCGTCAGCTCGTAGGATGACGTTCATGGCCAGAGCGCAGAACACCCCCGACCCCGCCCGCCGCAGCGAACAGAGCCGCGCCGCGATCCTCACCGCCGCCGGCGAACTCGTCGCCGAGATCGGCTTCGGCAAGCTCACCATCGAGAAGATCGCCGCCCGCGCCGGCGTCGGCAAGCAGACCATCTACCGCTGGTGGCCGTCCAAGGGCGCCGTCGTCTTCGACGCCTTCCTCGCCACCAACGAGAACGCCTCCGGCAGCCTCGCCCTCCCCGACACCGGCGACCTCGGCGAGGACCTGCGCGCCCTCCTGCGGCTCACCGCCCTCGAACTCGCCGACCCCGCCTTCAACCGCACCGGACGCGCCCTCACCGCCGAGGTGCTCACCGACCCCGACCTGCTGCGCGAGTACCGCGAACGGCTCCTGGACCCGCTGCTCGACGTCACCCGCGACCGCCTGCGGGCCGCCCGGGAGGCCGGACAGCTACAGGCGGACGCGGACCTCGACCTCGCCGTCGAACTCCTCTACGGCCCGCTGTACTACCGCTGGCTGCACGGGCTCGGCCCGCTCGACGACGGCTACGCCGACCAGGTCGTGGCGGCCCTGCTCGGCGCGCTCGGCACCACCGGCGGCTGATCCCCGCGCAGCCCTCGGCCGCAGTCCCCGGCTCAGGACCGGTTGCGGCGGCGCAGCACCAGCAGCAGGGCGACGACCACGGCGATCACCACCAGCAGCACCACGGCGCCGATGATCAGGCCGATGAACCTGCCGAAGCCCTTCTTCTTCTTTTTCTTCTTCTTGGACTTGTCCTTGGCCTTGTCCTTGGAGTCGGCCAGCCGCGTGGTGCCGTGCCGGTCCGCCGACGCCCCGGCCCGGCCCTCCCCGACCTGCTGGTCCGCCGCCGCCACCGTCACCGTCCGCGACGCGGGCGCGGCCGCCGACGCCGCCGACGCCGCCGACGCCGCCGGGGCGGCCAGCGCGGCGCCGCCGAACGCGAGCACCGCGGAGAGAACCAGACCCGTCAACCGAACACGCACAGCAATCGACCCCGTTTTCCGATCCGGCGCGCCCCGACGGCCCGCCGACCGCCGACACCTTCCCACGCACGCCCCGCCACGCCCACCCCCGCGACCGGACCGCGACCTGCTCGGAACAGACCGGTCACCGGAGCACCACAATCCCCGGGGCCGGGCGCTCAGCCCTCCGGCGGGGAGGCCGGACCGGCCAGGGCCACCGCGACCAGCGCCCGCAGCGCCGAGGCCACCTGGCCCAGCGGCAGCGTGGCGTCGTCGGCGAACAGCTCCAGCAGCCAGCCGCCCGCCGGGTTCCGGCCGCCGGCCGCCACCATGCCGCGGTAGCCGGAGACCACCAGCATGGCCTCCTCCGCCGGGTCGTTGCCCGCCGCGCCCGCGCGCAGCGCGAAGGCGCCACCGCGCACCGCCCGCCGCGTCATCGGGTAGTGGCGCAGGTCGAAGACGGCGTCCGGGGCCTCGATCTGGGCGCGCTGGGTCTCCGCCCGGGTGCTGCTCGGCCCGCTGGTCATCCGGTAGACGGCGTGCCGAGCGGTGCGCATCAGCTGCGAGCCGGGCGGCACGTAGGAGATCCACCAGCCGACCGCGTCCAGCAGCCGGGCCGCCGTCTCGGCCACCACCGCGAGCTTGCCGACGGTGTCGGCCGGGTGCACGGCCCGCACCGCGCCCTGCCGGTCGAGCGAGGCGAGCACCGCCGTGAGCAACTGCCCCGGGTCGGCGCTGTGCGCGGCGCCGCGGAAGCGCCGCCGGTCCCCGGCCCCGGCCCGGCCGCCCGGGCGGAACCGGCCGTCGCCGCGGTGCTGCGGATCGGCGGCGTCGGCGAGCAGCACCGTCGGGTCGGGCGAGAACCCGGGGCCGTGGCTGCGCCCGGCCACCACGGGGTGGGCGGCCCGGGCGGCCTTGGCCCGGTACTGGGCGGCGTCGGCGAGCCGGAACAGCCGGTCGGGGGTGGTGACGGGGCCGATCGAGTCGCCGGTGGAGGCGACGCCGCAGGCCACCCCCTCGCCCTCGGCCAGGGCCAGCGCCCGTGCGCACAGCTCCTCGGCGGCGGCCACCACCTCGTCCGCCTTCTGTCCCTCGACCAGCAGGCAGAACTCGTCGCCGCCGAGCCGGGCGGCGAGGCTGCCGGGGAGCTTGGCGGCGGCCAGCGACAGCTGGTGGGCGAACCGTTCCAGCAGCCGGTCGCCGACCTCGTGGCCGAGCTGGTCGTTGACCCGCTTGAGGCCGTTGACGTCGCAGACGACCAGCGAGACCACGGTGTTGTCCCGGTTGTGCGCGGCCAGCGCGCTCTCCAGCCGGGCGTCCACCGCGCGCCGGTTGGCGAGGCCGGTGAGCGGGTCGGAGAAGGCGAGCCTGCGCAGGTCGGCGAGGCGTTCGGTCTGGGCGAGGCCGGCCGAGATCTGGGCGGCCAGCAGGGTCGCGTAGTCGGCGTCGGCCTCGGTGAAGGCGGGCGTCCCGGCGGTGCGGGCGAGGTAGAGCTCGCCCCAGGCCTGCCCGTGCAGCACGATCGGCGCGACCACGCAGCAGGACCGGCCGCGGCGGCGCAGCGCGGCGGCGCGCTCCTGGCAGTACGCGCCGGCGGTCGGGTGCGCGTGCCCGGCGTGCGGCTGGCTGTTGTCGGCGGTCTGCACCCAGGCGCGCGGCAGCCGGCCGGTGGTCCAGCGCTCCTCCAGGTACGTGACGATCTCGGGGAAGTCGGCGACCGGGTAGGACTCGTCCTCGGGCAGTTCCTCCTCGCCCGGGGCGAGTTCGCCGTGGTTGACCAGGACCCGCAGCCGGCCGGACTCGCGGTCCCAGACCGAGACCGCGGCCATCGTCGCGCCGAGCGCCTCGGTGGCGCGGGCGGCGGCGGCCCGGACGGCCTCCAGCGGGGTGAGCGCACCGGCCATGTCCTGGGCGAGTTCGACGACGGCCCGCAGCCGCGCGTCGGTGGCCTGGGCGCCCCCGAGAGCCGCCCCGGGCTCGGGGACGGCGGGCGGCTGCTGGGTCCGGCCGCGGTCCGTCATGATCGCCTCACTGCTCACCGGCTCGCCTCGCTCCCTGTGCTCGGTCCTGCTGGTGGTCCGCCCGGGCGCCCGCGCCCACGACCGCTCCCGCCCGTCCGGCGGCGCCGCCCCCGAGACCGATCGCACTGAGGCGCCTGCACCAAGACTATGGCGGTTTCGGTCGGTTATGCCCCGTTTTCGACTTCACGCCCGCACGACCGTGTGACGGTCCGCCGTTCGGCGTGTCGCGGCGCGGCACCCGCGCGCCGGACCGGCGGGCCGCCGGGGGCTACGCGGTGCGCGTACGCCGGGAGAGCAGCCACGGCTCGACCAGCCCGAGCCCGCGCACCGGCCGGCGCCACATCGGCTGCAGATTGAACCGGTGGGCGGCGTCCGGTCCCAGGGGCGGGCCGGACGGCGGCATCCCGGCCGCCGCCGACAGCGCCTCGGCGAGTCCGGGACCGTCGAGGTCGGGCGGGGCGACGCTGCCGTTCTGCTCCAGCGCGGCCGCGAACTCGCCGTCGAGCAGCACCGCGTCCTTGGGCGCGATCGAGGTGAGCCGGCTGGCCAGGTTGACCGTGGTGCCGAAGACGTCGCCCATCCGCGAGGTGACCGTGCCGAAGGCCATGCCGACCCGCAGCGCGGGGATGGTGTCGTCCTCGGCCAGCGCCTCGATCAGGCCGAGCGCGATCCCGGCGGCCGTCACCGGGTCCTCGGAGACGAAGAGGATCTCGTCGCCGAGCGTCTTGATCACCCGGCCGCCCTGGCCGACGATCAGGTCGGAGCAGGTGTTCTCGAAGGTCTCGACCAGCTCGCCGAGCTCCTCCTCCTCCAGTCGCCGCGACAGCCGGGTGAAGCCGACCAGGTCGGCGAAGCCGACGGCGAGCCGCCCGCTGGTGATCTCGTTGTCCTCGGCGGCCTGCACCACCCGGCCGGTGACGGCGGCCAGCTGCCGCCGCCACACGTACACCAGGAACTGCTCCAGCTCCGGCAGCAGCAGCTCGACCAGCGGGTACGCGACGTCGGCGCGGGTCAGGCCGGGTTCGACGGACTGGGTGAGGTTCTCCAGGAAGGTGTCCATCTGCCAGCCCGCCAGCCGGGCCGTGGTCTGGCCGGTGGAGCGGGCCACCTGGATCGCCATCGACTCGCTCAGCAGGCCCGACTCGACCAGGCCGGCCAGCCGGCGCAGCGCGATCACGTCGCCGTCGGTCAGCGCCCGGGACTGCCCGATGTCCGGGAAGCCCATCGCCCGCCAGAAGCGGGTGGCCAGCTCCATCGGGACGTCGGCGGCCCGGGCGGCCTGGTACGGGGTGTAGCGGCGCGGCGCGTCCAGGATGAGGCGTTCGAGGTCGAGGGCGACGGTCTGGTCGTCGGAGCCCGCCGGGCCGCCGTTGCCTCCGGCGCCGTTGCCGCCGCCGTTGCTGCCGTCCTCTGCCACCGGTCCGTCCCCGTGCGGTCGCCGCACTCGCCTCGTGTCCTGCCAGTCCGGGCGCGCCCGCCACCCGGCGGGCAGTGGCGCGCCTCACACTGCTGCCAGGTGGAATGTTCGCACGGAATCGCGCGATCCGGGGCATCCGCCCGGGTCAAGGGGAAGTAAGGGGACGCACGGGGCGCCCGCCCGGCGTACGGCGCCGCTACCGCGTGCCGCGCGGCTCCGGGCGCACGTGGACGACGTCCCCCGCGCCGACCGCCCGCCGGGCGCCGTCGGGGGTGCGGACCACCAGCCGGCCGTCCCCGTCCACCGCGACCGCCTCGCCGCGCAGTTCGCGGTCGCCGGGCAGCAGCACCTTCACCGGACGCCCCAGCGTGGTGCAGCGGTCCGCGTACGCGCGCAGCAGGCCGCTGGTGTGCGGGTCGCCGGCGGCGGCCGTCCACTCCCCGTACAGCCCGGCGAACTCGCGCAGCAGGGCGCGCAGCAGGGTGGACCGGTCGGTGACGGCGGCGCCGGCCAGGGCGAGCGAGGCGGCGGTGGGGACGGGCAGCTCGGCGTCGCGCAGCGAGACGTTCAGACCGAGGCCGGCGACCACCGCGCCGCCGCCCAGCTCGGTGAGGATGCCGCCGAGCTTGCGCTCCGCGCCGTCGATCTCCACCTGGAGGTCGTTGGGCCACTTCAGGCCGACCTCGACCTCGGCGACCCGGCTCAGGGTGCTCGCGGCGGCCACGCCGACCAGGATCGGCAGCCAGCCGTAGCGTTCGACGGGTACCCCGTCCGGGCGAAGCAGGACGGACAGGAAGAGACCGGAGCGGGCGGGGGCGCTCCACTGCCGTTCGAGCCGGCCGCGGCCGGAGTTCTGGGCCTCGGCGACCAGCACCGCGCCCTGCGGGGCGCCCTCGCGGGCGCGGGCCGCGAGGTCGGTGTTGGTGGAGCCGGTCTCCTCGACGACGTCGAGGGAGGTCCAGAGCCCGCCGGGGAGCAGCAGGTCCCGGCGGAGCGCGGCGGCGTCCAGCGGCGGGCGGTCCAGGTCGGTCCACGGCGACGGCCCGGCGTGGCCGAGACCGCGCAGTCCACTGCGGCGGGGGGTGTCGGAGGTCATGCGGTTCACCCTAGAACGGGCCCGGCCCGGCGAGCCCTAGGGCGTGTCTTGCGGATCTTTGCCGGGTCCGCGGCGCCGGGGCACGCACCTCGCCGCGTTGTCGTCGGTCGCCAATGCTCCGCAGTGG
>NZ_JBIBHU010000047.1:0-33838 GCF_042957205.1 Kitasatospora sp. NPDC008115 | reverse complement strand
GCCACTGCGGAGCATTGGCGACCGACGACAACGCGGCGAGGTGCGTGCCCCGGCGCCGCGGACCCGGCAAAGATCCGCAAGACACGCCCTAGGGCGCCGACCAGCCCAGGTCCTGGAGGCGCGGGCGGGCCAGGCCCCGGACACCGGTACCCGCCACGCCGTCCCGCACCGCCATCAGTTCCGGGCGCTGGAAGAGCGGCACCGAGTGGCCCAGCTGCCAGATCCGCACGTCGGCCTCCTGGAGAAGGGAGCGGCGGGCGGCCGGGTCCGCCTCGGCGGCGGCGCGGTCGAAGAGGCGGTCGATCTCCTCCGTCCCGGCCCGCGCGTAGTTGCGGCCGGCCACCGGGACGCCGTCCGGGCCGGGGCGGGGCTTGGCGTAGACGGGCCGCTGCTCGCCGGCCGGGCCGGGGCCGGCCGGCCAGCAGAACAGGGCGAGGTCCCAGTCCCCGGCGGCCAGGCGGTCGCGGACGAAGGCGTCCGCCGGCGCCTCGGTGACCCGGACCGCCGCCCCGGCCGCGCCGAGGTCCGCCGCCACCGCGTCGGCCGCCCGGCGCAGGGTCCCCGAGCCGGCCGGGACCAGCAGGGTGAGCGCCAGTTCGCGGCCGCCGCGGGCCCGGGTGCCCCCGGTGGCGGGGCGCTTCCAGCCGGCCGTGTCCAGCATCCGCCCGGGATCGGCGCCGCCCAGCGCGTCGGCGTCGTCCCGGTAGCCGGGCTGGTCGCCGGCCAGCAGGTGGTGGCCGAGCGGCGCGGCGGGCAGCCCGAACGGGGTCAGCGCGGCGTCGGCGGCGTGCCGGCGGTCGACGGCCCGGGCCAGCGCGCGGCGCAGCACCGGGTCGGTGAGCGTCTCACGGCCGGCGTTCAGGGTGAGCTGGGCGAGGCCGGTCCCGGCGGCCCGGTGCAAGGTGACGCCGGGCAGCGACCCGGCCAGCCGCAGCGCCTCGGCGGGGTCGGCCCCGGCGCGCTCGACCGCCGTGGTCAGCGGGGCGAGGTCCAGCCGGCCCAGGGCCAGTTCCCCGGTGCGCCGCTCGGCCGGGACGGCGAGGAACTCGATCCGGTCCGCCTTGGCCGGCTCGCCCCACCAGAACGGGTTGCGGACCAGGGTGGCCCTTCCGCCCGCCGGGTCGTACCCGTCGACCAGGAACGGGCCGGCGGTCGGGTGGGCGGTGCCGCCGGGCAGCGCGCGGCCGAAGGCGGCGGCGGTGGCGGTCTCGGCGGCGGGGTAGAGCGGGCCGAACAGGGCCTGCCACTCGCCGCAGGGCTGCCGGAAGGTGACCTTGACCTCGTGCGGGTCGGCGCCCTGGACGATGGAGTCGACGGCCGCGTACCCGGCGGGGCCGGCGGCGGGGTGGGCGGGGTCGAGGCCGGAGAGCGCGGCCCGCTGGGCGATCAGGTCGGCGGCCGAGAGCGGGGTGCCGTCGCTCCAGACGGCGCGCGGGTTGAGGTGGTAGGTGACCACCTGGGGCAGCTGTCCGGGCGGGGTGGACTCGGCGGCGGTGAGGTAGTCCGGGTCCGGCGTCCACTCGCCGTGCGCGTCCGGCCGGAACAGCGCGGGGTAGAGGGCGTGCGCGATCAGGGCGGAGTCGGCGGTGGCGGCGGGCTGGTGGACGTTCAGGGTGGCCGGGACGGAGTCGACGGCCCAGCGCAGGGTGCCGCCGTCGCGGACGGCGGCCCGGTCGGCCGGGCGGACGTCCCCGGTGACGACGGCCGGGGCGGGCGGCGCGGGGTCGGGCGTCCGGCCGGTGAGGGCCGGGACCGGGCCGCCGAGGCAGCCGGCCGTGGCACCGAGGGCGAGCAGCAGCGCGGCGGCTGCGACAGGGGGGCGGGCGCGCATGGCGGCCATCGAACGCCGCCCCCGCGCGCCCGGCGGCCCCGACACGGCGCCCGGACGGGCGACAGCACCCGATCAGCGGTACGCGGGACCGCCCCCTACAGTCCCAGCTCGAACCAGACGATCTTGCCCTTGGGCGTGCGCCGGCTGCCCCAGCGTTCGGCGAGCAGGCTGACCAGCTGAAGGCCGCGCCCGCCCTCGTCGGTCTCGTGGGCGCGCCGCTGGCGGGGCTGGGCGTAACCGTCGTCCCACACCTCGCACACCATGGTCCGGTCGCGCAGCAGCCGCAGCCGGATCTCGCCCCGGCCGTGCCGGAGCGCGTTGGTGACCAGCTCGCTGACCAGCAGCTCGGTGGTGTCGACCAGCTCGTCCAGGCCCCGGGCGAGCAGCCAGCTGCACGCGGCCTCGCGGGCCTTGGCGACCGAGGTGGGCTCGGGCGGCAGGAACCACTGGCCGACGGCGTCCGCCGGGAAGGCGTGCACCTTGGCCATCAGCAGCGCGATGTCGTCCTCGCCGTGGTGCGGGTTGAGCTCGCCGAGGACGTGGTCGCAGAGGTCCTCCAGGCCCTTGCCCCCGTCGGAGAGCGCGGTGCGGAAGGCCTTCAGGCCCTCGTCCAGCTGGTGCTTGCGGCTCTCCACCAGGCCGTCGGTGTAGAGGCCGAGCACCGCGCCGTCCGGGAGGGTGAGCTCGACCTCCTCGAAGGGCTCGCCGCCGACGCCGAGCGGCAGGCCGGGCGGGACGTCCAGCATCCGGGCCGGCTCGCCGGGGCCGAGCAGGACGGGCGGCAGGTGGCCGGCGTTGGCGAAGGTGCAGCGCCGGGTGACCGCGTCGTACACGGCGTAGACGCAGGTGGCCAGGTAGACCTCGCGGGCCTCCTCGTCGGCGGTGGAGGTGAGCCGCCCGTACGGGTTGGAGCGGCCGGTCGGGGCGGTGTCGTCGCCGAGGCCGCGGGCGATCTCGTCGAGCGCGGCCAGCACCTCGCCGGGCTCCAGGTCGAGCATCGCCAGGGTGCGCACGGCGGTGCGCAGCTGGCCCATGGCGACGGCCGCGCGCAGGCCGCGGCCCATGACGTCGCCGATGACCAGGGCGGTGCGGTTGCCGGGCAGCGGGATGACGTCGAACCAGTCGCCGCCGACCTCGGTGTTGTTGTTGCTCGGCAGGTAGCGGCAGGCGATCTCCAGGCCGCTGGCGACCGGGTTGCCCGGGGGCAGCAGGCTGCGCTGGAGGATCAGCGCGCGCTCGTGCTCGCGGCGGTAGAGCCGGGCGTTGTCGATGCAGACGGCGGCGCGGGCGACGAGTTCCTCGGCGATGGCGACGTCGCGGGCGTCGAAGGGCTCGCTGCCGATCGCCCGGGAGAGCTGGACCAGGCCGAGCACCTGGTCGCGGGCGACCAGCGGGACGATCAGGGTGGAGCGCAGCAGCGGGTCGGGGCCGGGCTCGGGGACGACGCTGCGGCCGGTGCGCAGCGCCCGGGCATGCGGGGAGCGGCGCGGGTAGCAGAGGGTACCGCCGGCCTCGGCGATGGGCAGGCCGGTGACCGAGCCGAGCACCGAGGAGGCGCCGCCGACGACGCTGGAGACGGCGACCCGGCGCAGTTCGCCGCTGCCGTCGGTGAGCACGTTGTCGCCCAGCCGGCCGGCGCTGGGCACGGTCTCGCCGGAGAGCAGCGCGGTGTAGAGGTCGACGGTGGCGAGGTCGCAGAACGGCGGGACGACGACGTCCAGCAGTTCCTTGGCGGTGGTCTCCAGGTCGAGGGTGGAGCCGATGTGGGCGCTGGCCTCGTTGAGCAGTGCGAGGTTGCGGCGCACGCCGTCGGCCTCGCGCTCGGCGACGTGCCGGCTGGTGACGTCGGAGACCTGTCCGGCGACGCCCATCGGCTGGCCGGCCGCGCCGTTGAGGCGGTAGAGCGAGACGGCCCAGAGCCGGTTGCCCTCGCGGGTCGGGACGGCGGCGTGGAAGCGCAGGTCGAAGACGGGCTCGCCGCTGGCGAGGACCTTGCGCAGGGCGGCGGTGAGCCGGTCGGCCTCGGAGCCGGGGAAGATGTCGTGGGCGGTCAGGCCCTCCAGGTCGGTGGGGGCGAGGCCCATCCCGGAGGCGAAGGCGTCGTTGACCCGCTGGAGGCGGAGCCGGTCGTCGAAGAGGACGAAGCCGGTCGGAGTCTGGCCGAAAACCGCCTCGGAAGCGGCCAGATCCGTCTCGATCCGGCGCAGCCGGCCGAGGTCGACCGCGAGGCAGGTGGCACCGGCGGCGGGCAGCTCGCTGTCCGGCATGAGGTACAGCTCGGCAAGGCCCTCGCCGCCGTCGGCGTGCCGGTACGGGGTGGTGCCGACCCACTCCTCGCCCGCCAGGGTGCGCTCCAGCCGGGCGCGGCCGCGCTGCCAGAGCTCGCGCGGGACGAAGGTGGTCACCGGGTCGGCGCCGACCGCCTCCACGGCGGGGACGCCGAAGAACTCGGCCGCGCGGTCGCTCCACTGGCTGATCCGGCCGTCGGGACCGATCGCGAAGGTGGCGACCCGGATGTAGTCGTAGATCGAGCCCGGATCACCGGCACCCCACCGCTGCTCCCCGGTCGCCGGCCGCGGGGCGCGGGCGGGTGCGGGCAGATGGTGGTGGGCAGGGGCGGGCACGTGTTGGGCGCCGGCCTGCCCGGGTACAGCGGCATGACCGCTGTTGCTCGGCGCACTGCGCGCCGGGGTGCTGTTCACGGACCGACCCCTCCAAACCCGCGACCGTCCGGATGTCGAGAAGACCGAGTATTCATCATCGAGGGGTACGTTCACACGCCCTCAACATCACAACATCAGATCGGGCGAAGGTTTTTGTCCTACCGCCCGCGCAACCACAATGCCACGCTCGCGCCCCCTACCGGGGCGCGCGCTCCCCCGGGCCCTTCCCGACGCCCCGTTCAGCCCCCGGCCGCCTCCGCCTCCGGGGTGCCCGGCAGCGCCTGCTCGAACCAGACCACCTTGCCCATCCCCTCGGCCCTGGCCCCCCAGTGCAGGGCCAGCATGGTCACCAGTTCCAGCCCGCGCCCGCCCTCGTCCGCCTCGGCCGCGTGCCGCTCGCGCGGCGGGTCCGGCAGCGGGTCGGAGATCTCCACCAGCAGCGTCTCACCGAGCGTCAGCCGCACCCCGATCGGCGCGCTCGCGTACCGGACGGCGTTCGTGACCAGCTCGCTGACCAGCAGCTCCGCGGTGTCGGTGAGCTCCTCGACGCCCCACTCGGCCAGCGTCGCGCGGACCAGCCGGCGGGCCCGGGAGACGGCGGTCGGCTCGGCGGGCAGGGTCCAGCCCGCCGTGGGGGTGCCGGCCTGCCCGTGGCCGAGCCGGGCCAGCAGCAGCGCCACGTCGTCCGGCTCGCGGCCCTGCTCCATGGTGTCCAGCACCGCCTCGCAGGCCGCCTGGATCGACGCGTAGGGCTCCTGGAGCACCGTGAGCAGCCGGCCGAGGCCCACGTCGAGGTCCTTGTCCCGGGACTCCACCAGGCCGTCGGTGCAGAGCGCCAGCAGGCTGCCCTCGGGGATCTTCAGCTCGACGGCCTCGAAGGGGACGCCGCCGACGCCGAGCGGGGCGCCGGAGGGCAGCTCCAGGATCCGGCCGGCGCCGCCGGGCAGCGGGCCGCCGTTGCGGGTCGGCCCGTCGGCGCCGTCGCCCGGCACCACCAGGACCGGCGGGATGTGGCCGGCCTTGGCGGCGGTCAGGGTCGCGGTGGCCGGGTCGAACACCGCGTAGACGCAGGTGGCGAGCAGTGCCTCGTCCGGGCCCTGGGCGAGGTCGTCGGCCAGCTCGTGGACGTGCCGCAGCAGCACGTCCGGCGGCAGGTCGAGGGCGGCCAGCACGCGGACGGCGGTGCGCAGCCGGCCCATCGTCGCGGCGGCCCGCAGGCCGTGGCCCATCACGTCGCCGACCACCAGCGCGGTCCGGTCGCCGGGCAGCGGGATGACGTCGAACCAGTCGCCGCCGACCTCGGTGCCGCTGCTGCCGGGCACGTACCGGTAGGCGACCTCGACGCCGGTGGGCTGCGGCACCTGCTGCGGCAGCAGGGTGCGCTGGAGGGTGAGGGCGGCGGTGCGCTCGCGGGCGTACAGCCGGGCGTTGTCCAGCGAGGAGCCGGCCCGGTCCGCCAGTTCGACGGTGAAGGCCAGGTCGTCCCGGTCGAAGCCCTCGCGGTAGCCGGCCCGGCTGACCAGCAGCAGGCCGATCACGATGCCGCGGGCCCGCAGCGGGACCACCAGCATCGAGTGCACGCCCAGGTCGTGCGCGGCCTGCATCTTCGGGTCGCCGGCGTAGGTGACGTCGCTCAGCTGGTCGGCGCCGGAGAGCAGCTCGGGCACGCCGGTGCGCAGCACCCGGCCGCAGGCGGAGTCCTCGGCGAAGGTGATCCGGGCGCCGCGCCGCAGCATCACCTCCACCTCGGGGCCGTCCTGGACGGAGGCGGTGCCGAGCTGGAGCAGCGAGGTGCGGCGGTCATGGCCGTGCCGGGGCAGGTCGTCACCGTGCGCGACGGCCTGGAGCAGGATGACGGCGGCGTGGTCGGTCAGCCTCGGCACCACCGCACTGGCCAGCTCCTGCGCGATCCGCGAGGCGTCCAGCAGGTCACCGACCCGGGAGCCGAATTCGTTGAGCAGCGAGAGGCGGCGGCGGGCGTGCTCGACCTTGGCCACCGCCCGGTAACGCTCGGTGACGTCCATGACGGTGCCGGAGATGCCGAGGACCCGGCCGGCGCGGTCGGTCATCCGGCTGTAGGAGACCGAGCGGTAGCCGGAGCGGGCGGTGATCGGCGAGGCGAGGGTGACGTCGATGACCGGCTCGCCGGTGGCCAGCACCTGGCGCTGGATCGCGGTGATCTCGTCGGCGGCCCGCTCGGGCAGGGTCTCGCCGACGGTGCGGCCGACGTGGTCCTCCGGCGTGACGCCGTTCATCTCGGCCAGGGTCCGGTTGACGGCGGTGTAGCGCAGCTCGGTGTCGAGGATCGCGATGCCCAGCGGGGACTGCTCGAACAGCGCGTCGCGCACCGCGAGGTCCCGCTCCACCGCCCGGACGGCCTCCGCCTCGGCCAGGTTGACCTGGAGGAACGGGGTGCCGTCGCCGTCCACCAGGAGCGAGATCCGGGCGTCCACCAGCACCGGGGCGCCCTCGCGGTCGCGCAGCTCGGCCGGGCCGGCCCAGCGGCCGTGCCGCAGGGTGTCCTGGATCGCGGCCCTGATCCGGCCCACCTGGTCCTCGTCGGGGACCAGCTCGTCGATCCGGCGGCCGACCAGCAGCTCGTTGGGCCAGCCGAGCAGTTCCTCGGCGGCCGGGCTCCAGAGCACCACGCGGCCGGCGGTGTCGAGGATCGCGATGGCCACCCGGACCACGTCGAAGAGGTTGCCGCCCTCCGCGCGCTCGCCCGCGGCGCCGGGGGCCTCCGGGACGGCGCGCGGGCCGCCGGGGAACGGCCGGCCCGGGCGGCTGCGCAGGCCTGCCTGGGGGGCCGCGTCGGGCACCGTGAGTGACGGGGCGGGCTGCACCGGCCGGGCCGACGCCGCTCCGTCGGGCGGGCCCTCGCCGCGGCGGCGGTTCAGCACCCGGTCCGCGCCGCGGCGCAGCCGGGCGCGGGCGCCGGCGCCTCCCCCCGCGCCCGCCCGTCTCGCTCCCCCGCCCCCGTACCCGCTATTCGACACCGACGGGGCCTCCGGCTCTGCTCGGATCGGCGTCGCCGGCTGGGGCGGCTCACCGATGGTGACGAATAGTGCCGAAAAGTGACATACCCAGCAGGACCAAGGCTATCCCGCCATAAGCACCGGCTTTTCCGATTTGCCCGATCCGTCGCCCCCACGCGTCGCCCCCACGTGTCGTTCCCGCGCGCGGCCCGGCGGCGCGCCGGTGCGGGCCGGTACCATCCGGGCCGCACCGGCCCGGGCACCCGGGTTCAGGGGGCGGCGAGCAGCCGGGCGACCTCGGGAAGAACCTCGCGGTCGTGCTCCAGCCACTCGACGTCGGCCAGCTCGGCGGGACCGAGCCAGCGCAGCTCGTCGTGGTCCTGCAACGGCCGCGGGTCCCCGGCGAGCAGTTCGGCCGCCCAGAGCCGCAGTTCCAGGCCCGGGCGCACCAGCCAGGCGCCGGGCAGCCGGGTGAGCGCCCTGGCGCGGACGCCCAGCTCCTCCATCAGCTCGCGCTCCAGCGCCTCGGTCTCGCTCTCGCCCGGCTCGGCCTTGCCGCCCGGGAACTCCCAGCGTCCCGCCACCTCGGCGGGCGCGCTCCGCCGGGCGGCGAGCACCCGCCCCCGGTGGATCAGCGCGCCGCCGACGACGATCCGGTTCTCCGCTGCGCCGCCGGTCGAGGCCGGCCGGCCGGTGCTCCTGTCCATGGAGGTCGACTCTAGGGCGTGTCTGTCCGGCACGCCCCAAGGGCCTCGGAGCGTGGCCGTCAGTCGCGCGGGCCGCTGGCCTCGGAGGCGCCGGCGGGCTCGGCCTCGACCCAGTACAGCTGCTTGTGGCCGCGTGCCTCGAACTCGGCGGCGATCCGCTCGGCGGCCTCCCGCCCGATCCCCCCGACGACCGGGAAGCGGTTGCCGTTGTCGTCCTGGCGCATCACCCGGTAGGTGTCCATGCCGCCCACCTTAGGCCCGGCCTCAGACCCGGATGTCGGAGGCCTGCTCGCCCGTCGACAGCCCGAGTTCGCGCCGGATCTCCACCGCGAGGGCGCTGCTCTTGGCCGACAGCGCCTGCGCCTTGCGGACCTCGCGCTCCAGCGTCTGCTCGTCCGCGGACTTGGCGGCGGCGTCCCAGGTGTTGGCGGCCTCCAGCTTGACCGTGCCCAGCTCGATCAGCTTGGCCCTGGCCCCGGCCGGCCAGTCGACGCCGTTGGCCGACAGGTCGGTGACCTCCTTGCGGCAGGCGGTGGCCATCGTCTTCGCCCAGGTCCGGTACTCGGCCGGGTCCTCGTCGACCTCGCCCTCCGGCTGGGCGCCGAGCGCGCCGTTGTAGGCCTGCACGGCGTCCAGGTAGGTGCGCTGGGCCTGGGTGAGCTTGGTCCGGTCGGTGCGGACGCTGCCCGTGTGCATCCTGGTGTCGTCCTGGAAGGTGCAGGTCACCCGGCGGTCGCCGGACGCCCAGCCGGCGATGCTCGGGTAGTAGTAGGAGCCGCCCATGCCCTCGGGGACGAGCCAGGAGTCGAGGGCGTAGTCGTCGCGCACCGGGGTGCAGAGCCGGGACGCCTTCTCACTGGCCTCGCTCTGGCCGGGGTAGTCGCCGCCGCTGCCCGCGAGGTTGGTGAAGCCGGCGACCTCGCCGTGGTGCGGCGAGGTGCAGGGCACCACGTGCACCCAGTAGATGCTCGCGGAGTCGGCGTCCCGCCCGGGGCTGAACGGCGGCTGGTTGAAGCAGTCGCCGGTCACCAGGTCCTCGATGGACACCGACCCCTTCGGGCCCAGCCGGCCGTCCGCGTACTTCTCCTCCTCCAGGCCAATCACGGCCAGGCCGATGAACGCGATCAGGGTGACGATCACCCCGAGGACACCGGTGACCAGGCCGGTGACCGCCATGCCGCGGCCCTTCTCGTTCCGCCTGGGGATCTGGACCAGGGCGACGATCGAGAAGGCGAGCGCCAGCGGCCACAGGCAGAGCAGGCCGGTGACCAGGGCGGCGACCGAGAAGCCGTTGGTGGTCGTCGGGGCCGCGGGGTAGGCGAATCCGGGCTGGAAGCCGGACTGGGCCCCGGGGACGACGGCCGCCCAGCCGGTGGCACGGGGCTGGTCGGGGGCGGGCGGCGGGCCGGCGGGGCCGGGCGCCGCCCAGGGGTCGGACACGGGCGCGGGCGCGGCCGGGGACACCGGCACCGGCTCGGGCGCGGGCTCGGGCGCCGGCTTGGTCAGCTCGACCCGCTCGACCGGCTCGGGCGCGGCGGCGTCGGACTCGGGCGTGGACACGTGCGATCTCCCCCGGCCCGCCGGAGGCGGGCGACAGCTCGGCGGGTACGGGAACAGGCGCGCGACTCTACCGGATCTTGTGAACCACCCGCGCACCATTTCCCCGCCGTACGAACCACCCCCTCACAGCAAGGCCACGCCCCCGCTCAGCGCCGGGCCAGCACCTCCCCGTGCACCATCGAGAACCACCCGTCCCCGTCGGCCGCCCACTCCCGCCACCCGGCCGCCATCCGGGCCAGCCCGGCCTCGTCCGCGTGCCCCTCGGCCACCGCCGTCCGCGCGATGGCCGAGTCCGTGATCCGGTCGGCCCACATCCCGCCCCACCACCCGCGCTGCTCGGGCGTCGCGTACGTCCAGGTGCTCGACGTGGCGGTGACGTCGGTGAAGCCGGCCGCCCGGGCCCAGGACAGCAGCCGCCGTCCGGCGTCCGGCTCGCCGCCGCTGTCGCGGGCGATCCGGCGGTACAGCTCCAGCCAGCGGACCAGTTCGGGCGCCTCCGGGTACCAGACCATGGTCGCGTAGTCCACGTCCCGGGCGGCGACCACGCCGCCCTCGGCGGTGACCCGGCGCAGCTCGCGCAGCGCGCCGACCGGGTCGGCCACGTGCTGCAGCACCTGGTGGGCGTGCACCACGTCGAACTCCCCGTCCGCGTACGGCAGCCGGTGCACGTCGGCGACCTCGAACACGACGTTGGACACACCCCGCCCGGCGACGAACGCGGCGGCCGTCTCCAGCACCTCGGCGGAGGTGTCCGCGGCCACCACCCGGCCGTCCGGCCCGACCAGTTCGGCCAGGTCGGCGGTGATCGTGCCGGGGCCGCAGCCGATGTCCAGCACGGCCTGCCCCGGCTTCAGCCGGTCGCGCAGGTAGGCGGCGGAGTTGTCGACGGTCCGGGAGCGGTGCGAGCGCAGCACGGACTCCTGGTGGCCATGGGTGTAGACGGCGGGCTTCGGTGCGGTCATGGTGACGTCCCCCTCGGGATCGGCCGGCTCCTGGGCGCTCCCGACGCTACTCCCCGTCCCGCATTTCAAGAAGATTCGTCTCACATAGCGGCCACCCGGAGCCCGGGAAACGCGCCGGCCCCCGCTGGGACGACGTGTCGTCCCAGCGGGGGCCGGCGGCCCTGCCGCGGTGTCTAGTTGACGGTGAACCAGGTGGTGCGGGACTTCTTGAACTCCGGGTTGGCCAGGTCCTTCGCCTCGATGCCGTCGTTGTAGAGCACGGCCGATCCGTTGTCGGTGATCAGCTGCACCCGGGCGCCGGGGGCGGTGAGGTCCGGGACGTCCGGAGCGGCCTCCCAGCCGCCCGCGTCGGACGTCGGCAGGTCGAGCAGCTTGACCGGCTGCGAGCCGGGCTGCCCGTCCCAGCGGTAGAGCGCGTACGGGTCGGAGTTGTCGTCCGCCGCCCAGGAGCCGGCCACGATCAGGTACTGGCCGAGCGCGTTGCGCCGCAGGTCCCGCACCGAGAGCCCGCCGAGGTCCAGCTCGACCGGCTCGCCGAAGGTGGCGTGCGAACCGCTGAGCAGCGACGGGAAGTTGGTGACCGGCACGAGCAGCGCCCGGCCGCCGGTGACCGCCGGGGTGAGCGGTGCGCGGAAGCCCACGTACGCGGTGGTGGTGCTGCCCGGCGCGAACTCCAGGCCCTCGACGTTGAAGCCGTCGACCTGCTTGGGCACCTCGCCGGCCGCCGAGCCGGCCGCGAAGCCGTAGCGGTCGCCGTGCGCGCGGTCCCAGGTGATCAGGTCGCCGCGCAGCACGGAGGAGGAACCGGCGAGCGAGAGCTGCGTGGTGGCGCCCGAGCCGGTGACGGTGGTGGCGAAGACGATGTGCCGCGCCGTCTTGATCTCGCCGTCCTTGTTGTTGCCCAGCGAGCCGGTCCAGTAGACGGTGTTGCCGACCCGGGTGGCGCCCTCGATGTCGATCTCCTTGGTGACGCCGAGCGCCGAGGAGAAGTCCCAGGTGCGCACGGGCGCGCCGGAGGCGTTGCGGTCGTACAGGCGCAGCACGTTGGACTCGTCGTCGGCCACCACGATGTACCCGTTGCCCGCGTCCACCGCCGCCGAGGCGTCGCTGGAGCCGGTCAGGTAGCGGCTGTCCGCCGAGTGCTGCACGGCGGCCGAGGCCGCGTAGTGCAGCGTCTTCGACGCGGTCTTGCCGCCGAGACCGGTGACCTTGACGGTGAGGTCGGTGTAGCCGACGCCCTGTGCGGCCACCGCGAGGGTGCGGGCGGAGCCGGTGCCGGTGACGGTGACGTCGCCGGTCCGGGCCACCGAGGTACGGGTGCTGGCGGTGGCGGCCACGGTGAGCGAGGAGACCGGGGCGCCGCTCTGGGCGACCGTGACGGTGACCGTCGGATCGCCGGTGGCACCGACCGCGCCGGACAGGTAGGCGGCGGAGAACGTGATCGTCGGGGTGCCGTAGGCCGCGGCGGAGGCGGGGCCGGCCGGCAGCGCGAGCAGCGGCAGGGCGGCGGTGGCGACGGCCAGCGGCAGCAGGCGGCGGGAGGGACGGGACACGGTGACTGCCCTTCGACGTGGTGGGCGGTGCGAGGTCCGGACCAGGGTGGGGCCCGTCGGCGAACGCCGCCCCGACGGCAGCGGGCCGTCCGGCGAACACCGGCCCTCGCCCGTCCACTTCCCGTCCGCCGGGCCGTACCGTGGACGGGCAGACGCCTCACAGAACGGTTCCACCATGCCCGCGCCGCGCCCCTTCGTCCTGCTGAGCGCCGCGATGTCGCTCGACGGGCACCTCGACGACGCCTCCCCCGAGCGGCTGCTGCTCTCCGGCCCGGACGACTTCGACCGGGTGGACGCCGAACGGGCCGCGAGCGACGCGATCCTGGTCGGCGGCAACACCCTGCGCGCCGACAACCCCCGGCTGCTGGTCAACGACCCCGGACGCCGCGCCGCCCGGCGCGCGGCGGGCCGCCCGGAGCACCCGCTGAAGGTGACGCTCAGCGCGAGCGGCCGGCTGGACCGCTCGCTGCGGTTCTGGCACACCGGCGGCGAACGGCTCGTCTACACCACGGACGCCGGGGCCGCCGTGCTGCGGCCGGAGCTGAACGGGCTGGCCGAGGTGGTGGCGCTCGGCGCGGCGGTGGAGCCGGGCGCGGTGCTGGACGACCTCGGCGGGCGCGGGGTGCGGCGGCTGATGGTCGAGGGCGGCAGCGGGGTGCACACCCAGTTCCTGGCCCAGGGGCTGGCGGACGAGCTCCAGTTGGTGGTGGCGCCGCTGCTGGTCGGCCAGGCGGGGGCGCCGCGGTTCGTCGGCCCGGCGCGCTTCCCCGGCGGCCCGGCCCGCCGGATGCGGCTGCTGGAGGCCCGTACGGTGGGCGATGTCGTCCTGCTCAGGTACGCCCCGAAGGAGCCCGCCCCGTGACCGACCCCCGCCCCGCCGACCTGGCCTTCCTGCGCCGGGCCGTCGAGCTCTCCCGCCGCTGCCCGCCCTCGGAGACCGCGTTCTCGGTCGGCGCGGTGGTCGTGGCCGCCGACGGCACGGTGCTGGCCGAGGGGTTCAGCCGCGAGACCAACGGCCACGACCACGCCGAGGAGGCGGCGCTCGGCAAGCTCCCGGCCGGCGACCCGCGGCTGCGCGGCGCGACCGTCTACAGCTCGCTGGAGCCCTGCGGCCAGCGCGCCTCCCGCCCGGTGCCGTGCGCCGCGCTGCTGATCGCGGCCGGCGTCCCCCGGGTGGTGGTGGCCTGGCGCGAGCCGTCCACCTTCGTCGCCGAGACCCGGGGCGCCGCCCGGCTGGAGGCGGCCGGTGTGGAGCTGGTGGAGCTGCCCGAGCTGGCCGAGGAGGCCCGCGCGGTCAACGCGCACCTGCTGGGCTGAGGCCCCTCGAAGCACCGGGGGGCTCTTTTGTATCATTGTTAAACATTTTCCTCCCCCGCTTGGAGCCGCCCGATGCCCGCGACGACCTTCACCCCCCGCGCCCTCCTGCTCGACATGGACGGCACCCTGGTCAACTCCGACGCCGTGGTCGAACGCTGCTGGCTGCGCTGGGCCGAGGAGAACGGCCTCGACCCGGACGAGGTGCTGCGCGTCGCCCACGGCCGCCAGGGCCACGCCACCATGGCCGTCCTGCTGCCCGACCGCCCGGTGGAGGTCAACCTCGCCGAGAACGAGCGGATGCTCGCCGAGGAGAAGGCCGACACCGAGGGCGTCGTCCCCGTCCCCGGCGCCCCCGCCTTCCTCGCCGCCCTGGCCGGCCTCCCGCACGCCCTGGTCACCTCGGCCGACGCCCCGCTCGCCCGCATCCGGATGGCCGCCGCCGACCTCCCCCTGCCGCCGGTCCTGGTCACCGCCGAATCCGTCGGCGCCAGCAAGCCCGACCCCGAGGGCTTCCTCAAGGGCGCCGCCGCGCTGGGCTTCGCCCCCGCCGACTGCCTCGCGTTCGAGGACTCCGCGGCCGGCATCGCCGCCGCCCTCGCCGCCGGCATGCCGGTCATAGGCATCGGCCCCCGTGCCGCCGCCCACCGCCCCACCGCCCATGCCGCCACCCTCGAATCCGTCACCGTCACCGCCGGCCCCACCACGTTCGCCGTCACGCTCGCCTGACCCCGGCGCCGCCCCCGCCGGCATGCGCTGCGCCCCTCGGCGACCTGTGCTTCTCTGGAAACACCCCCCGGAAATGGCCCGTCCGCCCATCGGGGTGCGAGCGCAAAGGAATTCCGACGTGACCGACACAACGCCCACCCAGATATGCAACTTCACCAATGCCCGGCCGACGCTCAAGCAGGGTTCGTCGGGAGAGGCGGTGAAACAGGCGCAGTGCTACCTGAACGCCTCACTGACCGGGGAGAACCTCCTCGTCGACGGCGAGTTCGGCCCCATCACGGACGCCGCGACCAGACGCTTCCAGGTGTGCGCCAAGATCACCGTGGACGGCGTCATCGGCCCCCAGACCTGGTCGTTCCTGACCTTCTTCGCCAACTCCCCGGGCTTCGCCTGCTGAACGCCCCGCCCGTCCCTCCGGAAGAACCGGAAGGACCGGGAAGACCACGAGGCCGCCCGACCCGCGTCCCCACGCGTCGGACGGCCTCGCCGCGCGTCGAGCCGGCGCCGGCCCGCGCCGGGAACCCGCACAAGCGCCCGCCAGCACCTCAAGACTCCTGAAAGCGCCCGTTTATACGGTGATCGCCGGAGGTGTAGGGGGAACTGGTTGCATGCGTTGCACACGCCTGCCCCAGCGCCACTGTGAAGGGTCACCCGGCAACCATGAACAACGACGCATCCCCTCCGGGGGAACTCTGGTTCCGGCGGTACGCGCCGTCGGACGACGCCGCCGTACGCCTTGTGTGCTTTCCGCACGCCGGCGGTTCGGCGAGCTATTTCCAGCCGGTCGCCCGGGCGCTCGCGCCGAAGGTGGAGGTGCTGGCCGCGCAGTACCCGGGACGCCAGGACCGCTACCGGGAACCGTGCGTGGACGACGTCCGGGCACTCGCCCACCTCGCCGCGCTGGCCCTCCGGGATCGGGACGACCGCCCGTTCGCGCTCTTCGGGCACAGCCTGGGCGCCATGGTGGCCTACGAGGTCGCCCGGCACTTCGCCGCAGCCGGTGACCGCGGGCCGGTGCACCTGTTCGTGTCCGGCCGCCGGTCGCCCACCCACCACCGCGAGGAGTCCGTCCACCGGCTGAGCGACGAAGGCCTCATCGCCGAGGTCATCGCGCTGGGCGGCACCAATCCGAAGATCCTCGCCGATCCGGAGATGCGCGGACTCGTCCTGCCCGTCCTGCGGAGCGACTACCGGGCCGCCGAGACCTATCGGCACGGCCCCGGAGCGCCGGTGCGCTGCCCCGTGACCGCGCTCACCGGCGACGCGGACCCCAGGACCTCGCTGGAGGAGGCCGCGGCATGGGAGGCGCACGCCCCCGCCGGCGCCTTCGAACTGCTCGTGTTCGCCGGCGACCACTTCTTCCTGAACGACAACGCGGACGGCGTCGTCACCGCACTGCGGGACCGCCTCTCCGCCTTCACCACGCTCGGGTAGCGGGCTACCGGACGCGCCACCACGGACAACGGCCCATCAGCGAGGAGACAACCACAGATGACGGACAGCACGACGACCGCCGGGACCGGCTCCCCCGCGGCGACCTCCTTCCCGATCCCCCGCAAGTGCCCGCACCAGCTCCCGGACGGCTACGCGGACATGCGGGCGACGGGACTCCCCCTCCTGCCGGTGACCCTGTTCGACGGCGGCCAGGCCTGGGTGGTGACCCAGCACCCCCTGGCCCGCCGGCTGCTGAGCGACCCGCGGCTGTCCTCGGCGCGGACGCACCCGGGGTTCCCCGCGATCAGCCCGGCCGAACGGGCCGCGCGGCCGTTCCGCAGCCTCACCGAGATGGACGGCCCCGACCACGACGTCCACCGCCGGATGCTCATCCCGGCGTTCACCGTGCGGCGGATCCAGGAGATGCGGCCGCAGATCCAGGAGACGGTCGACGGCCGTCTGGACGCGATGATCGCGAAGGGCTCCCCGGCCGACCTGGTCGGCCAGTTCGCGGTGCACGTCCCCTCGATGGTGATCTGCAGCCTGCTCGACGTCCCCTACAAGGACCACGAGTTCTTCCAGGCGCTCACCCAGCGCGTCACCCAGGACCGCGGCATCCTGACCGCCGACGAGTTCAAGCAGTCCATCGGTCAGATCTACGGCTACCTCGACCAGTTGGTCACCGAGCAGGAGCGCGAGCCCGGTCCCGGACTGCTCGGCCTGCTGGCGGCCGAGCGCGTCGCCCACGGCACGCTGGAGCACGGCGAACTCGTCGCCATGGGCCTGGTGCTGCTGGTCGCCGCCCAGGAGACCACCTCCTCGACGCTCAGCAGCGCCACCCTCACCCTGCTGGAGAACCCGGAGCAGCTGGCCAGGCTCCAGGCCGACCCGCAGATGTGGACCGGCGCGCTGGAGGAACTGCTGCGCTTCACCTCGGTGGCCGACCTGGGCACCCGGCGCGTCGCCGCGGAGGACATCGAGATGGACGGCGTGGTGATCCGCGCCGGCGAGGGCGTCATCATCCCGAACAGCCTGGTCAACCGGGACCCGGCGGTGTTCGTGGACCCCGACACCCTCGATGTCGGCCGCACCGCCCGCAACCACCTGGCGTTCGGGCACGGCGTCCACAACTGCATCGGCCAGAACCTGTCGCGCCTGGTGCTGGAGGTCGCCCTGCGGACCCTCTTCGAGCGGCTTCCCGGTCTGCGGCTCGCCGTACCGGTCGAGGAGCTCGAAATGTCCGCCGCCGGGGGCGTGCAGACGCTCACCTCGCTGCCCGTGCGCTGGTAGGGGGAACCGCATGACGCTCACGGTCACCGTCGACCGGGACCTGTGCCAGGGCGCCGGGCAGTGCGTGCTGCGCTCGCCGCTGGTCTTCGACCAGGACGAGGACGGCCTGGTCACCGTGCTCCAGGTGGAAGTCCCGGAGGAGGAGCGGGAGTCCGCCCGCGAGGCGGCCTACCTCTGTCCCGCCGGCGCCGTCCTCGTCCATGACTCCGCCGCCCCCGGGGAACCGGCCTGACGAACCCACGAGGGAGGCCGGCCCCGCTGAACTCCAGCGGGGCCGGCCTCCCTTCGGGCTTCCTGCGACCGGTTACGCGAGCGGCCCGGCCGGGTCCGAGCCGCCGGCGCGCGCCAGTTCCCCGGCGAGGAACCGGGCGAGCCCGTTGGGTGTCGGGTGGTCGAGGACGACCGTGGCGGGGATGCCGACGCCGGTCGCCTCGCGGAGCCGGTTGGTCAGTTCGAGCAGGGTGAGCGAGGAGAACCCGAGGTCGAGCAGGCTGGTGTCCGGGTCGACGGCGTCCTCGGCCGAGTGGCCGAGCACGGCGCCGGCGTGACGGCACAGCAGGTCGGCGAGGATGGCCTCGGCCTCGGCGCCGTCGGCCTCGGCGAGCCGGTGCAGGGCCTCCGAGGAGAGGCCGGCCCCGTCCGCCAGGTCCGCCAGCACCGCCACGACCTCGGGCAGGCTGGAGAACAGCGGGTCGGGCCGGTCCGCGGTCGCCTTGGCGAAGCGCTCCCACTCCACGTCGGCGACCACCAGGAACGGCTCCTGCGTCGTCACCGCCTCGCGCAGGACGGAGACCGCGAGGCCCGGCACCACCGGGCGCAGGCCCAGACCCGCCGCGACGGCCTCGTCCCGCTCGTGCCACGGGCCCCACGCCACGGCGAGCACCGGCCGGCCCTCCGCCCGGCGCCGGGCCACGATGTCGGCGACCGCCGCGCCGCGTGCCGCGTTGCCGAAGACGTCGGTGAGCGGTGTGAAGAGCACGAACGCCTCAAGCTCGCGCGAGCGGGCGAACGCCTCCGCGCCCGCCAGCTCCTCGGGACCGGGATCGGCCATGGCGTGGACGACGGCGGTGAGCGCCGTCCCGTCCGCGACGGCCGCCCCGATCCGCTCGGCGGCACCCGGCTCGGACAGACCGCCCTCGACCAGGGCGACCTCCACGCCCAGCGCGACGAGTTCGGCCTCCAGCGCCTTGGCCGCCGCGTCGCCGGGCCGGGCTCCGGCGAGCACCAGCCGGGAGGCGCCGCCGCGGGCCGCCCAACGGGCCGCGTGCGCGCCCAGCCCCTCGGTGCCGCCGACGACCAGCACGGCGCCGGACGGCTGCCATCCGCCGGGACGCGGGGCATGGCTCAGCGGGGCGCGGACCAGCCGCCGGACGGACGCCACGGAGGCACGGACGCGGACGCGTTCACCCGAGGGCCGCGCCGCGAGCACCGCCGCGACCGCCTTCCAGGTCCGCTGGTCCGTGCTCCCCGGCAGTTCGACGACGCCGAACCCGCCGGCGTGCTCCCTGCCCAGGGCGTGGGCGTCGCCGTACCCGACGCCCTCGCCGTCGGCGGCCACCCACAGCGGCGCCGCGACCCCCGCCTCCGCGAGGACGGGCAGGAGTGCCGACAGGTCCCGCGCCGCCTCGTCCGGACCCTGCGCCGAGGACGGCAGCACGAGCACCCCGTCCAGCGCGGTGTCCACGCCGGTGTCGTCGAGCACGGCGCGCAGCCGGCTCACCGCCTCGTCCTGGCCGCCGCGCACGGCGTCCAGCGCAACCCGCGCCACCCGGGCGCCGCACTCCGTGAGCGCGGCGCCCGCGGCCTCCTCGCGGGCGCCGTCCGCCGCCACCACGAGCCAGCGGCCCTGCAGCAGGGCGACCCGCTCCGGCAGCGGCTCCCAGACGGTCCGGTAGCGCCACGACCCCTGCCGGTGCCAGGCCGACAGCGCCGGGAGCACCTCGGCGAGCGACGGGTGCTCGCCCGCCCCGACGCCCAGCACCGCGGCCAGCCGGCCGGCGTCCTGCTGGTCCACCGCCTGCCAGAAGTCGCTCTCGCCCCCGGCCGCGCCGACGGGAGCGGCCCCGCCCGCGGCGTCGCCCGAGTCGAGCCAGTAGCGCCTGCGCTGGAAGGGGTAGGTCGGCAGCTCGATCAGGCCGGAGCCCGGCACCAGCCGCGAGAGGTCGGCGGCCAGGCCCTTGAGGTGGGCCAGGGCGAGCGTGTCGATCACCGACCGCTCCTCCGGCCGCCCCTCGCGCAGCGACGGGATCACCGTCGCCCCGGTGCCCGCGCGGTGGGCCGCCAGGCAGTCGGGGACGAGCGAGGCGAGCACCGGCGCGGGTCCGATCTCCACGTAGGAGGTCACGCCCAGGCCGTCCAGGCAGCGGATCCCGTCGTCGAACCGGACGGTCCGCCGCACGTGGTCGGCCCAGTAGCGCGGCGAGCGCAGCTCCTCGAAGGACGCCACCTCGCCGGTCAGGTTGGACACCACCGGAATCGACGGCGGCCGGTAGGTGAGGGTCGCGGCCAGCTCGGTGATGCCGGCGAGCGCGCCGTCCATGTGCGGCGAGTGGAAGGCGTGGCTCACCCG
This sequence comes from Kitasatospora sp. NPDC008115, assembly GCF_042957205.1. Lineage (NCBI taxonomy): Bacteria > Bacillati > Actinomycetota > Actinomycetes > Kitasatosporales > Streptomycetaceae > Kitasatospora > Kitasatospora sp. NPDC008115. The sequence continues at coordinate 14,251 of NZ_JBIBHU010000047.1, read as the reverse complement.
CAGCTGCTTGGTCTTCAGGCCGGCCTCGCGCATCCGCCGCCTGATGTCGAGCACGGCATCGCGGTCGCCGGAGATCACCACCGACTCCGGTCCATTGACGGCCGCGACGCCCACCCGGTCCGAGTGGTCCGCCAGGAACGCCAGCACCTCCGGCTCCGGGGCGCGCACCGAGACCATCGCGCCGCCGGCCGGCGTCTCCTGCATCGCCCGGGCGCGTGCCGCCACCAGGGCGCAGGCGTCCTCCAGGTCCAGCACCCCGGCGACGTGCACGGCCGCCAGCTCGCCGATCGAGTGGCCGATCAGGTGGTCCGGGACCATGCCCCAGCTCTCGTAGAGCCGGAACAGCGCGGTCTCGAAGGCGAACAGGGCCGGCTGGGTGTAGAGGGTCCGGTCGAGCTCCGCGGCGGCGTCGGTGCCGGGCTCGGCGAAGACCACCTCGCGCAGCGGGCGCTCCAGCCGGCGGTCGAAGAACGCGCAGGCCGCGTCGAAGTGGCGGGCGAAGACCGGGAAGACCCGGTGCAGTTCCCGGCCCATGGCGAGGCGCTGGCTGCCCTGCCCGGTGAACATGAAGGCGGTCAGCCCGGCGGCGCCCGCCTTGGCGGAGCGGCCGGCCACCGTGAGCAGACCGGCCGCCGGCTCGTCGCGGCCGAGCGCGTCGAGCCCGCGCAGCAGCTCCTCGCGGTCCGCGGCGACCACGGCCGCGCGGGTGTCCAGCAGCGAGCGCGTCACGGTCAGCGAGCGGGCGAACGCCCCCAGGTCCAGCGCCGGGCGCTCGCGCACCAGGTCGCGCAGCTGGACGGCGCGGGCCCGCAGCGCGTCGCCGTCCCGGGCCGAGACGACGAACGGCAGGACGGGCGCGTGGGCGGCCGGCCCGCCGCCGTCGGCGGCGGCGGCGGGCTCCGGCGGCGCGGCGGCCGGGGCCTCCTCCAGGACGACGTGGGCGTTGGTCCCGCTGATGCCGAACGCGGAGACGCCGGCCCGCATCGGCCGCCCGGTGCCCGGCCAGGGCATCGCCTCGGTGAGCAGCGAGACCGCCCCGGCGGACCAGTCCACCTGCGGGGTGGGCTCCTCGGCGAACAGGCTGCGCGGCAGGGTGCGGTGCCGCATCGCCATGACCATCTTGATGATGCCGGCCACTCCCGCGGCGCCCTGGGTGTGCCCGATGTTCGACTTGACCGAGCCGAGGTACAGCGGCTCGCCCCGGCGCCCGCGGCCGTAGGTGGCCAGCAGGGCCTGGGCCTCGATGGGGTCGCCGAGCAGGGTTCCGGTGCCGTGCCCCTCCACCGCGTCGACCTCGCCGGGCTCCAGCCGGGCATCGGCGAGCGCGCGCTTGATGACGCGCTGCTGCGCCGGTCCGCTGGGCGCGGTGAGGCCGTTGCTCGCGCCGTCCTGGTTGGTGGCCGAGCCGCGGATGACGGCCAGCACCCGGCGGCCGTTGCGCACCGCGTCGGAGAGGCGTTCGAGGACCAGCAGCCCGACCCCCTCGCCGAAGCCGGTGCCGTCGGCGGAGGCGGCGTACGCCTTGCAGCGGCCGTCGGGGGCCAGGCCGCGCTGGCGGCTGAACTCGATGAACATCCGGGGGGTCGACATCACGGTGACGCCGCCCGACAGGGCGAGGGAGACCTCGCCGCGCCGCAGCGCCTGGCAGGCCAGGTGGACGGCGACCAGCGAGGCCGAGCAGGCGGTGTCGACCGACACCGCCGGGCCCTCCAGGCCCAGCGTGTAGGCGATCCGGCCGGAGGCGACGCTGCCCGTGCTGCCGTTGGCGACGAAGCCCTCGTACTCCGGCGGGATCTGCCGCAGCCGGGTGGCGTAGTCGTTGTACAGGACGCCGGCGAAGACACCGGTATCGCTGCCGCGCAGCGCGCCGGGGTCGATGAGGGCGCGCTCGCACGCCTCCCACGCGGTCTCCAGCAGCAGCCGCTGCTGGGGGTCCATGGCCGTCGCCTCGCGCGGGCTCAGCCCGAAGGCCGCCGCGTCGAACTGGTCGGCGTCGTGGAGGAATCCGCCCCGGCGGGTGGTGCAGGTGCCGCGCGAGTCGGGGTCGGGGTCGTAGAGCCGGTCGAGGTCCCACTCACGGTTGCCCGGGAAGTCCCCCGTGCCGTCCCTCCCGGTGGCGACGAGCTCCCAGAGGTCCTCGGGGCTGCGCACTCCCCCCGGGTAGCGGCAGGCCATCCCCACGATGGCGATCGGCTCGTGCGCCTTCGATTCCGCCTCGGCGAGCTGCTGGCGGGTCCGATGCAGGTCGGCCGCCATCCACCGAAGGGCATCGGTCAGTTCTTGCTCGTCGGCCATCGGTCATGGTCCTCACGTACGTGATGAGTGGTGGACGCTCAGATCCCGGTGCCCCGGTGCACGCTCACCGCGCCGTGCCCGGCCAGCCGGTGGCGGGCCCGGGCCAGGGAGACGACGGAGCGCAGGGCCGCCCGCTGGGGCAGGTGGGAGCCGTGCATGCGCAGCAGGGACAGGGTGAGCCAGGGGCCGGTCATGTCGAGGAAGGTCGGCGCGGCGTGCACGTCGTCGATGTCGAGCACGGTGAGCCGGCGGACGTGCCGCTTCAGCAGTTCGGTGTCCGTGGCGGGGACGATCTCGTCGCGGCGGCTCGACACGTAGGCGACGGGCACCTCCAGGGCCTGGAGCTGCTGCTCCGTCAGCGCCCAGTCGCGCATGTGGCGGCCGATCTCGTCGGAGCCGGTCCCGGCCATGTGCGCGAGGGTGTCGACGGTGACGGCGGGCAGGGCGCGCTGCCAGTCGGGGTCGGTGTAGAAGCGGCTGACGGGCGTGCTCATGGTGACGACGCCGCTGATCCGGCGGTCCTCCAGGGCGCAGCGCAGGGCGGTGTGGCCGCTGAAGCTGAGGGCCATCGCGTAGACGCGGGCCCCGTTCAGCCGGTCCTCGACCGCGTCGATGATGCCGCTCAGCATCCGCCAGCTGTCCGGTCCGTAGGGCACCGTGTTGGAGCCCGTGCCGGGCATCTCGGTGGCGATGCCGCTCAGGCCGAGCTTCGCCAGCCGCAGCAGGATCTGCGCGTACTGCTCCTTGGTGCTGACGATCCCGCCCAGCACGATCACGCAGGGCCGGTCGCCGCGGACCGGGAGGCCGGTGGTGTAGCACTGGACCCGGCCCTCCGGCAGTTCGATGTCGAGGGGCTGGAGACCGGCCCCCGACTCGCTCTGCCAGCGCGCGAAGGTCTCCTGACTTCTCGTCAGCGCCTCGGCTCTCGCCGGGCCGTCGACGAACGGGAACCGCGCGACGTAGTAGAGGCTGCACGCGTCCTGGAGTCTGCCCTGCCGTTCGGACTCCGCCGCGGCGGCGGACCACTCGGCGGTCCATGAGCCGGGGCCGTCCCCGTCGTGCGCGATGCGGGCCAGAACGCTCTCGCAGCGCTCCAGGGGAACGCGTTGGGCGCGGGCGTGCGAGATCGCGAACTGCTTGAGTTCCTCGACGTTGTTCATGACATCCTTCGGAGTCTGGACCGCCGGCCCGCCGGCGGTGTCGCGCCGGCCGGGGCGGCGGGCACCGGTGTCACCGGGTGACCGAGCAGCCGGCCACGGCCAGTCCGGCCGGATCGGACAGCGGGTCGAGGCGCCGGTCCTCCATGAGGATGGCGTGGTGGAGGTCGCGCAGCGCCTGGCAGGGCTCCAGGCCGAGGTTGGCGTTGATCACCTGGCGGGCGCTGTGGAAGGTGGAGAGGGCGTCGGCCTGCCGGTCCGAGCGGTAGAGCGCCAGCATCAGCTGCCGGTAGAACGTCTCCTGGAACGGGTGCTCGGTGGTCAGCGCGTAGAGCTCGCTGACGAGTTCACGGTGCCGGCCGAGGGCCAGCTCCGCCTCGATCATCATCTCCAGGCACTCCAGCCGGGACTCCTCCATGCGCCGGGAGTAGCCGGCCAGGATGGGACCGCCCTGCAGCCCGCCGAAGGGGGAGGAGCCGTGCCACAGGTCGAGGGCGGACCTCAGCTCGGTCGACGCGGCGACGTACTCCTGCCTGCGCAGCTGCTCCCGGCCGACGTTGACCATCTTCTCGAAGCAGCGGGCGTCCACCTCGTCGGGGCCCAGTTGCAGCATGTAGCCGGGGGACCTGGTGATGATCTGCCCGCCGGCCGGCCTGCGCTGTTTGAGGAACTTGCGGAGCCTGGATATGTTCACATGGATACCGGCGGCGGCCCGCGACGGCGGTTCCGCGTCCCATAACTCGGTCACCAGGGATCCGAAATTCACCACGTGGTCGGCCCGGATCAACAGCACGGCGAGCAGGATCTCGAGTTTGCGCGACTCCAGCAGCGCGCGTTCCCCGTCGACGACCACGCAAAAAGATCCCAGGATTTCGTAGAGCATAACCTTCTCCAGTGGGCCTTTTGGCCCGCGTCGGCGTCAGTTACGGCAGGAAGCCGAAGAAGACGGTACTTCAACACGCGCCACCGGCAGGCTTTCTCCGGCCGGTGGCGCCGACTCCGGGGACGCCCTTGTCAGACCCGTTCGAAGACCAGTCCGGCCTTGATCCACTTGCTGGACTCGACCGCGACGCACAGGCCGCGCTCCCCCGGCGCCATCTCGGCGAACGCCCTCTCCAACTGGAGGAAGGGCAGGGAGTTGCCGGTGTTGCCGGTCGTGTTGACGACGGAGACCTCCTCCGCGCCGGGCACCGCGAGGCGCTCCACGATGCGCGGGGTCATCCGGCCGGAGAGCTGCGGCGGCAGCAGGTAGTCGATGTCCGCGCGCTTCCAGCCCAGGCCGTCGAGGAGTTCCTCCAGGATCTCGACCGCCATGCCGGGGACGGACTCCTCGATCATCTTGTAGTTCTCGCTCGCGGGGTTGCGCTCGCCTCCCCGGTAGGCGGCGCCGTACCACTCCAGCGACTGCCCCGACTCCCGGTTCAGGCCGGTGAGCCTGGTGAACACCCGCCGGATCGTCGCGGCGCCGGCGTCGGTGTCCCGGCGCAGCACGGCGGCGCCGGCGCCGTCGCCGAACAGGACGAGGTTGACCAACTGGCCGGGCGGCAGCGCCCGGAGGTCGCGCTTCAGGTCGAAGTGCTTGGCGGTGACCTCGCCTCCGATGACCAGCGCCGTGCGGTAGCGGCCGGTGGTCAGCAGGTCGTGGGCCAGCTCCAGGGCCTGGATGGCTCCCGAGCAGCCGGACTGGAGCTGGTAGGTGGGCACGTTGTTCACGCCGAGCCGGTCGGCCACGACGTTGACCGTCGCCGGCATCAGCATGTCCGGCATGGCGGTGCCCATGACCACCAGGTCGATCTCCTCCACGCCCACCCCGGCCCCGGTCAGCGCCCGCCGGGCGGCGGCGGTCGCCAGGTCGGCGAGCGTGCAGTACTGCTCACCGGTTTCGAGGTCGGTCGCCAGGTGGCGGGTCCGCGTCTCGATGAACGTGTCGACCCATTGCTGCCACAGCGCGTCCATTCGGAACGCCTTCGCGAGCATCGCGGTGTCGACGGGCTCGCCCGGGAGCTCGGTCCCCACAGATAGGATGCGGATCTCAGTGGATGGCATGGACCCATCGTCGGAGGACATTCTAAAAAGCCGACGCACCGGGACTTACGGACGCCTCCGCCGGCCGCCCCGGCCACGGCGAACCGCCTGGTGAACGCGCTCCGTGCGCGTTCGGGCAGGCACCCAAGGCAGAAACCAGACGCGGGTTAGCGGCCGTTTAGCGGAGATCGCGAGTATTGCGGGAAAGCGTCAGGACAATGGGACAGAAGGGCCGAATATGCGCCTCACCGCAAAAACGCCGCGTATCCTCACCACGCTGGCCGTCGTGCTCCTCGCGGGCAGCCTCACCGCCGGGACGGCCGCGGCCGACACCTCCGCCACCGCCGAACTGCCCGCGGAGCTGAAGGCGTCCGCCGGCAAGCACGCCCCGTCCGTCGAGGCCCTCGTCAAGTCGCTGGGCGGCTCGAAGCGGGGCTGCGTGGTGCTCGCGCCGCTGACCGAGCGGTTCATCGAGGGCCATGTGACCGGGGCGGGCCCCGACCCGACGAAGCCGCGGATCGGCCAGCACGGCGTCTACTCGATGCGGATCTACAACGCCGCCGGCGAGGTCATCGGCGAGCAGCGCGACGGCACCACCGACGTCTACAAGCAGACGCGCGACGGGCACTTCTGGGTCCACGGCGTCGAGGACTTCAAGCTCAACGACGGCTCCATCCACGCCGAGGGCAACTACGACCTCACCGCCACCCTGGAGCACGAGTGGCAGGTCGTCCCCGCGTACGGCACCAGCGGCCGCTACAAGGGCCTGCGCGGCTACGAGTTCTTCTACGACGTCACCAACCCGACGCTGTTCAAGCTGGCGTTCATCCTCTGTCGCTGAGTCCCCGGGACTCGATCGGGCAAGGCCTGACGGGCACCCCGCGGACCCAGGTCCGCGGGGTGCCCGCCGCGTTCGGCGTCCCGACGCGGCGTCAGTTCGCCCGTGCGGTCCCGAACCAGGCGGCCAGGGCGTCCAGCAGCCGCTGCCCGTCCGCCGTCCCGTCCACGACGTCGCCGGCCCAGGCCACGTGGCCGTCCGGGCGGATGAGCACGGCCGCCGCGGGGGCCGGGGCGGCCGGCTTGGCGCCGACGACGTCGACGCGGTCCCCCCAGCCCCGCTCCACGGCGGGCGGCGGCGTGTCGCCGGACAGGACGAGCAGCACCCCGCGGCCGCCCCTCAGCAGCTCCGCGACCGTGGTCGGGCCGCCCGCCTCGGTGACCAGGTCCAGGTCCGGCATCCGCCGTCCCAGCAGGGAGGTCCCCGCCGCGCCCGGCCGCTCGTCGGACGGCCCGCCCGGCACCGCGTACCGCACGCCCACGCCGGTGACCTCCTCCATGATGTGCCGGTGCACGTCGTCGTAGCCCATCAGCTGCTGGAAGAGCGTGCGCAGGTCGCGCACCCAGTCCATCGGGAACGTCATGGCCTTCTGGGCCTCGGTGTTCGTCAGGACCGACCGGCCGACCGGGTGCCGCTCGCTGTGGTAGGTGTCCAGCAGCCCCTCGGGCGCCCAGCCGTTGACGGCGGCCGCGAGCTTCCAGCCGAGGTTCGCCGCGTCCGCGATGCCGAGGCTCATGCCCTGGCCGCTCTGCGGGTAGTGGATGTGCGCCGCATCGCCGGCGAGCAGGACCCGTCCCGCCCGGTAGCGCTCCGCGAGCCTGGCCGAGTCGCTGAACCGCGAGAGCCAGCGCGCCTCCCCGAGCCGGACGTCCTCGCCGGTGACCCGGCGGATGGACTCCCGCAGCTCGTCCAGCGTGGGGGTGCCCCGGGACGGGGTCGGCACGTCGTACTCGATCGTGGTCACCCGGAAGCCCGAGGGCTCGATCGGGGCCACGCCGAAGATGCCGCCGGGGTAGCTGAGCGGCGTCCGGAACTCGACGGACGTCTCGATGGACGCCACGTCGCCGAGGATCCCGTGCACCTTGGGACCGGTGCCGGGGAAGGCGATCCCGGCGAGCCCGCGCACCGTGCCGGCGCCGCCGTCACAGCCCACCAGGTACTCGCACCGCAGCTCGTAGCTCCCGTCGCCGCCGTCGACGCTCACGACGACGCCCTCGTCGTCCTGGCGCAGGCCGACGACCTCGTGCCCGCGCCGGATCTCGACGCCCGACTCGACCGCGTACTCCTCCAGCAGGCGCTCCACCTTGAACTGCGCGATGGAGAGCGTGTACTTGTGCCGACTGTCCAGCTTGGTGAGGTCCATCGGCAGGCCGGCGAAGTGGCTCACGGGCACCGGCGTGCCCTCCGCCAGGAAGCGCTCCAGCAGGCCGCGCTGGTGAAGGAGTTCGGCGGTGCGCGCGTTGAACCCCAGGGCGCGCGACTGCCCGCTGGGCCGCTCCAGCCGTTCGAGGATCACGCTCTCCACGCCGTTCAGCTTCAACTCGCAGGCGAGCATCAGCCCGACGGGACCGGCACCCACGACGGCGACGGTGATGGGCATACAGACTCCTTCGGAGCGTCCGGGGACGCTCCGGCCGCCGGAGACGACGCCACCGCGCCTTGCCACGTGCCAAAGAGCGCGCCCTGCGGATCAGGTCGGTTCAGTCGGTTCAGCGTGGTGAACGCTAGCCAGCGGTTCTTGCACCCTGCTAAAGGACGCGCGGCCCCCGTCCCGGACGGGGGCCGCGCGGGGCGGTGCGCGCTCAGTCCCGCGGCTCCTCGCGCCGTCCGTCCGTGACGGCCAGCGCGCTGATCACGGGCCGCAGCAGGTCGATGATCTCCTGCGGCGGGGCGTCCTTGAGCCCGTCCAGCTCCAGCAGGTGCCGGCCGAGGATGACGCCGAGGATGGTGGCACTGATCAGGCTGCCCCGCAGCGCGGCGTCGTCGCTCTCGATCGCCCGGCTGATCTGCTCCAGCTGGTCGGCCGCCGTCCGGCGCACGCCGTCCCTGGCCTGCTCGTGGGTGAGCATCGAGCGCAGGAGGGCGAGCGAGGCCGTCGGCTCCGTCACCAGCCGGTCGGCGAGCGAGGAGAGCAGTGACTCGACGATGTCGGCCGGGGTGCCGTCGATCGTCTCGTCGCCCGGGACGCTGGTGGCCCTCAGGAAGAGCTCCTCCTTCGAGTTGAAGTAGTGCATGACCAGGCCCGGGTCCACCTGCGCGGCCTCCGCGACGGCCCGGATGGTGGTGCGCTCGTAGCCGGAGCGCGCGAAGCCCTCACGAGCCGCGACAAGGATGCGCGACTCGGTCTGCCAGCGCCTCTGAGCACGTGTCACTCGCGAGGAATCGTTCGCCATGCCTTGATTCTACAGTCGTTGACCGAGCTTCAGGCTTCGTTCTATGGTTGTTGAATCAACGGGTGTTCAATGAATGGAGAGCCCACCATGGCGAGTAAGTCCTCGCTCACCTCCGACCCGGGACTGGAGTCGCCGCCCAGTGCGGAAGGCGAGTTCGTCTGGACGAAACGGCACGTCATGGCCTTATTCGTGCTGTGCGCGGCACAGATGCTCGAAGCCATCGACGTCACCGTGGTCAACGTCGCTCTCCCGACGATCAAGACGAGCCTCGACTTCTCCGAGGCCGATCTGCAGTGGGTCGTCAACGCCTACACCGTGCTGTTCGGAGGCTTCCTGCTGCTCGGCGGACGCTCCGGCGACCTGCTGGGACGCCGCCGGGTCATGATCGGCGGCCTCGCCCTGTTCACCGCGGCCTCGCTCGCCTGCGGCCTGTCGCAGAACGCCGGCATGCTGGTCGGCACCCGGGCCGTCCAGGGCATGGCGGCCGGCTTCATCGCGCCGATGACCCTCGCGATGCTGGCGCAGATCTTCCCGCAGGGCCCCGCCCGCAACAAGGCCGTCGCCATCTGGGGCTCCGTCGCCGCCGTCAGCGGTTCGCTCGGCCTCATCGTCGGCGGCCTGTTCGTCGCCGGCCCCGGCTGGAACTGGGCCTTCTACGTGAACATCCCGATCGGGCTGCTCATGATCCTCGGCGCGCTGCGCTACCTCGCCCCGGACCAGCCGACCAGCCGCCACCGGCAGTTCGACGTCGTCGGCGCGATCACCTCCACCTGCGGCCTGAGCGTGTTCACCTACGCCGTCGTGCAGACCAGCACCCACCCGTGGTCCTCCGGCCGCACCATCGGCCTGCTGGTCACCGCGGTCGTACTGCTGGGCTACTTCGTGGTCCACGAGAACTTCTTCAGCAAGGAGCCGCTGGTCCCGTTCGTGCTGTTCCGCAACCGCACGGTGACCGGCGCCAACGTCGTCCAGGCGCTCGCGACCTCCGGCCTGTTCGTGATGTTCTACGTCGCCACCCTGTTCATGCAGGAGGTGCTGCACTACTCGGCGATCAAGACCGGCGTGCTCTACCTGCCGTGCACGATCTCGCTCGTCCTGTTCGCCGCGATCGTGCCCGCCCTGCTGCCGAAGCTCGGGGTGCGCTGGCTGACCGCCCTCGGCTGCGCCATCGCCGGCGTGGGCCTGTTCCTGTACTCCGGGATCTCGGCCGACAAGGGCGTGATGGGCAACTTCATCATCCCCTCGCTCTTCCTCAGCCTCGGCCTGGCGCTGGCCTCCATCCCCATCACGGTCGCCGCCGTCCACGGCGTCGAGTCCGCGCTGACCGGCGTCGCCTCCGGCATGGTGAACGTGACCCGCACCATCGGCGGCTCGCTCGGCCTGGCCATCATCTCCACCATCGCCACCGCCAGGACCACCGACCTCCTCGGCAGCGGCGAGAGCGCGGACGTCGCACTGACCGACGGCTTCCAGTTCGCCTTCGAGATCAGCGCCGTGCTGATGGCGATCGCCGGCGTCGCGGCGATCGCCTTCTTCCGCAGCGAAGGACGGGGCGAGAAGATCGACCTCACGGCCCTGGCCACCGCCGGCGTCGACAAGTGACCTCCGGGGCAGCGGGGCGCCGAGCGGCCTCAGGCCGAACGCGCACCCGCTGCCTCGGCGTCCGGCGCGACGGCGTCCGACCCGTCGTCCGCACCGTCACGGGCCGGCGTGTCCCTCAGCATCCGCAGCGGCGCGCACATCAGCAGCGCGACGACCAGGACCGCGACGGCGGCGATCTCCATCCCGGGGACCAGACCCTGCACGAAGGCGCTCGACGCGTGCTCGTGGAGGGTCTGCCCCGCCGAAGCGCCCATCGCGTCACCGGCCTCGGCGACGTTGGCGACCGACGCGTACACCTCGTCGGCCCGGGCCGCGGGCACCTCGGCGCCGGACACCGACAGTTCCCGCACGTACTCGCGGGTGACGACCGTCCCGATGATGCCCACCCCGAGCGCACCGCCCAGGTTGCGCAGCGCGTTGATGAAGGCACTGCCGTTGGCCGCCACCTCCGGCGGCAGCGACTCCAGCGCCGCCGACACGGCCGGGGCCTGGGCGACACCGCCGCCGAGGCCCGCCAGGCCGAACGCGCAGGTGACCAGGGCGTCCCCGCTGTCCGCGGAGGCCCGGGTGAGCAGGGCGAGGCCGACGCCGAACACCAGCGAACCGCCGACCACGACCCAGCGGGCGCCGAGCCTCCTGCTCAGCCGGTCGGCGGCGAGCGAGCCCACCACGACCAGGAGGGTGAAGGGGATCAGCCGAAGGCCGACGGCGAGGGCCGGCAGTTCGAGGACCGACTGGAGGTACATCGGCACGATGAACAGCGCGGCCGTCAGCGAGAAGGCACCTACCACGATCGTCGCCTGCGCCCACAGGAACCGGGCGTTGCGGAACGGGGCCAGCCCGATGAGCGGCTCCGCCGAGCGCTTCTCGCAGACCATGAACCCCACGAGGACCACCACGCCCGCGACCATCCACAGCGCCGCGTCACCCCAGCCGTTCTCCGCGTCGATCGCCCCGTAGACCAGCAGCAGCCCGCCCGCGGACAGCAGCACGACGCTCCACACGTTGATGCCGGACCGGGGCATCTGACGGGCCGACGGCAGCACCCAGAAGATGAGCGGCAGCACGAGGGCCACCGAGAGCACGTTGATCAGGAAGATCCAGCCCCACCAGAAGTACTCGACCAGCCCACCGCCCAGCACCGCACCGAGCGGCGTCGCCAGCGCGACACCCGCCGCCCAGACGCCGATCGCCTTCCCCCGCTCGCTCTCCCGGAACAGGATGGTGATGAACCCCGTGCTCAACGGCAGCACCACCGAGGCGCCGATCGCCATGACCACACGCATCGCGATGAGCGAACCCGCGGTGGGCGCGAAGGCCGTCGCCGCCGAGGCCACCCCGAACAGGACCAACCCCCAGACCAGGACCCGCCGGTAGCCCCACCGGCCGCCCACCGCCGGTACCACCAGCATGAACGAGGCGGAGGTGATGCCGTACACCGCGACGATCCACTGCAGCTCACCGCTCGTCGCGTGCAGGTTCCGCTCCACCGCCGTCAGCGATACGCTCACCACGATCAGGTCCATGAACGGCACCAGCACGCATACGCAGAGAACGGCCACGGCCAGCCAGCGCCGACGCCCCGACTGCTCCCCTCCCGCACCATCGTCGTCGCGCACTCTCTCATCGGTCATCTGCCTCAAGGCACTGCTCCGCATCTCGGTCGAGCCGTCGGGAAGAACGGACCGCACACCGGGGCATGATCGCTCAAGCCCGGCCGGGCAACGGAGAAGCGCGGGCGGCGCCGGCGACCGGCAGTGCCGGCCGGTCCTCCACGGAACCGCTGGTCCACTCGGCGGTCAGCATGTCTCACGCGCCTAACACACTTCTTGAGCTCGCGTCAGCAGGACAAAGGGTCCGCTTCGGGCGCCGCGTGGAGAACCCGTAGAAGCGCCTGCAACGGACGAACCCGCCCAGACGCGATTCAACCCCCATCACCCGCACGTCAGTTAGCGCGGATCAAGACCGTCGTTAGCACCCCGTGTTTACGTAGTGCCGATTGGCTCCTTCACCTTTTGGGACCAACGGGACAAAGCACTCAGCGGAGTTTAGACGATGGGGGCAGTAATCGCCATGTCGAGCCAGGCTGCTAATTCTTCGACAGAACGCAACGAGCATGACGTGGCGGTCATTGGAATGGCTTGCCGCCTTCCCATGGCCTCAAATCCATCGGCATTCTGGAGCCTTCTCCGGGATGGCCGGGACGCCATCACGGACATTCCCGAAACCCGCTGGAAGCCGGATTCCCTGCCCTTCCAGGAAAATGAGATTCCGCGCCGCGGAGGCTTCCTCGAAAATATCGACGGATTCGATTCCCGCTTCTTCTCGATATCCCCCCGCGAAGCCGCCGCCATGGACCCCCAGCAGCGGCTCGTACTGGAGTTGAGCTGGGAGGCGCTGGAGGACGCCCGCATCGTCCCCGCGGCCCTGGACGGGACGCGCGCCGGGGTCTTCATCGGCGCCATGGGCGACGACTACTCGGCCCTGGCCCACGGGGGCGGGGTCGGCGCCATCACGTCGCACACGCTGACCGGCCTGAGCCGAGGCCTCATCGCCAATCGCGTCTCCTACACGCTGGGGCTGCGCGGACCGAGCCTGACCGTGGACTCGGCCCAGTCGTCGGCGCTCGCCGCCGTGCACCTGGCCTGCGCCAGCCTCCACTCGGGAGAGGCCACGATCGCCCTGGCCGGCGGCGTGAACCTGATCCTGGTGCCCGAGAGCACCGTCGGGGCCGCGCGCTTCGGCGCCCTGTCGCCCGACGGCCGCTGCTACACCTTCGACGCGCGGGCCAACGGCTACGTCCGCGGCGAGGGCGGCGGTCTGGTCGTGCTCAAGCCGCTGGCCGAGGCGCTCGCCGACGGCGACACCGTCTACTGCGTGATCCGCGGCAGCGCACTCGGCAACGACGGCACGACGAGCAGCCTGACCATCCCCGCCCAGGAGGCGCAGGAGGAGGCGTTGCGCCAGGCGTACCGGCGGGCCGGGGTGGAGCCGTCGGAGGTCCAGTACGTCGAGTTGCACGGCACGGGGACCCGGGTCGGCGACCCCATCGAGGCGGCGGCACTCGGCGCCGTCGTGGGTGCGCGGAAGCCCGAGGGTTCCCCCCTGCTGGTCGGCTCGGCCAAGACCAACGTCGGCCACCTCGAAGGCGCCGCCGGCATCGTCGGCCTGCTGAAGACGGCCCTCAGCATCAGGCACCGGGCGCTGCCCGCGAGCCTGAACTTCGCCACGCCTAACCCGGAGATCCCGCTCGACCGGCTCAACCTGCGGGTGCAGCAGGAGCTCACGTCGTGGCCCGACGAGGACCGGCCGCTGGTGGCCGGGGTCAGCTCGTTCGGCATGGGTGGGACGAACTGCCATGTGGTGTTGGGGGAAGGGCCGGTCGGGGGGTCCGACGGTGGGACGGGTGCCCCGGCTGAGGTGTCGTTCGAGGGGCCGAGTGTCTGGCTGGTGTCGGGCAAGTCGGCGGACGCGTTGGCCGATCAGGCTGCTCAGCTGCACGCGTTCGCCGCCGATCGCCCGGAGGTGGACGTCCGTGACATCGCCCATGCTCTGGCGACCACCCGTACGGCGTTCGAGCACCGTGCCGCCGTCATCGCCCACGACCGCGGCGAGTTGCTGGACGGGCTGGCCGCGCTGCAGGAGGGCCGGCCCTCGCCCCACGTGGTGAGCGGTCCGGCCGATCACCGGCCGCGGGGGAAGACGGCGTTCCTGTTCACCGGACAGGGCTCACAACGCGCCGGCATGGGACGCGAACTGCACGCGGCATCACCCGTGTTCGCGGCCGCTTTCGACGAGGCCTGCGAAGCGTTCGCCCCGCACCTGCCCCACCCCCTGCGCGACGTGATGTGGGCCGACCCCGACACCGACCCCGACACCGCCGCCCTGCTCCACCAGACCCACTACACCCAACCCGCCCTCTTCACCCTCCACACCGCCCT
>NZ_JBIBHU010000046.1:0-35468 GCF_042957205.1 Kitasatospora sp. NPDC008115 | reverse complement strand
TCAGCCGGACGGGCGTAGGCCACCCGGCCCACGCCCGCCGAGAAGATCAACACCTAGCCCAACCGGGTGCCGTACACCTAGATCGTGATAGTCCCGGCCCCGCCCCGCGGCGGCCCGGCCCAGGGCGGCCCGGCGGTCAGCGCTTGCGGGTGCGGTGGTGTTTGAGGAGGGCGGTCAGGCGGGCCGGGTCGGCGGGGCCGTTGAGTTCGGCGAGGAGGGTGTCGGGGCAGAGCTCGTAGTGGTCGCCCCAGTAGCGGGAGAGCCTGTTGTCCCAGATGCGGTAGCCGCCGGGGACGCCGCGCGCCACGTAGCGTCGTTTGGCCATGCGGCGGACGGTAGTCGGGGGTGGCCGGGGGCGCTACCGGATTCAGAGCGGGGTGACGGCCTTGAGGATGAGGAGGAGGGCGACGGCGGCGTTGAGGGCCGAGAGGGCGGAGGCGGCGGTGCCGAGGGCCGCGACGAGGGCGGCGAGGCCGGCGGGGGTGCGGGTGGGGGGCCAGTTGCGGGTGGTGGGGACGGGGCCGAGGAGGGCGGCGACGCGGCGGGGGACGGGGCCCGGGGCGGCGAAGGCGGGGAAGGCCGCGTAGGCGGCGGGCGGGCGGCGGGTGGCGAGGGCCGCGCGGGCGACGGCGCGGGCGGTGACCCGGCGGTCGCCGACGGCCTGGGCGGACTCCTCGTCGGCCCAGCGCTCCGCGCTGTAGGCGACGGCGCCCTGGAGCGGGCGCAGGAACGGGTTGACGCAGCCGGCCAGCTGGGTGGCCAGCAGGTGGCGGTGGTGCCGGTGGGTCAGGTGGGCGCGTTCGTGGGCGAGCAGGGCGGCGCGCTCGTCCTCGGCGAGGCCGGCCAGCATGCCGGTGGAGACGACCACCCGGCCCGGCGAGCGCGGTGAGCCGGGGAGCGCGTAGGCGTACGGGGCCGGGTCGGGCAGCAGCGCGACGTCGGACGTGGCGGGCAGCGCCCGGCCGAGGGCGCGCCGGGCGCGGGCGCGGATCCGCAGGTGGCGGGCGAGCGTGCGGCCGACGGCGGCCAGGACGACGGCGAGGACGAGCAGCGCCGCCGTGCCGACCGTCTCGTGGTACGGCAGGGCGGCCCGGACCTCGGGGTCGGACCAGCTGTCGGGCAGCGGGTTGCCGGGGATCTGCGCGGTGCCGACGACCCCGATCAGAGCCAGGCAGAGCGCGCTGCACAGGGCCATCACGATGCTGATCCCGGTGAGCAGCCGGGCGGCGCCGCGCGGGTGCAGGTGCTGCTCGGCGAGGCGGGCGATGGGCAGCGCCGTCAGCGGCAGGACGAGGGGGAGGAAGACGAAGACGCCCACGGTGCGCAGGTCAGCCTTCGTGCTCGGGGGCCGGGCCGGAGGCGCTGTCGAGCAGGGTGCGCAGCAGTTCCTCGTCGTGCGGGAGCAGCGCGGTGACGAAGCTGGCGAGCACGGCGTCGCGGTCCGGTTCGCCGTCCAGCACGCGGCGCATCCGCAGCGCGGCGAGGCCGGCCGCGTCGGAGGAGGCCTGCCAGAGGTAGGAGCGGCCGGAGCGGGTGCGGGTGACGGCGTCCTTGGCGTGCAGCCGGGAGAGGATGGTCATCACGGTGGTGTAGGCGAGGTCGCCGTCCAGGCGTTCCTGGACCCAGCCCGCGGTGACGGGGCCGGGCGCGCGCTGGAGCACCGCCAGCACCTGTGCCTCCAGCTCGCCCTGGCCGCGCCGGCGGGCCCGCGGGTCGCCGGCCACCGGGATGTTGGTGTCCTCTGCGGTGTCCTCTGCCATGCCGGTCATCCTAACGAGAAGGTAAAGGACCGGGAATCAGGCTTGTGGCGCGCGGGCGTTCTGCAGCCGGTCGATCTCGGCGATCTCCGGATGGTGGAGGTCGAAGGCGGGTGACTCGGAACGGACCCGGGGAAGCGTGACGAAATTGTGTCGGGGCGGTGGGCAGGAGGTGGCCCACTCCAGCGAGCGCCCGTAGCCCCACGGGTCGTCGACGGTGACCTGCTCGCCGTACCGGGCGGTGTGCCAGACGTTGTACAGGAACGGCAGGGTGGAGATCCCGAGCAGGAACGAGCCGATGCTGGAGACGGTGTTGAGCGCGGTGAACCCGTCGGAGGCCAGGTAGTCGGCGTACCGGCGCGGCATGCCCTCGGCGCCGAGCCAGTGCTGGACCAGGAAGGTGGCGTGGAAGCCGGCGAAGAGGGTCCAGAAGTGGATCCGGCCGAGCCGCTCGTCGAGCATCCTGCCGGTGAACTTGGGCCACCAGAAGTGGAAGCCGGCGAACATCGCGAAGACCACCGTCCCGAACACCACGTAGTGGAAGTGCGCGACGACGAAGTACGAGTCGGACACGTGGAAGTCGATCGGCGGCGCGGCCAGCAGCACCCCGGTCAGGCCGCCGAACAGGAAGGTGACCAGGAAGCCGACGGACCACAGCATCGGCGTCTCGAAGCTGAGCGAGCCCCGCCACATGGTGCCGATCCAGTTGAAGAACTTCACCCCGGTGGGCACCGCGATCAGCATCGTCATGATCGAGAAGAACGGCAGCAGCACCTGGCCGGTGACGAACATGTGGTGCGCCCAGACGGTGATCGACAGGCCGGTGATGGCGATCGTCGCGCCGATCAGCCCGGTGTAGCCGAAGATCGGCTTGCGGCTGAACACCGGGATGATCTCGGTGACGATGCCGAAGAACGGCAGCGCGATGATGTAGACCTCCGGGTGCCCGAAGAACCAGAACAGGTGCTGCCAGAGCAGCGCCCCGCCGTTGGCCGCGTCGAACACGTGCGAGCCGAAGCGCCGGTCCGACTCCAGGCAGAGCAGCGCGGCCGCCAGCACCGGGAAGGCGAAGAGCACCAGGACGGCGGTCAGCAGGATGTTCCAGACGAAGATCGGCATCCGGAACAGCGTCATCCCGGGCGCCCGGAAGCAGACGATCGTGGTGATGAAGTTGACCGAGCCGAGGATGGTGCCGAAACCGGAGAGGGCCAGGCCCATGATCCACAGGTCGGCGCCGAGGCCCGGCGAGTGGTCGGCGCCGTTCAGCGGCGCGTAGGCGAACCAGCCGAAGTCGGCCGCACCGTCCGGGGTGAGGAAGCCGTAGACGACGATCAGTGAGCCGAACAGGTACAGCCAGTAGGCGATCGCGTTCAGCCGGGGGAAGGCGACATCCGGGGCGCCGAGCTGCAGCGGCATGATCCAGTTGGCGAAGCCGGCGAACAGCGGGGTCGCGAACATCAGCAGCATGATCGTGCCGTGCATGGTGAAGAGCTGGTTGAACTCCTCGTTGGAGAGCAGCTGGAGCCCGGGACGGGCCAGCTCGATCCGCATCAGCATCGCCATCAGCCCTCCGAACAGGAAGAACAGGAAGGAGGTGGTGATGTAGAGGGTCCCGATCCGCTTGTGGTCGGTGGTGGTCAGCCAGCCGACCAGGGCCCGGCCGTGCCGGCGGCGGGCGGCGCGGCGGCGCTCCGACCGGGCGGACGGGCGCGACGGGTGCGGGTGCTGCTGCTCCGCGGTGTCCTTCGGCAGGAGGGTCACGCGCTGCGCCTTCCGGGGTCCGGGGCAGGGGTCGGACCCACCAGTACCGGCCGGCCGGCGGCGGCGGGCGGGGGCGCGCGGGACGGGTCACCCGAACAGGTGCGGCCCGGTTGCCCGGCACCGGCCGGGATCGGACGGTCGAAGTCCGCACGTCTCTCCGCACACCTGTCCGGAAGTGCCCGTCCGGCCCCGGCGTACGGTCCTGGAGGAACCCATGAGCAGCACGTCGTCCCCGCCGCCCGGCCAGCCGTCACCCGATCGGCCCGCGCCGTCCGACGAACCACCGCCCCGGCGCGACGGCGCCGGCCAACCGCCCTCGCCGCCCCCGCACCACCGGTCCCGTGCGTGGGCGCCCGGCTTCGTGGTGTTCGCCGGTGTCCTGATGCTGATCAACGGCACCATGGAGGTGCTGCGCGGCATCATGGCGGTCCACGAGGACGAGGTCTTCCTGACCACCAGCCGCTACGTCTTCCGCTTCGACCTCACCGGCTGGGGCTGGATCCACATCGTCGTCGGCGTGCTGGTCGCCCTGGTAGGTGCCTTCCTCCTCACGGGGGCCGCCTGGGCCCGGTACGCCGGTATCGTCATCACCGCGGTGGGCGCCATCGACGCGTTCCTGTCGATGCCCTACTACCCGGGCTGGTCGATCGTGGTGCTCGCGCTGGACGTGTTCATCATCTGGGCCCTGTGCGTCTACAAGCCCGCCGAGGCCGACCGCTGATCCCGCCGCTCCGCCCGGTCCCCCGCGCCGTCGGCGGGACCGGGCGGAGCCGTGTCAGGCCCGGGCCCGCTGGGTGAGCGCGATGCAGAGCAGCACCGCCACCGCCGTCACGGGCGCGGCGGCCGGCAGTTCCTCGCCGAGCAGCAGCACCGACCAGACGAGCGTGATCAGCGGCTGGGCAAGCTGGAGCTGGCTCGCCCTCGGGACCCCGATCAGCGCCATCCCGCGGTACCAGACCACGAACCCGCCGAACTGCGAGACCGCCGCCGTGTACAGCACCCCGGCCACCGCCTTCGCGCCGGGACCACCGGCCGGCAGCGGCTCGGCGGGCAGCGCCAGGGCCGTGGTCAGCGCGGTGACCGGCAGCGCGGCGACCACCGCCCAGCCGATCACCTGCCAGCCGGGCAGCTCCCGGGAGATCCGCCCGCCCTCCGCGTACCCGGCCGCGCAGACCAGCAGCGCCGCGAACAGGAAGAGGTCGGCGAGGCCGGGCCGGCCGTGGCTCTGCACCAGGGTGAAGCCGAGCACCGCCGCCGCCCCGGCCAGCGCCGCGCCCCAGAACAGCCTCGACGGACGGCGGCCGTCCCGGCGCGAGCGCACGGCGGCGAAGACGGCGGTGGCCAGCGGCAGCAGGCCGATGACGACGGCCGAGTGCGCCGTCGAGGAGGTCCGCAGGGCGAGCGTGGTGAGCAGCGGGAAGCCCAGGACGCAGCCGGCCGAGACCACCAGCAGGCCGGGCCAGTGGCGGCGCTCGGGCAGCGGCACGCGGGCGGCGGCGAGGCAGAGCGCGGCGAGCACACCGGCCAGCAGGCCGCGCAGACCGGTCGCCGTCCAGGGGCCGAAGCCGGTCAGCGCCCAGGCGGTGGCGGGGAAGCTGAAGGAGAAGGAGAGGACGCCCAGGGCGGCCGACGCCATGCCCGGGGAACTCGCGGAGGCGGGGGCGGGCGCCGTAGCGGGCCGCGCCGCTACCGCCACAGGGGTGGTAGCGCTATCTTGTGCTCTCATGAACGAGCGTAGCAGTGTGGCCGAACTCGCCAACAGCCTGCGCCGTGAGGTGCAGCGCTACCCCGAAGGGCGGAAGCTGCCGTCGAGCCGGGCCCTGATGGAGCGCCACCAGGTCAGCCCGGGAACGGTCTCCCGTGCCATCGCCGTGCTGGCCGCCGAGGGCCTGGTGGTCTCCCGCCCGGGCGCCGGGGTGTTCCGGACGGCGGCCTTCGCGGGCGGTCCGGGCGCCGGGGTGCCCGGCGGCACCACCGCCCGTCCCGGCGACCTCTCCTGGCAGGAGGTCGCGCTCAGCGCCGAGACCGGTCCGCGCGACCTGCTGGCCGACCCGGTCTTCGCCACCCTGCGCGTGCCGCCGCCGGACGTCGTCGACCTCAACAGCGGCTACCCGCACGCCTCGCTGCTGCCCGAACGCCTGCTCGCCGCCGCCCTCGGCCGGGCCGGACGGCGGCCGGGTGCCTGGGAGCGCCCGCCCACCGACGGCCTCACCGAGCTGCGCGGCTGGTTCGCCCGCGACATCGGCGGCCACGGCGGGCCGATCGCCACCGGGGACGTGCTGATCACCTCCGGCGGGCAGGGCGGGCTCACCGTGGCGATGCGCTCGCTCGCCGCGCCCGGCGCGCCGGTGCTGGTGGAGTCGCCGACGTACCCGGGGATCCTGGCGGTCGTCCGGGCGGCCGGGCTGCGGCCGGTCCCGGTGCCGGTCGACGCCGACGGCGTGCGCACCGACCTGCTGGCGGACGCCTTCGCGGCCACCCGGGCGCGGGTCTTCGTCTGCCAGCCGCTGTTCCAGAACCCGACCGGTGCGGTGCTCTCCCCCGAGCGCCGGGCCGAGGTGCTGCGGATCGCCCGGTCGGCGGGCGCGTTCGTCGTCGAGGACGACTTCTCCCGGTTGCTGGTGCACGCGGACGCCCCCGCGCTGCCGCGTCCGCTCGCCGCCGACGACCGCGACGGGGTGGTGGTGCACCTGCGCTCGCTGACCAAGGCCGCCTCGCCGAACCTGCGGGTCGGCGCGCTCACGGCGCGCGGGCCGGCGCTCGCCCGGCTGCGGGCGACCCAGGTGGTGGACAGCTTCTTCGTGCCCCGGCCGTTGCAGGAGGCGACGCTGGAGCTGGTCGCGGACCCCGGCTGGGCCCGCCATCTGCGTGCCCTCGGCACCGAGTTGCTGGGCCGCCGCACCGCCGCCGTCGCGGCCCTGCACCGCGAGCTGCCGGGTGCGCTCGGCAACCACCGGCCCGGCGGCTACCACCTGTGGCTGCGGCTCCCGGACGGCGTCGACGACGGCGCGCTCACCGTCGCCGCGCTGCGGGCCGGCGTCCAGGTGACGCCCGGGCGCCCGTACCACGCCGCCGAGCCGCCGGCCCCGCACCTGCGGCTGAGCTACGCGGCCGCCGAGAGCTCCGCCCAGGTGGCGGACGGCGTCCACCGGCTGCGGCTGGCCTTCGAGGAGGTCACCGGCTGAGGGCCTACGGGCGGCCGGCCATCCGCTCCAGCCGGGCGATGCGCTCGGCCATCGGCGGGTGGGTGGAGAAGAGCTTGGCCCCGGCCTCGCCCGGCCGGAACGGGCTGGCGATCATCATGTGGCTGGCGGTCTGGATCTGCGGCTCCGGCGGCAGCGGCAGCTGCCGGGTGCCGGCGTCCAGCTTGCGCAGCGCGCTCGCCAGGGCCAGCGGGTCACCGGTGATCCGGGCGCCGTCGGCGTCGGCCTGGTACTCCCGGGAGCGGCTGACGGCCAGCTGGATCAGCGAGGCCGCGACCGGGCCGAGGATCATGATCGCGAGCATCCCGAACAGGCCCGGGCCGTCGTCGTCGTCGCCGCGGCCGAACGGGATCAGCCAGGCGAAGTTCACCAGGAACATCACCACCGAGGCGAGCGCACCGGCCACCGAGGAGATCAGGATGTCGCGGTTGTAGACGTGGCTCAGCTCGTGGCCGAGGACGCCGCGCAGTTCGCGTTCGTCGAGCAGTTGCAGGATGCCGTCGGTGCAGCAGACCGCCGCGTTGCGCGGGTTGCGGCCGGTGGCGAAGGCGTTGGGGGCCGGGGTCGGCGAGATGTAGAGGCGGGGCATCGGCTGGCGGGCCTCGGTGGAGAGCTCGCGGACGATCCGGTACAGCCGCGGGGCCTCGATCTCGCTCACCGGGCGGGCGCGCATGGCGCGCAGCGCGAGCTTGTCGCTGTTCCAGTACGCGTAGGCGTTGGTGCCGAGGGCAACCAGCAGCGCGAGCACGAAGCCCGTGCGGCCGAAGAAGCT
Source organism: Kitasatospora sp. NPDC008115 (assembly GCF_042957205.1). Lineage (NCBI taxonomy): Bacteria > Bacillati > Actinomycetota > Actinomycetes > Kitasatosporales > Streptomycetaceae > Kitasatospora > Kitasatospora sp. NPDC008115. The sequence goes on along the minus strand of NZ_JBIBHU010000046.1, from coordinate 27,975 downwards.
GCCGATCACCAGGATCAGCGCCGAGAGGCCGCCGAGCAGGGCGGCGGTCCTCAGTCCGTTGTGCCGGCGGTGCACGGCTGGCCCTCCAATGGTGCGTGGGGAAGCCCTTTCTGCCTCGTCCCTCCTGCACCGTCAACGGGCGAAACCCGGGGCCTTGTTCCCTTGTGACCAGCGCGACACCCGGCCGGGTGACCCGCCCGCACCGTCCGCCGCCCCGGCGCACACCCCGCGCGGGGGTCAGAACAGCGAGCCGCCGACCACCTGGAGGACCAGCTGCGGGGCCACCGAGAGCACCACCGCCGCCGAGGCGGTGAGCCCCAGGGTGGCGGTCAGCGACACCGGCAGGCGACGCTCGGGGGCCGCGGCCGCGGCGGCCTCGTCCGCGGGGGCGAACAGCCGGGCGGTCCAGAGCAGGTAGTAGTACAGGGCGACGACCACATTGACCGCCATCACCACGGCCAGCCAGCCGAGACCGGCGTCCACGGCGGCCTGGAACACCACCACCTTGCCGAACAGGCCGATCACGCCCGGCGGCAGTCCGGCCAGGCAGAGCAGGAAGAACGCCAGCGCCAGCGCCGTCCAGCGGCGGCGCGCGAACAGGCCGCGGAAGTCGTCCACGCTGGTCCCGGCCCGGCGGCCGACCGCCGCCACCACGCCGAAGGCGCCGAGGTTGACCACGCCGTAGATCAGCGCGTACGCGGCGGTGGCGCCCAGCGGGTCGGTCGTGGTGGGCGCGTAGCCGGCCGCGGCCAGCGGGACCAGCAGGTAGCCGGCCTGGCCCACCGAGGACCAGGCGAGCAGCCGGACCGCGCTGTGGCGGGTGTCGAAGCGCTGGCGCAGCGCGCCCACGTTGCCGGCCGTCATGGTGACGGCGGCCAGCACCGCGAGCACCAGGCCCCAGGTGTGCGCGTACGGGCGGAAGGCGATGGTGGCGGCCAGTGCCAGGCCGGCCAGGCCGGCCGCCTTGCCGACCACCGAGAGGTAGCCGGCCACCGGCAGCGGGGCGCCGGTGTAGGTGTCCGGCACCCAGAAGTGGAACGGGACGGCGGCGACCTTGAAGGCGAAGCCGACCAGGGTGAGCACGGCGCCCGCCTCGGCCAGCGGCTTGAGCTGGGCGGGCGCCTGCTCCAGGCCGGTGGCGACGGCGCCCAGGTGCAGGCTGCCGCTCGCCGCGTAGACGAAGCCGACGCCGAGCAGCATCACGGCGGTCGCGGTGACGGAGGAGAGGAAGAACTTCAGCGCGGCCTCGGCGCCCCGGCCGTCCCGGCGCAGTGCGACCAGGGCGAAGGCGGGCAGCGAGGCCACCTCCAGGGCGATCACCAGGGTGGCGAGGTCGCGGGAGGCGGGCAGCAGGGCGGCGCCGGTGGCGCTGGCGAGCAGCAGGAACCAGTACTCGCCGCCGGGCAGCTTCTCGTCGTCCACCGTGTGCGCGGACAGCAGCGCGGCGATCAGCGCGCCGCCGAGCGCGAGCAGCTGGAAGACCAGGGCGAAGTGGTCGGCGACGTAGGAGCAGCCGGCGGTGTTGTCAGTGGCTCCTGTTACGTTCTGCGCACAGAAGGTGGCGCGGGGTGATCCACCGGTGAGCGGGAGGAGCGAGATGAGCGCGAGGGCGAGTCCGGCGGCGGTGAGCCGGCCCAGCCACTTCTTGTGCTGCGCGGGCAGGAAGAGGTCGGTGACCAGGACCGCGAGGGCGGCCAGTGCGGCGATCAGCGGGGGCGCGATCGCCACCCAGTCCACGGACTGGATCAGGCTGCCCGGGTTGGCGACGGCGAGGGAGGTCACAGTGGTCTGCCCCGTGGAGTGAGGTCCGAGTGCGGTGCCGAGCATGATCAGCCACCCCCGAGGAGGTGTTTGACGGCGGGGTCGGAGAGGCCGAGCAGCAGCGCGGGCCAGAGACCGGCGAGCAGGGTGAGCGCGGCCAGCGGCGTCCAGCTGACGGCCTCGTACGGGCGCAGGTCGGCGACCTCGGCCACCGGGGCGGGCTGCTTCGGGTCGCCCATGCAGACGCGCTTGACCACGATCAGCAGGTACGCGGCGGTGAGGAGGGTGCCGAGACCGGCCAGGACCATGTAGGTGACGAACGCGGGGCGCGAGAGGCCCTCGGCGGGGTCGAACGCGCCGAACATCGCGAGCAGCTCGCCCCAGAAGCCGGCCAGCCCGGGTAGGCCGAGGCTGGCGACGGCGGCGAAGGCGAGCAGCGCACCGAGCCGTGGTGCCCGCTCGTAGAGGGCGGCGCCGGTGGTGCCGGAGAGGGTGTCGAGGTCCGCCGTGCCGTAGCGGTCCTTGAGCGCCCCGACGACGAAGAACAGCAGGCCGGTGATCAGGCCGTGCGCGATGTTGGCGAACAGCGCGCCGTTGACGCCGACCGGGGTGAGGGAGGCGATGCCCAGCAGGACGAAGCCCATGTGGCCGACGGAGGAGTAGGCGATCAGGCGCTTGAGGTCGCCCTTGGCGCCGGGGCGGGCCAGCGCGAGACAGGCGAGCGAGCCGTAGACGATGCCGACGGCGGCGAACGCGCCCAGGTAGGGGGCGAGCGTCGTGGTGCCGTCGGGCACGACCGGGAGGAGGACGCGGACCAGGCCGTAGGTGCCCATCTTCAGCAGCACGCCGGCGAGCAGCACGGAGCCCACCGTCGGGGCGGCCGTGTGCGCGTCCGGGAGCCAGCTGTGCAGCGGCCAGGCGGGGGCCTTGACCGCGAGCCCGACCATGATCGCCAGCGCGGCGATCACCTGGGTGGAGTGGCTCAGGCCGGAGCCGTGGGCGGCGGCGAGGGCCTGCATGTCGAAGGTGCCCGCCTTGCCGCCGACCAGCAGGAAGCCGAGCAGCATCACGGCCGAGCCGAGCAGCGTGTACAGGATGAACCGGTTGGCGGCCGGCACCTTCGCCCCGCTGCCCCAGCGGGCGATCAGGAAGTACATCGGGATCAGCACGATCTCGAAGGCCAGGAAGAAGAGCAGGAGGTCCAGCACCGCGAAGGTGGCGAGCATGCCGACTTCGAGGAGGAGGAACAGCCCGACGAAGGCCCGGGCCGAGGGCACCTTCTCCCCGGACGGCAGCCGCCGCTCGGAGTACAGCGCGCAGAGGAAGGTGAGCAGCGAGGTCAGGACGATCAGCGGCAGCGAGACGCCGTCCACTCCGAGGTGGAGGCGCACGCCGATGGCCGGGATCCAGGACACGTCGGTGGTGGCCTGCATCCGGGCGGGCTCGTCGTGGTCGAAGCCGGCCGCCAGGACGACGGTGAGCACCAGGACGGCGCCGGTCACCACGGTGCTGAAGCGCAGCGCGCGCCGGTCGGCGGCGGCCGGGTCGGCGCCGAACACCGGGGCCAGGGTGAGCGCTGCGCCGAGCAGCGGCAGCACCAGGAGGGCGATGAGGACCGCGTTCATCGGGGGCTCCTAGCGACAACCACGGCAGCGGACGGGGAAGGGAGGTACGGCATCGGCTACACCGCCACCAGGACGGCCAGCAGGACGACGCCGGCGAGCAGCGCGCTGAGGTAGGTCTGCGCGTTGCCGGTCTGGGCGAGCCGCACGGCGCGGCCGAGCAGGCCCGCCCCGGCGCCGGCGCCGCGCACGTACGTCTCCACGACCTCGCGGTCGAGGAAGCGGACGAGCCGGGCGGCGGCCTCGACCGGGCGGACGAACAGCGCGCTGTAGAGCCGGTCGACGCCGAAGCCGTGCCGGGCCGGGCCGAACAGCGGGCCGAGCAGGGCGCGCCCGGGATCGGCGACGGCCGCCTCGGCGGCCGGGGCTCCGGCCTGCCCGGGCACCCGGGCGGTGGCCGAGCGCCAGGCCCCGTAGGCCAGCAGCGCGCCGACCACGGCGAGACCGGTGCCGATGACGGCGGTGACCGCGGAGGGCCGCAGCGAGCCGCCGTCCAGCAGCGCGGGCAGCCAGTCCGAGCGCAGGCCGGTGATGCCGAAGCCCATGGTCGGCACGGCCAGCACCCACAGCGGCCAGCGCATCGCGGGCGGCTCGGCGACGGCCGGGTCGGCCTCGTCGAGCTCGGGCGAGTACGGCGCGCCGGCCTCGTGGTCGCCGACGACCGTGCCCCGGTCGGCGGCGGGCGCCACCACCGGCGCCGCCGTGGGCGCCGGCGCGGCCGCGCCGGCCGGGCTGTGGAAGGCCACCAGGAACAGCCGGGCCGCGTACGCCGCGGTGAGCAGCGCGGTGAGTCCGGCCGAGATCAGCACGATCCAGCCGGCCGCCTGCGGCACCGCCGAGGCGGGGCCGAGGCCGTTGGTCAGCGCCTCGCCGTTGGCGGCGTGCTCGGCGGCGGTGAGCACCGCCTCCTTGCTGAAGAACCCGGCGAACGGCGGCAGGCCGACCAGCGCGACCAGCGCGATGCCCATCGTCCAGTAGGCGTCCGGGACGCGCTTGCGCAGTCCGGGGATCCGGGACATCGCGGAGATCGAGTTGGTGTGCGCGGCGTGGATCACCACACCGGCCGCGAGGAACAGCAGCGCCTTGAACGCGCCGTGGCTGACCAGGTGGAAGACCGAGGCCTGCCGGTCGCCGCTGGCCAGCGCGCCGGCCATGTAGCCGAGCTGGCCGACGGTCGAGTAGGCCAGCACCCGCTTGAGGTCGTCCTGGGCGAGCGCGCAGAGCGCCGAGCCGATCATCGTCACGGCGGCCATCACCGCCAGCACGACCAGCGCCGCGCCGGAGAGCAGGAAGACCGGCAGCAGCCGGGCCACCAGGTAGATGCCGGCCGCGACCATGGTGGCGGCGTGGATCAGCGCGGAGACCGGCGTCGGGCCGGCCATCGCGTCGGGGAGCCAGGTGTGCAGCGGGAACTGCGCGCTCTTGCCGGCCACACCGGCCAGCAGCAGCAGCGCGACCAGCGTCGGGTGGCCGAGCCGCCCCTCGGTGGCGGCCCGCAGCACGTCCTCGATCCGGAAGCTCCCGGCGTCGGCGCCGAGCAGGAAGATTCCGAACAGGAACGGCACGTCGCCGAGCTTGGTGACCAGGAAGGCCTTCAGCGAGGCGGAGCGGGCGTCCTCGGTCTCCCAGTGGTGGCCGATCAGGAAGTACGAGCAGATGCCCATGACCTCCCAGCCGACCAGCAGCACGATCAGGTCGCCGGAGTAGACGACCAGGAACATCGCCGCCGTGAACAGCGAGACCAGCGCCGCGTACGAGGGGTAGCGCGGGTCGTCCTTGAGGTACGCGGTCGAGTAGACCTGCACACAGGTGGCGACCAGGCCGACCAGCACCGAGATCAGCGAGCTGAAGCCGTCCAGGTGGATCGCGAGCGCGATGTCGGGGCCGCCGGTCGGGGTGAGCCGGGTGGCGGCGTCCAGCGCCTGGCCGCTGCCGAGCTGGATCGCGACGACCAGCGCGAGCACCGCCGAGGCGGCGACCGGCACGATCGCCAGCGGCCGGGCGAGGCCGGGCGCGCGCTTTCCGGCGGCCAGGGTGGCCGCCGCGCCGAGCGCGGGCAGCGCGGGGACGAGGGCGGGCAGGGCGAGGTTCATGCGGCGGCCTGGCCCTTCAGCGCCTCGGCTCCGTCCGGCGCCCGCTCGGTGCCGGCGGTGGACTCGGCCGGGTCGCCGAGCGCGGTGACCCGGTCGATGTCCGCCGTGCCCCGGGCCCGGAACAGCAGCAGGACGATGGCGAGCCCGAGGCCGATCTCGGCGGCGGCGACGGTGATGGTGAACAGGGTCAGCGCCTGCCCGGCGTGCAGCGAGTCGCGCAGCCAGGCGTCGAAGGCGACGAGGTTGAGGTTGACGGCGTTGAGCATCAGCTCGACGGACATCAGCACCAGGATGACGTTGCGCCGGGCGAGCACGCCGTAGACGCCGACGCTGAACAGCAGCGCGGCGAGGACGACGGGGTAGGCGAGGTGCATCAGCTCTCCTCCGCCGGAGTGGTCTCGGAGGCGGCCGCCTCGGACGACGCGGGCGCGGCGGGCGCGACGGGCACAGCGGGGGCGTTCTGGGCGACCGTCCCGTTGGAGCCCACCGGACGTCCGGCCCGGATCCGGCCGGCCCGGGGCGCCGGCACCCGCCGCCCGTTGCCGCGCGACAGCACGATCGCGCCGACCAGCGCGGCCAGCAGCAGCACCGAGAGCGCCTCGAAGGGCAGCACCCAGGTCCGGAACAGGCTCTCACCGGTCGCCGCCGCCGAGCCGCCGCCCGCGCCGAGGTCGATCCAGGACGTCCGGAAGGCGTCCACGACCAGCGTCACCAGCGTTCCGGCCGAGGCCAGCGCGACCACCAGGGCGACCCAGCGGTTCTTCGAGTCGGCGTCCGGTGAGCGCCCGATCGGCGCCTTGGTGAGCATCAGCCCGAACAGCACCAGCACGACCACCGAACCGAGGTAGATCAGCACCTGCACCCAGGCGATGAACTCGGCGGTGAGCAGCAGGAACTCCACCGCCAGCCCGCCGAGCGCGACCACCAGCCAGAGCGCGGCGTGCACCAGCTGCCTGGTGGTGACGGCGACCACCGCCGAGCCGAGCACCGCGATGCCGACCAGCAGGAAGACGATCTCCACCCCGGTCGGGGAGAGGAAAGAGCGCGCGGCCGGGTCCAGCGACCCGGTCGCGGCGAGCAGCGTGGCGGCGCCCTTCACGCGTCACCACCGTCCTGTGCCGCGTCGGCGGCCTCAGCGGCCTCGGCGGCCTCGGCGGCCGCCTTGACCGCGGCGGCGGCCAGCTTGTCGGCGGCCTTGCGCGCGGTGGCGATCTCCTTGGGCTCCTCGGCCGCCGGGTCCAGCGCCGGCGGCACCGGCACGGTCCACATCCACTCCCGCAGCCGGTCCCGCTCGTGGGTCAGCTCCAGGATGTCCGTCTCCGCGTACTCGAACTCGGGCGACCAGAACAGCGCGTCGAACGGGCACACCTCGATGCAGATCCCGCAGTACATGCAGAGCGAGAAGTCGATGGCGAACCGGTCCAGCACATTGCGGGTGCGGGCACGCGCGTTCGGGTCGGCGGCCGGCAGCGTCTCCTTGTGGGAGTCGATGTAGATGCACCAGTCCGGGCACTCACGGGCGCAGAGCATGCAGACCGTGCAGTTCTCCTCCAGCAGCGCGATCACGCCGCGCGAGCGCGGCGGAAGGCTCGGCTGCACGTCGGGGTACTGCGCGGTGATGCTCTTCCTCGTCATCGTCCGCAGGGTGACGGCCAGGCCCTTGGCCAGGCCCGCACCGGGGAAACTCATGAGATCGCCACCTTGATGATGCCGGTGAGGGCCAGCTGGACGAGCGCGAGCGGGATCAGCACGATCCACGCGAAGCGCATCAGCTGGTCCTCCCGCAGCCGGGGGTAGGTGACCCGCAGCCAGATCACCACGAAGGCCAGCGCGAAGGTCTTCAGCAGGGTCCACAGCCAGCCGAGCTGGTCCGGCAGCGGGCCGTGCCAGCCGCCGAGGAAGAGCACGGCGGTCAGCGCGGAGACCACCAGGATGCCCGCGTACTCGGAGAGCAGGAACAGCGCGAAGCGCAGACCGGTGTACTCGGTGTACGCGCCGAAGATGATCTCGGAGTCGGCGACCGGCATGTCGAACGGCGGGCGCTGGAGCTCGGCCAGGCCGGCCGTGAAGAACACGAAGCCGCCGATCAGCTGCCACGGGATCCAGTACCACTCCCAGGCGTCCATGATCCCGGGCAGCGAGAGCGTCCCGGCGGCCATCGCCACGGAGGCGGCGGCGAGCACCATCGGCAGCTCGTAGGACATCAGCTGCGCGGCCGTCCGCAGACCGCCGAGCAGCGAGAACTTGTTCGCCGAGGCCCAGCCGGCCATCAGCTTGCCGATCACGCCGACGCCCATGACCGCGAGCACGAAGAACAGGCCGGCGTCCACCGCCTGCCCGACGAAGCCGTCCGGTCCGACCGGGATCGCCAGCAGCACCAGCAGGTACGGCAGCAGCGAGACCGCGGGCGCCAGCTGGAAGATCCGCCGGTCGGCGCCGGCCGGGACGATGTCCTCCTTCTGCGCGAACTTCACGCCGTCCGCGATCAGCTGCGCCCAGCCGTGGAAGCCGCCGGCGTACATCGGGCCGAGGCGGCCCTGCATGTGCGCCATCACCTTGTGCTCGGTCTGGCCGATGACCAGGGGGAGGACGAGGAAGACGACCAGTGTGGCGACGCAGCGCAGCACCGTGTCGAACAGGTTCACGCGCCGTCTCCGTCCTGGCCGGCCGACTCGGCCGGCGGCGTCTCGCTCGTCTTCTCCTCGGCATCGGACTTCTCACCGGCCGGCTTCTCGACGACCGGCTTCTCGACGGCCGGCTTCGCGGGCTCGTCGTGCGCCGGCACCGGGTTGTGCCACGGCGCATCGGAGGACTGCGTGCGGGCCGGGGCCGGGGCGGCCTCGTCCGGTGCCTGGCTGACCGATCCCTCGGAGACCGAACGCGTCCGCCGCGGCCGGTCCGCCCGCACCGCGGGCTTCTCCTCCGCCGGAGCGGTCCCGGCGGCATCGGCGGCCCCGGTGGCCCCGGCGGCCTCGCCGGCCGCCTGGCTCGCGGACCCCTCGGAGACCGAACGCGTCCGCCGCGGCCGGTCCGCCCGCACCGGGGCACCGCCCTCGGCACCCACGGCAGCGCCGGCCGCCGCGCCCGCGGCCGCCGCACGCGGCGTGCGGGCCGCACCGGCCGCCCGGGCGCCGCGCGCCGGGCGCTCGGCGACCGGCGGCAGGGTGCCCTTGAGCGGCCCCCACTCGTTCGGGTCCGGCACACCGGCCGGCTGCATCTTGCGCCGCGCCGGCCCGTCGCCGTGGTCGGACTCGCCCGGCTCCTTGGCGCCCGGCCAGGCCTTGGCGACCCGGGCCGCGAGCACGAACTCCTTGCGCAGCGGGTGCCCCTCGAAGCCGTCCGGCAGCAGCAGGGTGATCAGGTGGGGGTGTCCGGGGAAGTCGATGCCGAACATCTCGTGCGTCTCGCGCTCGTGCCAGGCGGCCCCGGCGTACACGGGGACGGCGGTCGGCAGCGCGGCCGCGTCGCGCGGCACCCGGGTGCGCAACGCCAGGTGGCGCACGCCCGGGGCGTCGACGGCGGCGAGGTGGGCGACCACCGAGAAGCCGTCGGCGAGCTCGTCGACGGCGCTGAGCCAGTCGAAGAAGGTGAGGCCCAGGGTGTCCCGGGCGGCGGTGAGCGCCTCGATCCAGTGCTCCGCCGGAACGTCGACGGTGATCAGCCCGTACGCCTCGGCGCCGGTCGCCCACTCCCCGACCGACGCCGCGTACTGCTCGGCCGTGGTCACGAGACCCCTCCCTCAAGAGAACCGGCGCCGGCGTCCGGCCCCGCCACCGGCGGACGCCGCAGCGCCGCCGCGGGCGCGGTGTAGCGGCCGGGCAGCGACTCGGCGGCGATCTTCTCCTGGAGCTTGAGGATGCCCTGGAGCAGCGCCTCCGGACGGGGCGGGCACCCGGGCACGTAGACGTCGACCGGGATGATCTGGTCGACGCCCTTGGTCACCGAGTAGGAGTCCCAGTAGGGACCGCCGGAGTTGGAGCAGGCGCCGAAGGAGATGACGTACTTCGGCTCGGGCATCTGCTCGTAGAGGCGCTTGACGGCGGGCGCCATCTTGTCGGTCACCGTGCCCGAGACGATCATCAGATCGGCCTGCCGGGGGCCCGGCGCGAACGGGATGACGCCCATCCTGATGAAGTCGTGCTTGGCCATCGAGGCGGCGATGAACTCGATCGCGCAGCAGGCCAGGCCGAAGTTGAAGCACCAGAGGCTGTAGCGCCGTCCCCAGTTGAGGACGACCTTCACCGGGTCCGGCGCGAGCCGGGCCAGCGGGCCGATGCCGCGCCGCTCGACGGCGGCACCGGGGCGCGACGGGTCCGGCACGCCCAGCGGAACCGGACCGCCGGAGGCGCCGTGCCCGTGCGAGTGGGTGTGCGTCACGTCCATTCCAGAACGCCCTTCTTCCAGGCGTAGAGCAGTCCGACCGCGAGGAAGCCGATGAAGACGAACATCTCGATCAGCGTCCCGGCGCCGTACCCGGCGGAGGCGAACACGGTCGCCCACGGGAACAGGTAGATCGCGTCGACCGCGAAGATCACGTACAGGAAGGCGTAGACGTAGTAGCGGACCTGGGTGTGCGCCCAGTCCTCCCCCACCGGGTCCACGCCGCACTCGTAGGCGAGGAGCTTCTCCGGCGAGTACACCACCGGCCGCAGCAGGCGGTTCGCGGTGAACGCCACCGTCACGAAGAGCACGCCGACGACGGCGAGCAGGCCGATCGCGGCGTACGCGTCGAAGTAGCCGCTGCCGGCCGCCGGGTCGGCCGCGACCGAAGCCGCCCGCTGCCCCACCATGCCCTCGCCTCCACATCGGCCGCGGAACCCGCCCTCGGGGCGGTTCTACGACGTTCCTTTACGCGCTCATAACCATCGCCAGTGCGTGAGTCTAAGTGCACCGCACCGGTGCCCCGCATCCTGCCCGATCCGCAAGACACCCGGTGGACGGCCGGTGGACACCCGGCGCCCTGCGGGGGGTGGGGATAACCCCCGCCCGGGGAGACGTATCACCCCCATGGCCCCTCCTGCCCCGGACCGGCCAAGCTAGACCCACAGCTCGACCGGAAAAGGACGGTAGACCGAGATGAAGCCAATGGACGGCACGGCCGAGGACGCCGGGCGCACCCCGCTGTACGGCGCGCGGATGTGGCGGCAGGTCGGGCGGCTGCTGCTGAACCTCCCGCTCGGGATCGCCGGCTTCGTCTTCACGATCGTGACGCTCTCGGTCGGCCTCGCCCTGTCGGTCACCGTGATCGGCCTGCCGCTGCTCGCCGCCGGGCTGGCCGGCTGCCGTGCGATGAGCGGCTTCGCCCGCCGCCGGGCCCGGGCGCTGTACGACTCCGACGTGCACGAGCCGGAGCCGGTGCACCGCCGCCGCCCCGGCGTCACCGGCTTCGCGATCGCCCACCTGACCGACGCGCTCTCCTGGCGCGCGGCGCTCTACAACGTGCTGATGCTGCCCTGGGGCGTGCTCTGCTTCGCGCTGACCCTGGTCTTCGTGCTGGTCGGCTGGCCGGTCCTGCCCTGGGCGGTGCGCGCCCAGTCGGCGGTGGACCGGATGCTGGTGGAGACCCTGCTCTACCCGGGCGCGCTGTCCGAGCGGGTGCGCGAACTGGAGGACGACCGCGGCACCGTGGTCGACACGGCCGCCGCCGACCTGCGCCGGATCGAGCGCGACCTGCACGACGGCGCCCAGGCCCGGCTGGTGGCGCTGGCGATGGACCTCGGCATGGCCAAGGAGCGGCTGCGCGAGACCGAGACGCCGCAGGACGTGGCGGCCGCCGCGAAGATGGTCGACAACGCCCACGGCGAGGTGAAGCTGGCCCTCCAGGAGCTGCGCGACCTGGCCCGGGGCATCCACCCGGCGGTGCTCACCGACCGCGGCCTGGACGCGGCGCTCTCCTCGGTGGCGGCGCGCTGCACGGTGCCGGAGGGGGTCAAGGTGCACGTCGACCTGAAGGCCAGGGACGGCAGCACCGACCGGCCGGACTCGGCGGTGGAGGGCATCGCCTACTTCACGGTCAGCGAACTGCTGACCAACATCTCCAAGCACTCCGGCGCCCGCTCCGCCACGGTGGACGTCTGGCGGGCCGACGACCAGCTGATGCTGCTGGTCCAGGACAACGGCAAGGGCGGCGCGGCCCCCTACCCGGGCAGCGGCCTGGGCGGACTGGCCGAGCGGATCCGCGCGGTGGACGGGGTGTTCCTGGTGGACAGCCCGGAGGGCGGACCGACCACGGTGACCGTCGAGCTGCCCTGGCGGACCCGCGCCGCCCGCCGCTGACGCCGGCGCCGGGCATCCGGTGCCCGGCGCCGGGTCTCGGCTCTCGGCCCGGACGGCGGGCGGCTCCGCGAACCCTTGCGCGGTCGTGCGGGCCGCCCGCCGTCCGGGGGCTGGTGGGACGCCGGAGGTCCTAGGGCGTCTCCAGGGTGCCGAGGGTGACCTCGGCGGTCCTGCTCTGGCCGTCCCGGTTGTAGGCGACGGTCACCTTGCTGCCCGGCGCGAGCGAGGCCAGCGCGGTGGTGAGCGAGTTCAGCGAGTCGACCGCGGTGTCGCCGATCCTGGTGATCACGTCGCCGACCTGGAGGCCCGCCGAGGCGGCCGGGCCGTCCGGGGCGACGGCGACCACCACGGCCCCGGCCGGGCGGAAGTTCTGGTCGAAGTAGGTCCGGGCGGTGATGCCGAGGGCGGCCCGGCCGGAGTTGGTGACCTTGCCGTCCTTGATCAGCTGGTCGGCGATGCTGGTCACGGTGGAGGCCGGGATGGCGAAGCCGATGCCAGGGGCGGCGGCGCCGTTGGACTGCGGCTCGGTGGCGGCCAGCGTGTTGATGCCGATCACCTGGCTGTCCAGGTTGACCAGCGCGCCGCCGCTGTTGCCGGGGTTGATCGCGGCCGAGGTCTGCACCATGTTGCCGATGACGGCGCCCGGCGAGCCCGGGCTTCCCGGCTCCGAGACGGTCCGGCCGGTGGCCGAGACGATGCCCTGGGTGACGCTGCTGGAGAGGCCGAGCGGGCTGCCCATGGCGAGCGTGATCTGGCCCAGCTCGACCTTGGTGGAGTCCCCGAAGGAGGCCGGCTTGAGGCCGTCCGGCGGACTGCCGAGCCTGATCACCGCGAGGTCGGACTCCGGGTAGCTGGCGACCAGGGCGGCGTCCAGCGGCTTGGTGCTGCCGGCCAGCGTGACGGTGAAGGTGGTCGCGGTGCCGACCACGTGGGCGTTGGTGACGATGTCGCCCCGGTCGTCGTAGACGATCCCGGAGCCGAGGCCGCTCGCGGTGGTGATCTGCACCACCGAGGGCAGCACGTCCCCGATCACCCGCTGGTAGTCGGACTGGAGCTGGTTGGCGCCGCCCGGCTGGGCGGCGCCGGCCCCGGCGGGGGCGGTCGGGGAGCCGTTCGCCGGCGAGGAGGAGTCCGAGGACGACCCGTTGCTGCACCCGGCCAGCACCAGCGCGGCCAGCACCGCGACGACGATCGGACGGATGGGCTCCTTCGTGCGGTTCACCGTGACGGCCTCCGGATTCCTCGGCGCGGCCACGACGGGCCGCTAGGACGCGGCGCAGAGATCTTTGTCAGCATTTCACCGAAATGTCCGATTCCCCCGCTCCGACGCGCCCACGGCACCACCGCGAAATCCCCACACCCCAGGGCCCGTCTTCGAACCCCGCCCGCCCTCCGGGCGGACGACGGGGGTTCGAAGACGGGCCCTAGGATTCGCCCCATGACTTGGTTGATCACCGGCGGTGCCGGTTACATCGGCGGGCACGTCGTGCAGCAGCTCCTCGACGCGGGCGAGCGCGTGGCCGTTCTGGACGACCTGAGCACCGGCGACCGGACCCGGCTGCCCGAGGGCGTCGCCCTGGTCGAGGGGTCGACCCTGGACCGGACCGCGCTGGACGCGGCCATCCGCGAGCACCGGGTGGAGGGCATCCTGCACTTCGCCGCCAAGAAGCAGGTCGGCGAGTCGGTCGAGCAGCCCTTCCTGTACTACCGCGAGAACATGATCGGCCTCCAGACCGTCCTGGAGGCCGCGGCCGAGGGCGGCGTCAAGCGCTTCCTCTTCTCCTCCTCCGCCGCCGTCTACGGCATGCCCGACGTCGACCTGGTCACCGAGTCGACCCCCTGCGCGCCGATGAGCCCGTACGGCGAGACCAAGCTGGCCGGTGAGTGGCTGGTGGCCGCGGCCGGCAAGGCGCACGGGATGTCCACCGTCGCGCTGCGCTACTTCAACGTGGCCGGCGCCGCCTCGCCGGAGCTCTCCGACGCCGGTGTGTTCAACCTGATCCCGATGGTCTTCGAGCGGCTCACCGCCGGCCAGGCCCCGCGGGTCTTCGGCGACGACTACCCCACGCCGGACGGCACCTGCGTCCGCGACTTCATCCACGTCTCCGACATCGCCTCGGCCCACGTGGCCGCGGCGAAGCGGCTGGCGGCCGACCCGGCCGGGGAGACCTCGCTGGTGCTCAACATCGGCCGCGGCGAGGGCGTCAGCGTCCGGGAGATGCTGGACGTGATCGGCAAGGTCACCGGGTACGACACCACCCCCGAGATCACCCCGCGCCGCCCCGGCGACCCGGCCCGGGTGGTCGCCTCGGCCGAGCTGATCAACCGCGAGCTGGGCTGGACCGCCCGGCACGGGGTCGAGTCCATGGTGGACTCGGCCTGGGAGGGCTGGTGCAGCCGCCACCCGGAGGCCAGGAAGTAGCGCGCCCGCGGCGGGGGCCCCTGGCTCCCGCCGCCCGCTCCCCCGGTCAGTGCGAGGGCACCGCCGTGCCGTAGAAGGCGTCCAGCGCGTAGACGCAGCGGTCCTTGCTGCCGACGAAGACCTTCCCGCCGACCGCCACCGGCGAGCCGGTCAGCTCGCCCTTGGTGCCCAGCTCCCAGCGCAGCTGACCGCTGGCCAGGTCCACGGTGTGCAGCGAGTGGTCCCGGCTGCCGAGGTGCACCAGCCCGTCGGCGACCGCCGGGGAGCCGACGATCTCGTCGCGCGCGGTGTACCGCCAGCGCTCCCGGCCGCCGCCCGCCTCGAACGCGTACAGCACCTCGCCGCTGCCGACCAGCACCATGCCGTCCCCGACCACCACCGGCTCGGCGCCCTGCCGGGTGCCGGTGACCGCGCGCCAGCGGTCCCGGCCGGTGGCCGCGTCCAGCGCGTAGACCGTGCCGAGGTAGTCGGCGACGTAGACCGCGTCGGCGTCCAGCGCCGGCGGGGTGAACAGCACCACCGGGGCCTCGAAGCGCCAGCGCTCGGCGCCGCTCGCCGCGTCCAGCGCGTACACCCGGGTGCCGGCCGTCACGTACAGCACGCCGGAGCGCTCGACCGGGCGGGACGGCACGTCCTCGCCGACCGGGACCGACCAGCGCAGTCCGGCGCCGCGCGGGTCCACGCAGCGCAGCCGCCCGCCGCCGTAGTAGTACGCCGCGCCGCCCACCATGGCCGGGCCGGACTGCGGGTTCTCGAAGTCCTGCTGGGCGTCGTCGGCGCGCCACAGCTCGGCGCCGGTGGCCGCCGAGCGCAGCTGGACGCCGCCGCCCCGGACACCGCAGCAGAGCACGCCCTCGGCCGCGTCCAGCGAGTACACCCAGCCGTTCAGCGAGTGCCGCCAGCGCTCGGTGCCGTCCGCGACGTCGACCGTGTACAGGTGCGGGCCGTCGGCCGCGTGCACCCGGCCGGCGTCCACGGCGAGCGCCCAGGCGACGTCCCGGGTCTTGTAGCGGCGCTGCCCGGACGCGATGTCCAGGGCGTGCACCTCGAAGCTGGAGACGAACAGGGTGCCGTCGGCGACCACGGGGGTGCCCCAGACGTCGTTGGACATCCGGAACCGCCAGGGGCGCCAGCGGGCCGCCCTGGCGGCCGGGGGCGGGGTGATCCGGCGGACCCAGTCGGTCTCGGCGGGCGGCGCGCCCGGGCCGGCCTGCTCGGCGCGCGGCCCCGGCCCTATCCGTACCGAGGCGCCGGGCAGCCGCACCTCGTCGCCCTCGTCGACCACCGGCCGGCGGTGCCGGCTGGGGGCGGCCAGCTTCTCGGTGGCGGCCTCGGTGTCCGGTCCTGGCGGTCCGGTGTGCACCGGCCCGGCGGACGGCGGGGCGTGCCCGGCGACCGCCCTGGTGCGCGGATCGTCCTGGCCCGGGTGTGACCCCGGCGCCGGGTGCGGGGCACGCTGGTGCGGCGGGTGCGGCGCCGCATGCTGCGACGGGGCGGCCGGCGGCGGCTGGCGGCGGCCCCGCTTGTGCTCGATGAGGGCGAGCGCGGCCGGCGGCAGCCAGTCCCCCGCCTCGCCGGAGGCGTCGTCCCGGGAGAACAGGTGCGGGGCCAGCTCGGCCTGGATCTGCTCCGGGGTCGGCCGGTGCTCGGGCGCCGGCCGCATGCAGGCGCGCACCAGGTCGGCCAGCTCCGCCGGCAGACCGGAGAGGTCGGGCTGGTCGCGCAGCAGCTGGAAGACCGTCTCCACCGGGTTGGCGCCCCGGTAGGGCGGGTGGCCGGTGGCACAGAAGACCAGCAGCGAGCCGAGCGAGAAGACGTCGCTGGCGCCGGTGACGCCCCGGCTGTCCCTGGCCTGCTCCGGCGACATGTACGCCGGGGTGCCGACCGCGACGTTGGTCATGGTGAGCCGGGTGCTGGAGACCCCGGCGGCGATGCCGAAGTCGATCACCCGGGGGCCGTCCTCGACGACCAGCACATTGGACGGTTTGAGGTCGCGGTGGACCAGCCCGGCGGCGTGGATGGACTGCAGGGCCTCGGCGATGCCGGCCACCAGCCAGCGCACCGCCCCGACCGGCAGCGGCCCGCAGTCGGTGACCAGGTCCTCCAGGGACGGCGCCGGGACGTAAGCGGTGGCCAGCCAGGGCACCCGGGCGTCCGCGTCGGCGTCCACCACGGCCGCCGTGTAGAAGCCGCCGACCGTCTTGGCGGCCTCGATCTCCCGGGCGAACCGGACCCGGAACAGCTCGTCCTCGGCCAGTTCCCCCCGGACCGTCTTGATCGCCACCCGCCGGCCGGACGCCGACCGCGCCAGGTAGACCAGGCCCATGCCACCCGCCCCGAGCCGCCCCAGCACCTCGAAGGGCCCGATCCGCCTCGGATCGTGCGCCGTCAGCTGGTCCACCCGCTGCCACCTCCCCGTCTTGAGCACCGCCCGCGTGGTGCCGCGCACCCACCGCGTGGTGCCGGACCCGATTCTCCAATGCCGCCCGGCCCATCTCCAACCTCCCCCGCCCAGAGCGGTGTCCGGCCGGAGGGCGGCTCCACTGCCCGGTCAGCGGCGCCGGAACGGCCGGATTCTGACGTCCGCTCCGGCCTCGACTTGCACCCGACACGCCCGGGCGTGTCGCGAGGGGCAACTCACACCCCCGCGATAACCGTCACGCTCCGTTACTCGATAACCCCTCAGCGAAGGGTTCGTCACCCTGTGGCGTCGCCGGTGCACGGGGGGGCGTCAAGGAGGGGCGCGGGGGCCCGTGAATATCCATCCGAAGCGCCCTGAGCGGCTATACCAACCCCCGTGCGGAGTAATTGTCACATCACCGAATCGCGCCAAGATCGGGCCACGGTAAGCTGACGGCATGACAGGACAAGTTCGCACCGTCGACGGTCGCGTCGCCGGGCGACGCGGACAGGAGACGCGGCAGAAGCTGCTCGACTGCCTCCGCGAGATGCTCAGCACGTCGCCCTATCGGGACGTC
The DNA here is from genome assembly GCF_042957205.1 of Kitasatospora sp. NPDC008115. Lineage (NCBI taxonomy): Bacteria > Bacillati > Actinomycetota > Actinomycetes > Kitasatosporales > Streptomycetaceae > Kitasatospora > Kitasatospora sp. NPDC008115. The sequence continues at coordinate 10,823 of NZ_JBIBHU010000046.1, read as the reverse complement.
AAGGTCATCGACGTCGCCCGTATGGCGGGTACCTCCCCCGCGACCTTCTACCAGTACTTCCCGGATGTCGAGGGCGCCGTCCTCGAAATCGCCGAGGAAATGGCCAAGGACGCCGACACGCTCAAAGAGCTGGTGGCCGGAAAGTCCTGGGCAGGGAAGTCCGGCACGGCCACTTCGGAAGAACTGGTCGACGGATTCCTCGCCTTCTGGCGCAAGAACGACGCCATTCTCCGTGTGGTCACGCTCGGTGCCGCCGAAGGGGACAAGCGGTTCTTCAAGATCCGCATGACCGTCCTCAACGCGGTCGCCAAACCGCTCACGGAGGCCGTCAAGGAACTCCAGGCGAAGGGCCAGGCCGACAAGTCGCTCGATCCGGCCGCGGTCGCCGGGTCGCTGGTCTCGCTGCTCGCCTCGGCGGCCGAGCACCAGAAGGCCTTCACCTCCTGGGGCGTCAAGGTCAAGGACCTCAAGCCCAACCTCGCTCCCCTGGTGTACCTGGGCGTCACCGGCAGGAAGGCGCCCAAGTAGACCGATCCGCTCCGACCCACCTTCCGCTTCGCGCGCGCCCCGGCCTCCTGTCCGGGGTACGACGGACGGCGGCCGTGTCCTCGGGGGAGGTCCGCCGGCGGTCCGCAGCGCGCCATGACACGCCTGTGGGCGGTCACCCGGCAAGGGTGACCGCCCACAGGCATGTCGGAGGGTGTCAGAACAGGTGGATCACGGGCAGCGGACGACCTGGCCCGCGTAGGCGAGGCCGCCGCCGAAGCCGAACAGCAGGACCGGGTCGCCGGGGGACAGCTCGCCGCGCTCGACCAGCTTGGAGAAGGCCAGCGGGACGGAGGCCGCCGAGGTGTTGCCGGAGTCCACGACGTCCCGGGCCACCACCGCGTCGGTGACCCCGAGCCGGTTCGCGATCGCGTCGATGATCCGCAGATTGGCCTGGTGCGGCACGAAGCCCTTCAGCTCCGACGGGTCGATCCCGGCCCGCTCGCAGGCCTGCCGGGCCAGCGGGGCGATCTGCGTGGTCGCCCAGCGGAACACCGACTGGCCCTGCTGGCTGATCACCGGGTCCCAGCCGGTGATCACCACCGCGTCGCCCTTCTCCGGCTCGGAGCCCCAGACCACCGGGCCGATCCCCGGCTCCTGGTCGTCCTCCTGGGCCTCGACCAGCGCCGCGCCGGCGCCGTCGCCGAAGATCACGCAGGTGGAGCGGTCGGTCCAGTCCAGGGTGTCCGACATCCGCTCCGCGCCGATCACCAGCGCCGTACGGGCCGCTCCGGCCCGGATCGCGTGGTCGGCGGTGGCCAGGGCGTACGAGAAGCCCGAACAGACCGTGTTGATGTCGTAGGCGGCCGGCGACCGCACCCCGAGCCGGGCGGCGACGGCGGCGGCCGTGTTGGGGCTGCGTTCCACCGCGGTGCAGGTGGCGACCACGACCAGGTCGACGTCGGACGCCGTCCGGCCGCTGTTGGCCAGCGCCTTCTGCGCCGCCTCGGTGGCGAGGTCGACGACGGTCTCGCCCTCCGCGATGTGCCGCGTCCGGATGCCCACCCGGCTGCGGATCCACTCGTCGTCGGTGTCGACCAGCTTCGCCAGGTCGTCGTTGGTGAGGACCTTGGGGGGCTGGTAGTGGCCGAGTGCCACGATGCGCGAACCGCTCATGCTGCCCACTCAACCGCGTTACCCACTGGTCAGCGGGTCGCGACCGGCTACAGGATCCGCGCCGGGATGCTGTAGGAGGCCGACAAGGGCCGTTGCGGCACACGGGTCGCCGCGCCGGCGCCGGAGCGCGCCGGGGACGGAGGATTCGGCCCGTCGGCCCGTTCAGGCCGCCAGCGAGGCCGCGTCGCCCATCACGATCACCGGCCGGGCGGCCGGGTCGAGGGTGCGGATCAGCTGCGCCATCTTGTCCTCCGGGATGGAGACGCAGCCGTGCGTGGGACCGCCGTGGTCGACGTGGATCCAGATGCCGCCGCCCTTGGTCGAGCCGTTCGGGCGGCGCGGGTCGAGCGGGGACTTTCCGGGGACCCGGTTGTAGTTGATCGCGACGACGTAGTCGAAGGAGCCGGCCAGCTGCTCGCCGGCGAAGCCCGTCCCGGAGACCACGAAGTTGGCGTCCTTGTCGTACGGCAGCCTGCTGCCCGGGTCGGCCTTGCGGCCGCCTGCGTCGGTGAGCGAGAAGACGCCGATCGGGCTGCGCAGGTCGCCCTCGTTGTGGTCGGTGGTCCAGCCCTTGTACGCGTTGTGGCCCTGCCAGGTCTCACCGGCCAGCCAGCGGCCCTCGGCGGTGCGGGTCCAGAGCGTGACGGCGGCCTTGTTGGTGTCCTTGCCCTCGCCGGTGGCCAGCACCACCTGGGTGGTGTCGGCGGGTATCCGGCCGGCGAACGAGGCGCCGAGGCCGGGGATCGCCTCGACCGAGCCGTCAGCGCGGGCTTCGCTGCGGGCGGCGGCGGGGGTCTCGGCCTGCCGGGCGTCGGCGGCCTGGGCGGCCGGGGCGGCGGTCGGCGAGGCCTGGTCGGCGGCGGGCTGCGCGGCGGCGGGACGGCCGCCCTCGACGCCCTCGGGGCCGGGGCCGTCGGCGGTGGTCACCCCGGGCCTGGCGGTGTCCGGGCCGACCGTGTACCAGCCGGCGGCGGCCGCCAGCAGCAGGGCGGTCCCGGCGACGGCGACCCGGCCGGTGCGCTTCTTCTTGGGCTTGCGCCGGTGCCCCCGGGCGGCCGCGCGGCCACCGGCCGGGGCCGCGGCGGTGCTCCGCTGCCGCGGCAGCGGGGCCGGCGACGGCTCCGGCGGGGACGCGGGTCGGGCGGGGTGCTCCTGGAACGGCGTGTCGTACGCGTCGAACTCGTCCCGGGTCCGGTGGGCGTACCCGGCGTCCGGTGCCTCGTACAGCGGGCCGTCGTCCTCCTGGCGGCCGCCGTACGGCTGCTGCGGTGCGCCGTGGGAAGGCTGCGGTGCCTCGTACACCGGCTCGTACGACGGGTACGGGGAGGTGCGATGGGAACCGGACATGTGGCCGATCCTGCCAAACGGAGGCGGGGTTGGGAAAGCCGGGGTCCTGTGCGGGCCCCGTGAAGAAGCCGCCGCCCGGGCCTCAAAGGCCGGGCGGCGGCCAAGGGCACGGGCCTCGGTCAGAGGCGCATCGCCTGCGGGGTCTCCCGACGGGCCAGGTCAGGACCGTCGTACTCGCGGATGACCTCGTAGCGGGTGTTGCGCTCGACCGGGCGGAAGCCGGCGTCCCGGATCAGGCCGAGCAGATCCTCGCGGCTCAGCTTGTTCGGGGTGCCGAAGTTGTCCGCGTCGTGGGTGATCTTGTACTCGACGACCGAGCCGTCCATGTCGTCGGCGCCGTGGCTGAGCGCCAGCTGGGCGGTGGCGACGCCGTGCATCACCCAGAAGACCTTGACGTGCGGCACGTTGTCGAACAGCAGCCGGGAGACCGCGAAGGTCTTCAGCGCCTCGGCGCCGGTGGCCATCTCGGTGCGCGCCATCAGCTTGTTGCGCACCACGCCGTCCTTGGAGTCGTGGAAGTCGTGCTGGTAGCGCAGCGGGATGAAGACCTGGAAGCCGCCGGTCTCGTCCTGCAGCTCGCGCAGCCGCAGCACGTGGTCCACCCGGTGGCGGGGCTCCTCGATGTGGCCGTACAGCATGGTGGCCGGCGTCTTGAGGCCCTTGCTGTGGGCGAGCCGGTGGATCCGCGACCAGTCCTCCCAGTGGGTGTCGTGGTCGACGATGTGCTGGCGGACCTCCCAGTCGAAGATCTCCGCGCCGCCGCCGGTCAGCGACTCCAGGCCGGCGTCGATCAGCTCGTCCATGATCTCGTCGGCGGGCAGGCCGCTGATCCGCTCGAACCAGTGGATCTCGGTGGCGGTGAAGGCCTTGAGCGAGACGTTCGGCAGCGCGGCCTTCAGCTCCCGCAGCGAGCGCGGGTAGTAGCGCCACGGCAGGGTGGGGTGCAGGCCGTTGACGATGTGCAGCTCGGTGAGGGAGTCGACCTCCATCGCCTTGGCGAGCCGGACGGCCTCCTCGATGCGCATCGTGTAGGCGTCCTTCTCTCCCGGCTTGCGCTGGAACGAGCAGTACGCGCAGGACGCGTTGCACACATTGGTCATGTTGAGGTGGCGGTTGACGTTGAAGTGGACGACGTCGCCGTTCTTCCGCGTCCGCACGTGGTGGGCGAGGCCGCCCAGCCAGGCCAGGTCGTCGCTCTCGTAGAGCGCGATCCCGTCCTCCCGGGTAAGCCGCTCCCCCGCGTAGACCTTCGCCTCCAGCTCGCGCTTGAGCCCTGCGTCCATGCGGTGCCCCGCCTCCTCCGACTTCGAATCCTTGCCGGAACGAGCGTACGCCCCCACCCGGGGCGGTTCGCGGGCAGCCGCCCCGCGCGGGTCAGCCGGCGAGCAGCTCCGCCAGCAGCGACGGTTCGATGTTGCCGCCGCTCACCACGGCCGCCACGGCCCGTCCGCCGAGCTCGGCGGCCCGGTGGAAGTAGGCCGCCGGGGCGACCGCGCCGGACGGCTCGGCGACCATCCGCCCGCGCCGGGCCAGCAGCGCCACCGTGGCGCGGATCTCGTCCTCGGTGACGGTGACGATGTCGTCCACGTAGGCGGTGAGGTGCTCGAAGGGCAGCGCGCCCACCGAGGGGGTGCGCAGGCCGTCGGCGATCGTCCGGTAGGTGTCGGCGACCGGCCAGCTGATCCGCTCGCCGGACCGCAGGCTGGCCTGCGCGTCGGCCGCCAGCTCGGGCTCGACGCCGATCACCCGCACGCCCGGGCGGGTCAGCTTGAGCGCGGCCGCCGTGCCGCCGATCAGCCCGCCGCCGCTGACCGGGACGAGCACGGTGTCCAGCTCCGCCGGGGCGTCCTCGGCAATCTCCAGGCCGACCGTGCCCTGGCCCGCGATGATGAACGGGTCGTCGTACGGCGGCACCCAGACGTAGCCGTGCCGCTCGGCCAGCTCGGCGGGCACGGTGTCCCGCTCCTGGGGCGACACCAGCAGCACCTCGGCGCCGAACGACCGGGTGGCCTCGACCTTGACCGCCGGAGAGGTGTCCGGCATCACGATCACGGCCTTGATCCCGAGCAGCCGGGCGGCGTACGCCACCGCCTGCGCGTGGTTGCCGCTGGACTGGGCGACCACGCCGCGGGCGCGCTCCTCGTCGTCCAGCGCGGCGAGCCGGTTGTACGCCCCGCGGGCCTTGAACGCCCCGGTCGGCTGGAGGTTCTCCGGCTTCAGCCAGAGCCGGCGCTCGCCGTCCGCCGCCCAGGGGGCGGGGACCAGCGGGGTGCGCACCGCGACGCCCGCGATCCGCTCCCGGGCCGCGCGCAGTTCCTCCAGACCGACCAGTGCCATGACCGCCACTTCCCCGTGCGTTACTCGGCCTCGGCCAGCGGCAGTTCGCTGACCCGGTTCTCCCACTTGGTGGAGAGTACGACGGTCGTCCGGGTGCGGGCCACGCCCTTGGTGCCCGAGATCCGCTTCACCACGGACTCCAGGCCCTCGACGTCCGGCACCCGGACCTTGAGCATGTACGAGTCGTCACCGGCGATGAACCAGCAGTCCTCGACCTCGCCGAGGTCCTTCAGCCGGAACGCGACGTCCTCGTGGTCGGCCGCGTCGGTCAACTGGAGGCCGATCAGCGCCGTGACCCCGAAGCCGAGCGAGGCCGGGTTGACCGTCGCCCGGTAGCCGGTGATGACGCCGGCCTGCTCCAGGCGGTTGATGCGGTCCGTGACGCTGGGGCCGGAGAGGCCGACCAGCCGGCCCAGCTCGGCGTAGGAGGCGCGGCCGTTCTCGCGGAGCGCCTGGATGAGCTGCCTGTCCACCGTGTCCATATACCGTCCGCGTCCTTCCGAACCTCGCCAGACCCACAGATCATTATCCGGATTCAAAGGCGCCATGCTCGGACCAACCCGGATATCGCAGAGAACATACTCTCCCGTCCTGCGGTCCCTCACTCCCCCTCAGGCCGACCGTTCGCTCGCGCGGGCCGCCGCGCCCAACTCGCCCTCCCAACGGCGGTACAGCGTGTGCGGTACGCCGACGGCGTCCAGGACCCGTCCGGCGACGAATCCGACCAGCTCGCCGACGGTGGAGCCGCCGGCGTAGAAGCCGGGTGAGGCGGGGAGCACGACCGCGCCCTGCGCGTCCAGCTCCACCAAGTGCTTCAACGTCACCCCGTTGAGTGGCGTCTCGCGGACGCAGACGACCAGCGGACGCCGCTCCTTGAGGGTGACACTGGCCACCCGCTGGAGCAGGTCCTTGCTGAGGCCGAGCGCGATCCCGGCCACCGCGCCGGTGGTCGCGGGCACCACCAGCATCCCCTTGGCGGGGTACGAGCCGCTGGACGGCCCCGCCGCGAAGTCCCCGGCCGGCCAGTACCTGACGTCGTCCAGCCCCTCCGCCGTCCCCAGCCAGGCGGCCAGGTCGTCGCGCCAGTGCGCGTCCCGGAACGCGATGCCGGTCTCGTCGAGGATCGTCAGCCGGGCCGCGCGGCTGACCACCAGGTCGACCGGCTCGCCCGCGGCGAGGAGGGCGCGGATCACCGCGGCGGCGTACGGGGTGCCGGACGCGCCGGACACCCCCACGACCCAGGGACGGCGGACGGGCTGCTCAGGCTTTTCCATAGTGCCTACTTTCTATCTCCACTCCGCCCCTCCTCCCGCCCCGGCCCGCCCTGGGAGGATGGGCGCCATGGCCACCCTCGTCGACCTCACCCACCAGGTGACCACCGCGATGCCGGTCTACCCCGGCGATCCGGCCGTCCTCCTGGAGCCCGCCCTCACCACCGCCACCGCCGGGGTGAACGTGCTCGCCCTTCACCTCGGCTCGCAGTCCGGCACCCATGTGGACGCGCCGTACCACGTCGACGTCACCTGGCCGACGCTGGACGGCCTGCCGCTGGAGCGGTTCACCGGCCCGGCGGTGGTCGCCGACCTGCGCGGCCTGGAGCCGCGTGCCGCGATCACCGCCGAGCTGCTCGCGCCCGCGCTGGAGCGGGTCGGCGAGGGCACCGTGCTGCTGCTCGCCACCGGCTGGGTCCGGCACTGGGGCACCGACGCCTACCTCGCCCACCCGAGCCTGACCGCGCGGGCCGCCGAGGCGATCGTCGCCGCCGGGGTGCGCACGGTCGGGGTGGACGCGCTCAGCGTGGACCCGACGCCCGACCCGGGCCCGGGCGACCCGGCGGTGGCAGCGCTGCTCGCCGACCTCACCGACGAGCACGACCAACCGGCCGCCGAGGAGCCGACGCTGGCCGCGCACCGGGTGCTGCTCGGGGCGCCGGGCGGCGGGGTGATCGCGGAGAACCTGACCGATCTGCGGCTGCTGCTGACCGCCCAGGAGGCGGGCCGGCCGGTCGAGGTGACGCTCTTCCCGCTGCGGCTGGTGGCGGCCGACGGGGCCCCGGTGCGGGCGGTCGCCCGGCTCGGGTGAGCCGCCGGACCCCGGCCCGGTTCGAACACCTGGCCGGGCCGGGGGACTTGGTCTAGACCATCATCGGCGGGCGGCGCTACGCTTTCCGGCCATGGCAGAGATCATCGGAGTCATCGAGCAGCTCTGGCGCTACCCCGTGAAGTCCACCGGCGGCGAGCGGCTCGACTCCGTCGAGGTGGACGACCGCGGGCTCGCGGGCGACCGCCTCTACGCCGTGCGCGACGGCAACGGCAAACTCGGCTCCGGCAAGAACACCCGCCGGTTCCGGCGGATGGACGGCCTGCTCCGGCTCTCCGCCAGGCTCGGCCACCGGCTCGACGGCCCCGAGCTGTTCGACCCGCTCGGCCGGCCGGTCATCGACCCGACCGCCTTCCTGCGCGCCTACCTCCAGCGCGACGACGTCGAGCTGGCCCGCGAGGACGCCGTGTCGCACTTCGACCAGCTCCCGGTCAGCGTGCTCACCACCGCCACCCTGGACTGGGTCGCCGACGCCGCGCCGTCCGCCGTGGTGGACGTCCGCCGGTTCCGCCCGAACATCCTGCTGCGCACCCCGCCGGGCACTCCTCCGTTCACCGAGGACGCCTGGTTCGGACGCCGGGCGCACGGCTCCGCGCGCTCCGGCGCCCGGCTCGCCTTCGTCCGCTCCAGCGAGCGCTGCGCGATGACCACCGCCGCCCAGCCCGGGCTGCCGCACGCGCCGGAGATCCTCAAGGCCCTCGCGCAGTTCCACGACTCCCGCCTGGACGCCCTCGCCGAGGTCGCCGCCCCCGGCCGGCTCTCGGTCGGGGACACCCTGACGCTGGCCTGATCCTTTCCGAAGCCTGCGTCAATTCCGCTTGTCCCTTCACTACTTGACTGACGCACGCCTATCCTGTCTTACTGTCCTAAGACAGGAGAACAACTGGTGATCGAGTTCGTGCTCGACGGCCGCTCACGCGTGGCCACGTACATGCAGCTGGTCCTCCAGGTGAAGCAGTCACTGCGGGTCGGACTGGCACAACCGGGGGACCGGCTCCCCAAGGTGCGGGACGTGGCCCAGGCCCTGGCGATCAACCCCAACACCGTGCTCAAGGCCTACCGCGAGCTGGAGTTGGAGGGACTCGCCGAGGGCCGGCCCGGGGTGGGGACGTTCCTGGTCCGCACCCTGGCCGGCCCCTCGCTGGCCCACCAGGCCGAGCTGCGCGCGGAGTTGGTGGTCTGGCTGGGAAAGGCGCAGGCCGCCGGGCTGGCCCGCGAGGACATCGCCGCGCTCGTCGACACCACCCTGCGGGCCACGCTCGACCGGCCGCCGACCCGCGAAACCTGACCGGTCCGACAGTCATCTTGGGGGAGACACATGACGGATATCGCTCTGCACACCGAAGGGCTGGGGAAACGCTTCGGGCGGACCTGGGCCCTCCAGGACTGCTCGCTGGAACTCCCCGCCGGGCGGATCGCCGCCCTGGTGGGCCCCAACGGCGCCGGCAAGTCCACCCTGCTCCACCTCGCCGTCGGCCTGCTCAAGCCCGACAGCGGGCGGGCCCGCGTCTTCGGACGCGATCCGCGCCACGACCGCGACGCCCTGGCCGACCTCGGCTTCGTCGCCCAGGACACCCCGCTCTACCCCGACTTCACCGCCGCCGAGCTGATCACCATGGGCGGCCGGCTCAACCGCCGCGGCTGGGACGCCGCCATCGCCCGCGACCGGCTCGGCCGCCTCGGCATCCCGGCCGGCAAGCCCGTCGGCAGGCTCTCCGGCGGACAGCGCGCCCAGGTCGCGCTCGCGCTGGCGCTCGCCAAACGGCCCCGGCTGCTGCTGCTCGACGAACCGGTGGCGGCGCTGGACCCGCTCGCCCGGCACGAGTTCATGCAGGCCCTGATGGGCGCCGTCGGCGAGTACGGGACCACCGTCCTGCTCTCCTCCCACCTGCTCGCCGACCTCGAACGGGTCTGCGACCACCTGGTGCTGCTGCACACCTCGCGCGTCCAGCTCGCCGGACCGGTGGACGACCTGCTCGGCGGACACCGCCGGCTGATCGGCCCCCGGCTCCCCGACGGCGCCGCCGTCCCCGGGGTGGCCTCGGTGATCCGGGCCAGCCACACCGAGCGGCAGTCCACCCTGTTGGTGCGCGTCGACGGACCGGTGGACGAGAGCCGCTGGACCGTGCAGGACATCACCCTGGAGGACCTCGTGCTGGCCCACCTCGGCGCCTCCGCCGGTGCCTCCGCCGGTCCTTCCACCGGCCTCCCGGCTTCGGAGGCGGCCGCATGATCTGGCTGACCTGGCGCCAGCACCGCAAGCAGGCCCTGTGGACGGCCGTGGCGCTCGCCGTACTCGCCGCCGTCCTCGTGCCCACCGGCCTGTCCATGCGCGCGGCCTTCGAGGACTCCGGCCTCGGCGCCTGCCTGCGCGGGCTCGGCGACGCCGAGTTCGTCAGCGGCGACAGCTGCGAGGTGCTGAGCCAGCGCTTCGCCAACCAGTACGACTCGACCGCCTTCCTGGCCGTCCTCTTCGTGCTGCTGCCGGTCCTCGCCGGCCTCTTCCTCGGCGCCCCGCTGGTCGCCCGGGAGGTCGAGAACGGCACCCACCGGCTGGTCTGGACGCAGGGCATCAGCCGACGGCGCTGGATCCTCACCAAGTTCGGCCTGGTCGGCGCGGTCGCGCTGGTCCTGTCCGTCGGCTACGCGCTCGGCGCCTCCTGGTGGCTCGGCCCGCTCGCCGCCAACGGCCTCGGCCGCTTCCGCTACCTGATCTTCGACGTCCAGGGCGTCGCGCCGATCGGCTACACCCTGTTCGCGGTCGCGCTCGGCATCCTCGCCGGAACGCTCAGCCGCCGGGTGCTGCCCGCGATGGGCCTCTCGCTCGCCGCGTTCATCGCCGTCCGGGCCCTCGTCGAACTGCTCGCCCGCCCCGCCTTCCTGCCGGCCAAGACGCTCAGCTACGCCATCGACAGCCCCGTCATGGCCAACCGCTTCAGCGGCTCCTGGATCTACCAGGAGGGCGTCCGCAACGGCACCGGCAACCTCGTCCTCTCCGACGCCCGCGTCGGCTGCGGCCCGGACGCCGCAAGCGACCCCGGGGGCACCGCCCGCTGCGTGGCCCACTTCGCCCAGGAGGGCTTCGGTCCCGGCCCCTACACCAACTGGCAGGAGTACCAGCCCGCCGACCGCTTCTGGACCTTCCAGGCCATCGAAACCGGCCTCTTCCTCGCCCTGTCCGCCCTGCTGATCACCATCGCCATCCGCCGCATCCGCCGCATCTCCTGAGGCCCGGCCGGGGCGGTGCGACCGGCCGTGGGGGGGGGGGGGGGGGGGGGGCGGCGGGCGGGGCCCCCCCCCGCGGGGGCCCGGCGGCGCGGGGGGGGGGGGGGGGGGGGGGGGGGGGGGGGGGGGGGGGGGGGGGGGGGGGGGCCGGG
>NZ_JBIBHU010000045.1:0-36639 GCF_042957205.1 Kitasatospora sp. NPDC008115 | reverse complement strand
GCGGATCAGGCCCCAGACGGTGGAGGCGGCCAGGTCGGTGACGTCGGCCCGCGGGCCCTGTCCGGCCGCGACCGCGCCCCGGGTGAGGACGATCAACGGCGTCGACTCCAGGCGGGGTTCGGCGATCCACGCCTGCACCGTCGCCAGCAGGCCGGCGGCGACCCGGTGGGCCGACTCGGCGGGCTCCTGCTCCGTGGCCGGGGTGACGGCGGTGACGACCGCGCAGGCCGGGGCCGGGGTTCCCCGGTCCAGGGCGGCCGCGAGTTCGGCGACATCGCCGTGGGCGGCGGCGCCGCTCAGCGCGGCGCCGAGGCCGAGCGGGTCGGGGCCGAGCACGGCGACACCGGTGACGGCGTCCTCCTCGGCCGACGGGGCGGCGACGGGCATCCAGTCGAGGCTGTACAGCCCGTCGGGCGCGGACACCGCCGTGACGAGTCGGCTCGCGTCGACCGGACGGATGTGCAGCTCGTCGATGTGCAGCACGAGTTGGCCGGACGGGTCGGCGGCGGTCACCTGGAGGGCGGCCTCGCCGATGGTGCGCAGCCGGACCCTCAGGGTGCGGGCGCCCGAGGCGTGCAGGCTGATCCCGTTCCAGGAGAACGGCAGCCAGACGCCCTCCTCGGGGAAGCTCTCGTGCAGGCTCAGGCCGTGCAGGGCGGCGTCCAGCAGCGCCGGGTGCAGACCGAAGCCGTCCGCGTCGTCGGCCGTCCCCTCCGGCAGGGCCACCTCGGCGAAGAGCTCGCTCGGGTCGGCGCCGCGCCAGAGCCGGGTCACGCCCTGGAAGGCGGGGCCGTAGGCGTAGCCGCGACCGGCGAGCGTCTCGTACAGGTCGTCGGTCGGGAGGGCGGTGGCGTCGGCGGGCGGCCAGGCGCCGGTGGCGGCGAAGGCGGCGTCCCCGGTGGTCAGGGAACCGTCGTGCGGGGCGAGGGTGGCTTGGGCGTGGCGGGTCCAGGTGGTGTGGGTGGTGGTGTGGGGGCGGGAGTAGATGGTGGTGTTGCGGCAGCCGTCCGGGTCGGGGGCGTCGATGACGACCTGGAGGTCCAGCGCGCCGGTGGCGGGGAGGAGGAGGGGGGCCTGGACGAGGAGTTCCTTGACGCCGGCGCTGGTGGTGTGGTCGGCGGCGTGGAGGGCGAGGTCGAGGAACGCCGTGCCGGGCAGGAGGGGGGTGCCGGTGACGGCGTGGTCGGCGAGCCAGGGGTGGGTGGCCAGGGACAGGGTGCCCGACAGGATCGCGGCGTCGCCGGAGGCGACGTCGACGGCGGCGGCGAGCAGGCCGTGCTCGACGGTGTCCAGGCCCACCGTGGCGACGTCGCCGCCGGTGCGGGGGGTGAAGTCGAGCCAGAAGCGGGTGTGGTCGAACGCGTACGTCGGCAACTCGACGCCCGGCGTGGTGCCGGTGCCGAGGATCGGTGACCAGTCGAGGTCGAGGCCGGCACTCCAGGCGGTGGCCGCGCCGAGCGCGAAACGGCGCAGGCCGCCCTCGTCACGGCGCAGGGTCCCGGTGACGGTGACGTGCGCCCCGTCCGCGCCGTGGGCGTCGACGGTCTCGCTGATACCGGCGGCCAGCACGGGGTGGGCGCTGGACTCGATGAACACGGTGTGGCCGTCGTTCAGGAGCGCGGTGGTCGCGTCCTGGAAACGGACGGGGCTGCGCAGGTTGTCCAGCCAGTACCGGGCGTCCATCCCCGAACCGTCGATCACGCTCGCGGTCAGCGTGGAGTAGATCGGCGTGTGCCCGGCGCGCGGGGTGATGTCCGCGAGATCGGCGAGCACCCGCTCGGCGATCGCCTCCACGTGCGGGGTGTGGGAGGCGTAGTCGACGGGGATGCGCCGCACCCGCACACCCGTGTTCTCGCAGTACGCGACGAACTCCTCGGCGGCGGCGACGTCGCCGGCCACGACGGTGGAGGCGGGGCCGTTCACGGCCGCCACCCACAACCGGCCCTCGAACCCTTCGAGGTGGCCGTTGACGGCGTCCAGGCCGGTGGCGAGGGAGAGCATCGCGCCCTGCCCCGCCAGGGCGGTGATCGCCGCCGAGCGTGCGACGACGACACGCACCGCGTCCTCGACGCTCAGCGCGCCGGCGACGCAGGCCGCGGCGATCTCGCCCTGCGAGTGCCCGACCACGGCCGCCGCCCGCACCCCCAGCGACTCCCACATACGGGCCAGGCCCACCATCACCGTGAACATCACCGGCTGGACCACGTCCACCCGCTCGAACGACGGCGCGCCCGGCACACCGCGCAGCACGTCCAGGACCGACCAGCCCGCCAGGCGCTCGACCACCGCCGAGCACTCCGCCACCGACTTCGCGAACACCGGCGAGGCGTCCAGCAGTTCCACGCCCATGCGCTCCCACTGCCAGCCCTGGCCCGGGAACACCAGCACCGGCCGCGCCGTCGCACCGACCGCACCCGTCACGGCGTTGCCCGCGACCTCACCCCCGGCCGCGAACGCCGAAAGACCCGCGAGGAGTTCGGCACCATCGGCACCCACCACCGCCAGACGGTGACCCAGCACCGGCTTCGCCGCCAACGCCCGACCCACCACACCGGCCTCGACACCCGCACCCGCGAACTCCGCCGACCTGGCCGCCTGCGCCCGCAGACCACCCGCACTCCCACCCGACACCAACCACGCCGTCACCCCGGCCGCACCGGGCTCACCGTCCAACACCTCAACAACGGCGTCGAGTTCGGGGGCCTCCTCGACGATCACATGCGCGTTCGTCCCGCTGGCGCCGAACGACGACACACCGGCCCGACGCGTGCGCTCACCACGCGGCCACGCCACCGGCTCGGTCAGCAACGACACCGACCCCGCCGACCAGTCCACGAACGGCGACGGCTCCTCCGCATGCAGCGTCCGCGGCAACTCCTCCCGCTGCAACGCCATCACCATCTTGATGACGCCACCCACCCCGGCCGCGCTCTGGGCGTGGCCGATGTTGGACTTCAGCGAGCCGAGGTGGACCGGAGCGTCGGCCGACCGTCCCTGGCCGTAGGTCGCGATCAGGGCCTCGGCCTCGATCGGGTCGCCCAGCTTGGTGCCGGTGCCGTGTGCCTCGATCGCGTCGATGTCCCCGGCCGCGAGGCCCGCGTCCGCCAGCGCCGCCCGGATCACCCGCTGCTGCGACGGGCCGTTGGGCGCGGTCAGACCGTTGCTGGCACCGTCCTGGTTGATGGCGCTGCCCCGCACCACACCCAGCACCCGGTGCCCCAACCGCCGCGCGTCCGACAGCCGTTCGAGCGCCAGCAGGCCGATGCCCTCACCCGCGCTGAAGCCGTCCGCGGCGGCGCTGAACGGCTTGCACCGGCCGTCGCCGGCCAGTCCGCGCTGGCGGGAGAACTCGGTGAACGCCACGGGGCCGGCCAGCACCGTGACGCCGCCGGCGAGGGCCAGCGTGCACTCGCCCTTGCGCAGCGCCTGGACGGCGAGGTGCAGGGCGACCAGCGAGGAGGAGCACGCGGTGTCGACCGTCACCGCCGGCCCCTCGAACCCCAGGCAGTACGAGACCCGCCCGGACAGCACGCTGGAGAGGTTCCCGGTCAGCGCGTAGCCCTCGACGTTCTCGGGGACCTTGCCCGGGTCCGGGACGTAGTACGAGCTGGACGCCCCGACGAAGACGCCGGTCCGACTGCCCTTCGCCGTGCGGGCGTTGATCCCGGCGCGCTCCAGCGCCTCCCAGGAGACCTCCAGCAGCAGCCGCTGCTGCGGGTCCATCGCCAGCGCCTCGCGCGGCGAGATCCCGAAGAACTCCGCGTCGAAACCCGCCACGTCGTCCAGGAACCCGCCCCGGCGCGTGTAGGACTTCCCGGACCGCGAGGGGTCCGGGTCGTAGAGGTCCTCCGGCCAGCCCCGGTCCGCCGGGAACTCCGAGGTCGCGTCGACGCCCTCGGCGAGCAGGTCCCACAGCTCCTCCGGCGAACCCGCCCCGCCCGGGAAGCGGCAGGCCATCCCGACCACCGCGATCGGCTCGCGCGCCGCGTCGGTCAGCCGCCGGTTCTCCCTCTGGAGCCGCTCGGTCTCCTTGAGCGAGGTGCGCAGCGCCTCGACGATCTCCTGGTTCGACGTTGTCATCCCGGTCACTCCGCTTTCGCCACGATCTGGGTCAGGGCCTGTCTGGGGTCAGGGCCCGTCTCGTTCAGGAACTGTCTCGGTCAGGAACTGCTGTCGCCGCGGGCCATGCGCAGGAGGTCCTCGACCGTCATCGCGTCGATCAGGCTGGGCTCCTCGGCGTCCTGCGGCGCCGCCCCGGCCGGTTCCGGGTCCTGCTGGTCCCGCTGCTGCTCGGCGTCGGGGAACTGGCCGAGCAGGTGCTCGGTCAGCGCCTCCGCCGTGGGGTGGTCGAACACGGCGACCGGGGAGAGCCGGAGTCCGGCGGTGCCGACGATCCGGTTGCGCAGTTCGACGGCGGTGACCGAGTCGATGCCGAAGTCCTTGAACGCGGTGCCGGGGCTGATGCTCCCGGCGTTGGAGAAGCCGAGCACGGTGGCCAGTTCGGCGCGCACCAGGTCGAGCAGGGTGCTGCGGCGCCGGACGGGTTCGAGTTCGGTCAGCCGGGCCAGCCCGGCCGCGGCGGGCGACTCGGTGCCGGCCGGTCCGGTGGACGCGGCGGTGACGAGTTCGGCGACGAAGGGGTGCGGCCGGGTGGCGTTGAAGCGTTCGGCGAAGCGGTCCCAGTCGACGTTGGCGATCGCCACGGTGGTGTCGCCGTGGCCGAGCGCCTGGAGCAGGGCCATCACGCCCAGGTGCGGGGTCATCAGGTCCATGCCGCCGAGGCCGACCCGGTCGACGAAGTCCTGCTCCCCGGCCATGCCCTGGCCCGACCAGGCGCCCCAGGCGATGGAGGTGGTGGCGCGGCCCCGGGCGCGGCGGTGCTCGGCGAACGCGTCCAGGTAGGCGTTGCCCGCCGCGTAGGCGCCCTGGCCCACGTTGGGGACCATGCTGCCGGCCGAGGAGTAGAGCACGAAGGCCTTCAGGTCGAGGCCGGCGGTGAGCTCGTCGAGGTTGGCCACGGCCCGGGTCTTGGGCGCCAGCACCCGCTCCAGCTGGCCGGGCGCCATGGCGTTCACCGGGCCGTCGTCCACCACCCCGGCGGTGTGGAAGACGGCGCGCAGCGGGCGCTCGGCGGGGATGCCGTCGATCACCCGGGCGAGGGACTCCCGGTCGGCGATGTCGCAGGCCGTGACGGTGACGCTCGCCGCGCCCAGCCCGGTGAGTTCGGCGACGAGTTCGGCCGCCCCGGGGGCGTCCGGCCCCTGCCGGCCGACCAGCAGGACGTGTCCGCCCTGCCGGGAGAGCCAGCGGGCGACGTGGCCGCCGAGGGCGCCGGTGCCGCCGGTGACCAGCGAGGTCCCCTCGGGCCGGAACGGGGTGGCCGGCGCGTCGTCGGCCACCGGGTCGCGGACGATCCGGCGGGTCAGCAGGCCGCCCTCGCGCAGTGCGAGCTGGTCCTCGTCGTCGATCCCGGCGAGGGCGGCGCACAGCAGCGCGCCGGTGCCGGCGTCCAGCGCGGGCGGCAGGTCGATCACACCGGCCAGGCGCTGCGGGGTCTCCAGGCCGGCGACCCGGCTGAGGCCCCAGACGTGGGCCTGGAGCGGGTGGGCGAGCTGCTCGTCCTCCGTGGTCGCGATCGCGCCGCGGGTGGCCGACCAGAGCCGGGCCTCGCAGGAGGCGTCGTCCATGGCCTGGAGCAGGTGCACGGTGGCGAGCAGGCCGGCGGGGACGGCCGGGTGCCGGGGGTGCGCGGACTCGTCCAGCGCGAGCAGCGACAGCACGCCGCCGACGGGCGCGCCCGTGAACGCCTCGGCCAGGGTGGTCCGGTCGGCGCCGGTGGTGTCGACCGGGAGCAGCACGGCCTTGCCGCCGTGCTCGTCGATCTCCCGGAGGCAGGCGGTCACCAGGTCGTGGTCCAGCAGCCCGGCCGGTGCGGCGACCAGCCAGACGCCGGTGAGCCCGCCGGAGGCGGAGGCGGGGTCGACGGCCAGCGGCCGCCACACGGAGCGGTAGCGCCAGGCGTTGATGACGGCGGCCTCGCGGCGCTGCTGCCACCAGTGCGAGAGCGTCGGCAGCACGGCCCGCAGCGCGTCGCGCTCGGCGTCCCCCGCGATGCCCAGCAGTCCGGCCAGCTCCCCGGCGTCGGCCTGCTCGACGATCCGCCAGAAGCGCTTCTCCACCTGGTCGGTGCCGGACGGGCCGCTGCCGGTGACCTCGTCGCCGTCGAGCGGCAGGTCGAGCGGCCGCTCGCCCGCGGGGGCGGGCTGCAGGGCGGTCCAGTCGACCGCGACGCCCGCGGTCCAGATCCGGGCGGCGCCGGCCAGGACCTGGGCGAGGGTGTCCTCGTCGCGGCGCAGGGTGCCGGTGACGGTCACCGGTCCCTCGGCGGCCGCCGTCGGGTGCGCCTCGGCGGTCTCGCCGACGCCCATGGTCAGCACCGGGTGGGCGCTGGCCTCGATGAAGACGGTGAACCCGTCGTCCAGCAGGGCGTTGGTGGCGTCCTGGAAGCGCACCGGGTTGCGCAGGTTCTCCAGCCAGTAGGAGCCGTCCAGGGTGGTGGTGTCGACCACCGCGCCGGTCAGCGTGGAGTACATCGGGATCCGGGACTCGCGCGGCTCCACCCGGCCGATCGCCCGCAGGACCTGCTCGCGGATGGCCTCGACGTGCGGGGTGTGCGAGGCGTAGTCCACCGGGATGCGGCGCACCCGCACCCCGGCCTCGGCGCAGTGCGCCATGAACTCCTCGGCGGCGGCCACCTCGCCGGCCACCACGGTGCCGGAAGGGCCGTTCACGGCGGCCTGCCAGAGCCGGTCCGGCCACCGGCCGAGCAGGCCGGCGACCCGGTCGGGGCCGGCCGTCACCGACAGCATCGCGCCCCCGCCGGCGAGTTCCACCAGGGCGGCGGAGCGGGCCACGACCACCCGGACGGCGTCCTCGACGCTCAGCGCCCCGGCCGCGCAGGCCGCGGCGATCTCGCCCTGGGAGTGGCCGACCACGGCCGCCGGGCGGACCCCGGCCGACTCCCAGAGCCGGGCCAGGCCGAGCATCACCGAGAACATCACCGGCTGCACGACGTCCACCCGCTCGAAGGAGGGCGCGTCCGGCTCGCCGCGCAGCACCGCGAGCACCGACCAGCCGGCCGACGCCTCGACCAGCTCCGAGCACTCGGTCACCGTGGCGGCGAAGACCGGCGAGGCCTCCAGCAGCCGGGCGCCCATCCGCTCCCACTGCCAGCCCTGGCCGGGGAAGACCAGGACGGGCCGGACCTCGCCCGGTGCGCCGCCCGACACGGCGGTGCCGGCCAGCTCGCCGCGGTCGGCGAACGCGTCCAGGGCGGCCAGCAGTTGGTCACCGTCCTCGCCGACCAGCGCCAGCCGGTGCGGCTGTCCGGGGCGGGCCGCCAGCGTCCGGGCCACGGCGCCGGGCTCCGGCGCGCCGGCGGCGACGAGGTCGCGCAACCGTGCGGCGCGGGAGCGCAGTTCCGCCGCCGTGGGCGCGGAGAGCGGCCAGCAGGCGGCCGGGGTCGCGGCGAAGTCCCGGTACCAGTAGGGCTGGTGCTCCCAGGGGTAGGCCGGCAGGGCGACGACGGCGCCGTCCTCGCCGGGCCGGGCCGGGGCGGGGCGCACCCCGGCGGCGAACAGCCGGGCCGCCAGCAGGGCCGCCGTCCCGCCGTCGGCCGGGAGGGTGACGACCTGGTCGCAGTCGGCGGTCGGGTCCTCGCCCTGCGGCGCCGGGCCGCCGGCGGTGCCGTCGAGCAGGGCGCGTAGGGCCTCGGCCGCGGTGAGGCGTCCGTGGGCCCAGGCCGCGGTGGCCGCGCCGGGGCCCTCGCCGGTCACCGCGTGCGGGGCGACGCCCAACTGCCGCAGCGCGCCGGTGGCGGCGGCCTGGTGGCAGAAGAGCAGCGCGGCGCTCCGCCCGGCGGAGGGGGCCTCGTCGGGGCCGAGCGGGCCGGCCAGTTCGGCCAGCAGGCCGGTGAGTTCGGCCAGGCTCCGCCGGTAGACGGGCGAGGCGGCGGCCCAGGCCTCGGCGACCGCCGGACCGGCGGGCTCGGCGGTGTAGCGGAAGCCGATGGCGCACTCCTCGCCGGCGTCCGTCCGGCCGGTCAGGGCCGAGCCGGTGGCGGTGCCGTCGGCGGCCTCCGTCAGCGCGGCGGCGAGCGAGGCCGCGTCGGTGCCCACCACGGCGAGGCGGTGCTCCAGCAGGGAGCGCCGGCGGGTGGCGGTGTGGACGATGTCGGCGGTGCGCCCGGGCTCGGCGGCGAGGCGCTCGGCGAGCCCGCGGGCGACGGCCCGCAGCGCCGTCGGGGTGGCCGCGGTGGCCAGCAGGACGTGCTCGCCCGGCTCGGCGGGCACGTCGGCGGGGCGGTCCGCGGTGCGGGGGACGAACTGCTCGACGACGACGTGGGCGTTGCTGCCGCTGACGCCGAAGGCGCTCACCCCGGCGCGGGCCGGGCGGTCGTGGGCCGGCCAGGGGCGGGACTCGGTCACCACCTCCACCGGGACCCGGTCCCAGTCGATGCGGCTCGACGGCCGCTCCAGCAGGTGCGGCGGCAGCGTGCCGTTGCGCAGGGCGAGGACGACCTTGAGCAGGCCCACCGCGCCGGCCGCCGCGCCGAGGTGGCCGACGTTGGCCTTCGCCGAGCCGATCAGCAGCGGGTTCCGCTCGCCGCGCCCGGCGCCCAGCGACTCGGCCAGCGCGTGCACCTCGATCGGGTCGCCCAGCGGCGTGCCGGTGCCGTGGGTCTCGACGTAGTCGACCTCGTGCCCCGCCCAGCCGGCCCGGTCGAGGGCCTGGCGGACCACCTCCACCTGGGAGACCGGGTTGGGCACGGTGAGCCCGCCGGTCGCGCCGTCCTGGTTGACGGCGCTGCCGCGCAGCACGGCGTGGACCCGGTCGCCGTCGCGCAGGGCGGCGGACAGCGGCTTGAGGATCAGCGCCACCGCGCCCTCGCCGCAGGCGAAGCCGTCCGCGTCCTCGTCGAAGGTCTTGCAGCGGCCGTCCGCGGCCAGCGCGCCGGAGCCGGCCATCGAGGCCAGCAGCGGGCTGGGGGCGGTGATCGCGCTCGCGCCGCCGACCACGGCGACCTCGCAGTCACCGGCGCGCAGCGCCTGGCAGGCCAGATGGACGGCGGTCAGCGAGGAGGAGCAGGCGGTGTCGACCGTCATGCTCGGGCCGCGCAGGCCGAGCAGGTAGGACAGCCGGCCGGCCAGCGCGGCGTAGGAGGTCCCGGTGCCGTGGTGGAGGTTCAGCCGGGAGGGCTCCATCTCGCGGGCGACCAGGAACTGGTAGTCCGCCAGGGCGAGTCCGGCGTAGACGCCGACCGGGCGCTCCGCGAGGGTGTGCGTCGGGCAGCCCGCGTCCTCCAGGGCCTCCCAGGCGGTCTCCAGGAAGAGCCGCTGCTGGGGGTCGAGCAGCTTGGCCTCGCGGGGCGAGATCCGGAAGAACGGGGCGTCGAACTGGGCGAGGTCGTCCAGGTAGGAGCCCGGCAGGGCGATGGCGTCGCCCAGTTCGGCCCAGACCGGGTCCCGCAGCCGGTCGGCGGGGAAGTCGCCGGCGGTGGAGCCGCGCTCGTTCAGCAGGTCCCAGAAGGCGGCGGGGGAGGGGGCGGAGGGCAGCCGGCAGGCGAGGCCGATGACGGCGATGCCGTCCTCCTGCTCCGCCTGCGCGGGGGCGGGCCGAGGATCGGTCGCGACGTGGGGCTGCGGCGCCGGCGCAGGCTCCGGGAGGCGCTCCGGTGCGACGGTGGCGAGGTACTCCGCCAGGGCCTTGATGGTGGGCCGCTCGAAGATCAGCGTGGTGGGGAGGGTGACGCCCAGCTGCTGCTCCAGGCTGCGGCGCAGGCTCACCGCGGTCAGCGAGTCCAGGCCCTGCTCGAACAGTCCGCGCCGGCGGGGGACGGCCTGGTCGGCGGGCAGGCCGAGCACCTCGCGCACCGTGGCGGTCACCAGCTCGGCCAGGCCCCGCCCGGCGGGTGCGGCGGCCGGGGCGGTGACCGGGGCGGTGACCGGAGCGGTGGTCTGCGGCCGGGCGGGTGCCGGGCTCACCGGCTGGGGCTGCGGCTGGGGCTGCGACAGGGGTTGGGCCGACGCCGGAACCCGGCCGAGCGCCGCCAGGTCGCCCGCGCTCACCTGCGCGTACAGCTCACCGGTGACCCGGTCCTCGGCGTCCAGCAGGCTGAGCCGGATCCGGGCCGGCGCCGTCCCGGCCGCGGCCGCCGCGCCGGTCGCCTGCCCGCCGCCCTGCTGCCCGCGCTCCACGCCGGGCAGCCAGTAGCGCCCGCCCTGCCAGGACGGCACCGGCAGGGTGCGGTACCGGCGCGGCCCGTCCACGGCCGCCGCCCAGTCGACCGGCGCGCCCGCCACGTGCAGCCGGGCCAGCGCCCGGTACGCGGCGAGCCGGCCCGGCTCGTACCGGCTGAGCACCGGCAGGGCGGGGGCGCGCCGGCCGCGCAGCCGCTGCGCCTCGGCCAGCGAGGGCACCAGGACGGGGTGCGGGCCGATCTCGACCAGCGGGTGGTCGTCCTCGGCGAGCAGCCGGTCGAGGGCCGGCCACAGCCGGACCGGGGAGGTGAAGTTCCGGACCCAGTAGGCGGCGTCGTAGACCGTGCGGTCGGCCGACGGGTCGACGGTGGAGAGCATCCGGACGGCCGGGGCGGCCGGGCGCAGCCCGCCCAGGGCGGCCTCCAGCCGGGGGCCGAGGTCGGCGATCAGCGGGCTGTGCGCGGGCGCGTCGACCCGCAGCCGGCGGCAGCGCAGGCCGCCCGCCTCCAGCAGCCGCGCGGCCTCGGCGACCTCGTCTGCCGGGCCCGCGACGACCAGCGAGCCGGGACCGTTCACCGCGACCACGGTGACCGGCAGGCCCGATCCGGCCAGGATGCCGGTGACGGCCTCCTCGTCGGCGGTGACCGCGTACATCAGGCCGCGCCCGGAGGCCAGGCCGAGGGTCTCGGAGCGGCGGACGATCAGGGTGACCGCGTCCGGCAGGCTGAGCACGCCGGCGCTGTGGGCGGCGGCGACCTCGCCGAGGCTGTGGCCGAGGATGGCCCCCGGCCGGACGCCCCGGGCGGCCAGCCAGCGGGTCATGGCGACCTGCACGGCGAAGATGGCCGGCTGGACGATCTCGGTGCGGTAGAGCCCGGTCTCCGGGTCGGCGTCGCGGATCTCGTCGACCAGCGACCAGCCGGCCTCGGCGCGGACCAACTCGGCGATCTCGTCGAGGGTTTCGCGCACCGTGCGGTCGCTCTCGTACAGGTCCAGCGCCATGCCCGCCCACTGGCCGCCCTGGCCGGCGTAGACGAACACCGGTTCCGGGGCGCTGTCCGGGTCGGGCACCACCCCGGTGTAGGCGCCGTCCTGCGGCTCCTCGGCGTCCTCCAGCGCGTCCAGCAGGCCCGCGCGGTCGGCGGCGACCACGGCGTGGCGGTGCGACTCGTGGGTGCGGCGGTTGACGGTGGCGGCGGCCAGTTCGGCGAGTTCGCCGTCGGGCGTGGCGGCGACCGACTCCCGCAGGGCCGCGAGCTGTTCGGCCAGCCCGGCGGGCGCGGTGGCGGAGGCGAGCAGCACGTACGGGTGCGCGGGCGGCTCCTCGGCGGGCACGGGCTCGACGGCCGGCGGCGCCTCGACGATCACGTGCACATTGGTGCCGCTCAGGCCGAAGGAGCTGACGCCGGCCCGGGCCGGGCGGTCCAGGCCGGTGAGCGCGGTGGTGGCGGCGGGGACGGCGATCGCGCCGTCCTGCCAGTCCACGTTGGGGTTGGGCGTCTCCACGTACGGCTGGCCCGGCACGGTCGCCGCGTTGACGATCCAGGCGGTCTTCAGCAGCCCGCCGATGCCGGCCGCCGCGTCCATGTGGCCGAGCAGCGCCTTGTGCGAGCCGATCAGCAGGGGGCGGCCGGCGTCCCGGCCCGTGCCGTACACCTCGCCGATGGCGCCGACCTCGATGACGTCGCCGATGGCGGTGCCGGTGCCGTGCGCCTCGACGTAGTCCACCTCGGCGGGGGAGAGCCCGGCCCGCGAGAGGGCGGTCTCCAGCAGGTCGGCCTGGGCCGCTCCGTTGGGCACGGTCAGGCCCATGCTGGTGCCGTCGTTGTTGGCGGCGGAGCCGCGGATGACGGCGTGGATCCGGTCGCCGTCGGCCAGTGCGTCGGCGAGCCGCTTGAGCACCACGACGCCGGCGCCCTCGCCGCGCACGATGCCGTCGGCCGCGGCGTCGAACGGGCGGCAGCGGCCGGTGGGGGAGAGCGCGCCGACCCGGCTGAGCGCGACGCTGAGGTCCGGGGTGACCAGCAGGCTGACGCCGCCGGCCAGGGCGGTGTCGCACTCGCCGGCGCGCAGGCTCTGGCAGGCCTGGTGCACGGCCAGCAGCGAGGAGGAACAGGCCGAGTTGAGGGTGGCCACCGGCCCGGTGAGGTCGAAGGTGTACGCGAGGCGCCCGGCGGCGAAGCTGAACTCCAGTGCGCCGACGTGGTGCTGGGTGATCGACTCGACGCCGAGGGTGCGCGCGTGCAGCAGTTCGTAGTCCTTGGCGAGCAGCCCGAACAGCACGGCGGTGCGCGAGCCGCGCCAGGACTCGCGGGGCCGCCCGGAGTCGCTCATCGCCTCCCAGGCGACCTCCAGGATCAGCCGCTGCTGCGGGTCGAGCAGGCCCGCCTCGCGGGGGCTGATGCCGAAGAACGGGGCGTCGAAGCGGTCGATGTCCGCGAGGAAGGCGCCCCGGCCGTTGGAGATGGTGCCGGGCCCGCCGGCCGGGTCGGCGTACCGGTCGCCCCAGCGCTCGGCGGGGACCTCGGTGAAGACGTCGGCGGCACCGGTCAGCAGGCGGCCGAAGTCGTCGAGGGTTCGCACGTCACCCGGGAAGCGGCATCCCAAACCCACGATGGCGACGGCGGACTCGGCTGCGGTGGCGGGTGTCGATCCGTTGCCGGAATCGGTGCTCATCTATTCCCTCCGAGGGGATGGGACTGTGGGAATCCGGGGCGAATCCGGGACGTCGCGGGCGGGGAAACGGGGAAAGGCCGGGGCGCGGACGGCGGCCCTCCGATGCTACGGACCGACGCGTTCCCCGTGATCCCCTACCGGCCCCTATTGCGGCGCCGCGACGCCGTTTAGGGGGCGGCTAAGGGTGCCGGTGCGGGGCACGCCTTGGGAGGCTGACCGGAAAACGGAAAGACCGTGAAGTGGAAACAGATCCCGCGGCTGCCGCGGGTATCCCGGAAGGGGTTCGCTGTGATGCGTGGCGGGGTTGCGGTGGTGACGGGCGCGGCCCGGGGAATCGGCGCGGCGGTGACGCGGCGGCTGGCCGCGGAAGGCATTGTGGTGGCCGCCGTCGACCGTGACGGGCAGGCGCTGGAGGAGGCCGCCGGGGAATTGGCGACGGACGGCCTGAAGGTCTATCCGTTCCCGGCCGATGTCAGCCGGGCCGACCAGGTGGAGGAGGTCGTCGACGAGGTGGAGCGGCGGCTGGGCCCGGTGGAGCACCTGGTCAACGCGGCCGGCGTGCTCCGCCTCGGGGCGGCCTGCTCGCTGTCGGACGAGGACTGGCGGGACACCTTCGCGGTCAACACCACGGGTGTTTTCCTGATGTCCCGCGCGGTGGTCAACCGGATGATTCCGCGTCATTCCGGGGCGGTGGTCACCATCGCCTCCAACGCGGCCGGAACGGCCCGCGCGGACATGTCGGCTTACGCGGCGTCGAAGGCCGCCGCGCTGGCGTTCACCAAATGCCTGGGCCTGGAGGTCGCCCGCCACGGTATCCGCTGCAACGTGGTGGCGCCGGGTTCCACCGAAACCCCGATGCTGCTGAGCATGTTCCAGGACGAGAACGGGCCCCGGAAGACCATCGAAGGGCAATTGGACACGTACAAGCCGGGAATTCCGCTGCGGAAACTGGCGGTTCCCGAGGACATCGCCGACGCGGTGCTCTTCCTGCTCTCCGACCAGGCCGGCCACATCACCATGCAGCACCTGACCGTCGACGGCGGCGCCACCCTCGGGGTCTGAGCCCGCCGAGCCGGCTGAGCCCGCTGGTTCCGCCGGGCCCGCGTCGGCCCGTGGTGCCCCGCTCCGGACCCGGAGCGGGGCACCACGGCTTTTCCGTCAGGCCCGCTGGCCGAAGCTGACGGGCTTCTCGTCGCCGTCCGCGTCCGTCGCCTCCAGCGGCGCGTACGGCCGGCCGCGGCGGGCCGCGCGCACCAGGCGCTCCCAGTCGACCCGGGCCAGTCCGGCGCGCGGCGCGGAGCCGGTCAGCAGCCGGCCGAGCGCGCCGAGGGCCGCGCCGGCGGGTGCCGGGTGGATCCCGGACTCCGCCAGGGCTGCCGTTGCGGGCTGTCCGGCCTCCTGCCAGGGCCCCCAGGCGACACTCAGTGCGGGCAGACCCTGTCGGCGCCGCTCGTGGGCGAGCGCCTCCAGGTAGGCGTCGACGGCGGTGGCCACCGCCTCGCCCGGGTGGCCGGCCAGCGAGGTGACCGGGCTGGAGAACACCAGGAAGTCCAGCCCCCAGGTCTGCCGGTGCAGCTGCCAGGGGCCCCGGACGCCGCGGCCGACGGCGGTGCTGAAGTCGGCCCAGTCCCAGCCGTCCAGTGGGGCCCGCGGCGCCGGGTCGGCGAGGTGCACGACACCCCGCAGTGGCGGCAACTCCCGGTCGACCCGCTCCAGCAGCGCGGCGACGGCCGCCGGATCGCCGAAGTCGCCCTCGATGTGCAGGAGTTCGACCCGCTCGTCGTCGACGGCGACCGGTTCGGGCCCGGCCACGGCCACCGCGCGGGCGCCCTGGCCGGCCAGCCAGCCGACCACCGCCGAGGCCTCCGCCGGGTCGCCGCCCACCACCAGGTAGCCGGCGTCCGGACGGATCTTGACGCCCTCCTGGTCCTCGCCGGGCAGCGGGCCCTCCTGGAGCCGGGCCTCGTACCAGCGCCCGCCGCGGACGGCCAGCAGGCCGGAGCCCGCGACACCCACCGCGTGCCGCACCAGGGTGCCGGCGCCGGGCTCCGCGGCGCCCGGCTCCAGGTCGACCTGGACGCAGGCCAGCCCCGGGTGCTCCCAGGTGACGGTCCGGGCCAGCGCGGTGAGCAGCGACTGCTCCGGGCGCGGCGCGGCGTTCTCCGGGGAGCGGGGGGCCAGCGCCCCGGTGGAGCAGAGCACGACCGTGGGGTGCTGGGCCGCGAACTCGCGCAGGAAGCCCTGGAGGAAGGCGAACCCGTGCCGGGCGGAGCGCCCCTCGCCCTCCGCGAGCGGCTCGCCGCCCGCGCCCGCCGGGTCCGGGCCGTACAGCAGCAGGCCCGCGACGGTGGTCCCGCGGCGGCGCAGCTGTGCCCACAACTGATCGAGCGAGTCCGGGAGTTCGGGTGCGACCAGCAGGGTCTCCGGATCGCCCGCGGCGGCTCCGGCGTCCGGGAGGACGGCGAGGGCGGGGACGCCCTCCAGGGCGAGCCGGGCACGCCGGCTCCGCACCTGCTCCGGGTCGGTGCCGAAGACCAGCCAACTGCCCTCGGGGGAGGCCATGGTGGCGAGTCCGGCGGCCGCCGGCAGCGGCTGCCAGCCGAGCGCGTGGTGGCGCAGGGCGGTCGTGGCCCGTCCGGAGGCCTCGGCCGGGGTGACCGGCCGCAGCCGCAGGCCCTCGACGGCCGCCAGCGGGGCGCCGTCGGGGGAGAGCAGGGCGAGCGTGAACGAGCCGTCGGCGCGGTGCCGCACGTGCGCCCACACCTCGGCCGGCAGCGGGCCGGCGACGGTGAGGCGGTCCAGGGCGACGGGGGTGGCCGGGCCCTCGTGGAAGGCGGCGGCCAGGGTGAACGCCGCCTCCAGGAGCGGCTGGAGGCCGTCGCCGGTCCCCTCGTGCCGCAGCCGGGCGAGGAGGTCGTCGCCGCTCTGCCGGAGTTCGGTGACGGTGGCCGCGGCGGCGGTCTCGACGCCCTCGCGCCAGAGCCGGTCGTACCAGGCGTCCACGTCCTGGGTCCGGAGGCCGGCGCGCAGGCCCTCCAGGTCCGGGGCGGGGCCCGGGTCCGGGGCGGGGCCGTCCGGCGCGCCGGCCGTGGCACTGACCAGCCGGGCCCAGCGCCCGCCCAGGTGGGCGTAGCCGCGCACCAGGGCCCGCCCGTCCTCGCCGGTCTCCCGCAGGGTCTGCAACCGCAGCGGCCCCTCGGCGGGCAGCGTCGCCGCGGCGTCCAGCTCCACCTCCCACAGGGCGCGCGGCGACCGGGCACCGGCGGCGAGCGCCCAGTCCACCAGCGCCGCCGCGGACAGCGCCGGGCCGCCGTGCACCCGGGCGAGCAGGGCGCCGCCGGCCTCGGCGGCGGCCGGGCCGGCGAGGGTCCCGCCGAACCACTGCCCGCTGCCCTCCGCCAGTTCGACCGGCGTGCCCAGCAGCGGGTGCGGCGGCCGGGGCGGGGCGCCGGCCGGCCGGTCCGGCGGGACCAGCCAGCAGCGGCGGGTCTGGAACGGGTAGGTCGGCAGCTCCACCGGCCGGGCGTGGTGCCCCTCGAAGGCCGGGGCCCAGCGCACCGTCACCCCTGCGGCGTGCAGGGCGCCGACGGCGGCCAGCAGGGCGTGCGCGGCCCCCGGGCCGCCGTCGGCGTCCTCGGCCGGGCGCTCCGGCTGGGCGCCGACCAGCAGCAGCGGCCGGCCGGGCGCCGCGCCGAAGGCGGCGAGGCCGCGGCGGAGCAGCGCGGTCAGCGCGGCGTCCGGGCCCAGGTCCAGGAACCGGGTGACGCCCTCGGCCCGCAGCCGGCGCCCGGCGTCGAGCAGCCGGGTGGGCCGCCGGGCGTGGCCGGCCCAGTACGCGTCCTCGCGCAGCCGTTCCAGGGTGAGGACCTCGCCGGTCAGGCCGGAGACGAGGGGGACGGACGGCTCCTGGAGGTCCAGTGCGGCGACGACCCGGGACAGCCGGGCGGCGGCCTCGGCGGACGGGCCGCCGATGAGCGGCAGGGTGCGCGCGGACGGCGGCGTCCCGGTGGCCCGGCCCCGGGCGTGCCAGCGCTCGGCGAGCGCCTCCAGCAGCTCCGGCGGGCCGCTCACGACGGTGCCGCCGGGCTCGTCCAGCGCGGTGACCTCCGGCCGGCCGTCCGGGCCGGTGAGGCCGGGGTCCTGCGCCAGCTCGGCCGCGGTGGCCTGCACCCAGAGCCGGCCGGCGTCGGCGGCGGTGGCCCCGGGCACGGGCAGGGCGACGACCAGCGCGCAGGCGTCCGGCAGGGAGAGGGCGCCGGCCGCGTGGGCGGCGGCGACCTCGCCGACGCCGAGCCCGGTCAGGTACTCCGGCTCGATGCCGAACTCCGCCACCGTGCGGTGCAGGGCGATCGCCAGCGCGAAGTGGCCCGCCCGGGCGAGCCGGGGGGAGGCGAACCTGTGGGCCGGGTCCGCGAGCTGTTCGCGCAGCGGCCGGGGGTCGGCGCTCTCGCCGGCCTTGGCCAGCGCGCGGTCGAGCTCGGCGCAGACCTCCGTCAGGGCCGCCCGGTAGGGGGCGAAGGCGGCGGCCAACTCCTCGCTCGTACCGGGGTGTTCGAGGCCGGAGTCGGCGAAGACCAGGGCCGTGCGGCCGCTCGGGGCGGCGGTCGCGCGCAGCACCGAGACGCCCGCCGGCAGCGGTCCGTCGGTGGTGTCGGCGGCGATCGCGTCCAGCCCGGCGAGCAGGCCCGCGCGGTCCGGGGCGAGCACCACGGCGCGGTGCCGGAAGTCCGAGCGGGCGGTGGCGAGGGCGACCGCGGTGTCCAGCGGTTCCGTGCCGGCGCAGGCGGCGCGCACCCGGGCCGCCTGCTCGCGCAGCGCGGCGGCGGTCCGGGCCGACACGGTCCAGGCGATCGGACGGGCGGCGGGAGCGCTCCCCTCGCGCTCGGCCGGCTCGTCGAGCGGCGCCTCCTCCAGGACGATGTGGGTGTTGGTGCCGCTGAGGGTCAGGCAGGTGACGCCCGCCCGGCGCACCCGCTCGCCGCGCGGCCAGGGCTGTTCCTCGGTGGCCAGCCGCACCGTGCCGGCCGACCAGTCGGCGTGCGGGGTGGGCTGCTCGACGTGGATGGTGCGGGGCAGCCGCTGGTGGCGCAGCGCCATGATGATCTTCACGATGCCGGCCACCCCGCCGACGCTCTGGGTGTGGCCGATGTTGGACTTCACCGAGCCCAGCAGCACCGGGTTCTCGGGGGAGTGCGCCCGGCCGTACGTCGCGATGACCGACCGGGCCTCCACGCCGTCGCCCAGCACCGCGCCGACGCCGTGTCCCTCCACCACGTCGACGCTGTCCGCGCCGACCCGGCCGTCGGCCAGCGCCTGCCGGATGACCTGCTCCTGCGCCTGCCCGCGCGGCGCGAACATGCCGTTGGTGGAGCCGTCCTGGTTGATCGCGCTGCCGCGGATCACCGCCAGCACCGGGTGGCCGTTGCGGCGGGCGTCCGACAGGCGCTCCAGCAGCAGCATGCCGGCGCCCTCGGAGAGGCTGACGCCGTCGGCGGAGGAGGAGAACGAGTGCGAGCGGCCGCTGGGGCCGGTGGTGCCCTTGCGGTGGAACTCCAGCAGCGTGCCGGGCAGCGACATCACGTGCGCCCCGCCAGCCAGCGCGAGGTTGGCCTCGCCGTTGCGCAGCGCCTTGACGGCCAGGTGGATCGCCACCAGGGACGAGGTGCACTGGGTGTCCACCGCCAGCGCGCCGCCGACCAGGCCCATCAGGTAGGAGACCCGGCCGGCCGCGGCGCCGCTCGAACTGCCGAAGCCGATGTAGTCCTTCAGCTCCTCGGGCGGCGGGCCGCCCAGCAGCAGCGGGTAGCCGGCGAACTGCAGGCCGGCGTAGACGGCGGTGCGGCTCTCCTTGGCGGACAGCGGGTCGATGCCGGCCCGCTCGAACGCCTCCCAGCAGGTCAGCAGCAGCAGCCGCTGCTGGGGGTCCAGGGCCGCGGCCTCGGCGGCGTCCATCCCGAAGAACTCCGGGTCGAACCGGTCGGCGTCGGCCAGGAACCCGCCGCGCAGGTGCGGCATCGCCCCGGCGAGCTGCCAGCCCCGGTCGGTCGGCAGCGGGGTGACGACGTCGGCGCCCGACTCCAGCAGTTCCCAGAGGTCCTCCGGGGAGCGCACCCCGCCGGGGAACCGGCAGCCGAGACCGACGATCGCGATCGGCTCGTGGTTCCTGGCCTCCTCCGCCGCCAGCCGGCCGCGCAGCTGTTGCAGCTCGGCGGTGGCCCTCCGGAGGTACTTCTGCAGCTTCTCTTCGTCCGCCATCTCGCGTCCGGCTCCTCTGGGGAAGTGACGGTGCCGGGCCGCCGGCCGTGCGTCACCCGGTGGGTGGGCACGGCCGGCGACCCGGCCGGTCGTTCGTTCTCTCGGTGACCCGGTCGACTACTCGGCGGGCGGCGTGACGTGGCAGTCCTGGATGTCGTAGAGCTTCCACTCGCCCTCGACCTCGACGAACGCGTCCAGGCGGAAGTGGGTGGCGTCGATGACGGTGTACGCGTCCTTGGAGCGGGTGCGCACGCCGACCTCGCCGATCACGTGGTCGCCGACGAACTCCAGGTGGCCGTCCTGCCAGCCCTCGGAGTAGGAGACGCCCATGGTGCCCATCGAGTCGACGTAGTACGACTCGAACTGCTGGTTGGGGGCGCTCCAGCCGATGATCCACTTGCCTTCGAGCTTGGGCGAGCCGTCGGGGTAGCTCGCCTTGAGGTCCATCTGGTAGTAGTGACCGCCCATGATCGGCTTGGTCACCGCCTCCATGCGCACGCCGGTGTCGAAGTGCGTGACCATCGTGCCGAGCAGGAAGTCGAGCTGGTGGAGCTGCTCCGGCGGGTCGTTGTTCTCCTTGACCGGCCGGGCCGTGGGCCGGTGGTTGTCGAGGTAGTCGTTGAGCTTCTCGTCGGCCTCGGTGACCGGCGCCGGCGCGGCGTCGGTGGTGGTCTCGGTCATGGGGGCTCCCAATCGGTCGGTGGTGGTGGATGGTCCGGTCAGGCGGCGGCCGCGGCGGCGAGCCTGTCGATCATCGCGGCGATGCTGCGGACGTTCTTGAGGTTCCTGGCGTTGATCTCCCGGGACGGCACCTTCACGCCCAGTTCGGTCCGGACGTGGGTGAGCAGGACCGCCGTGTGCAGGGAGTTGAGCACCCCCAGTTCCAGCAGCGGGGTGTTCTCGTCCAGCTCCCCGTGGGGGTCGCCGTCGAGGAAGCGCTCGCGCAGGAAGGCGGTGATCTTCTCCGCGGTCCCGGTGGCGGCGGCGTCCGCGCGCTCGTCGAGGCTCTCGCTAGCGGTCATGGGTCAGTCCTTCCGGTCGGGCGGCTGGAGCCCGCTGGCGAGCGCGCCGCGGTCGATCTTTCCGTTGCGGGTGCGCGGCAGCTCCGCGGTCAGGCGCAGCTCGTCGGCGAGCATGTAGCGGGGCAGGCGCTGGGCGCAGTGCCGGCGCAGCTCCAGGAGGCCGGGCCGGCGCTCGGGCCCCGGGACGACGAAGGCGGCCAACCGGGCCTCCATGCCGCTGCCGACGACCAGCGCGGCGGCCTCCACGACGTCGGGGTGCGCGGTGAGCGCGGCCTCGACCTCGCCCAGCTCGATCCGGTGCCCGCGCACCTTCACCATGTGGTCGCGCCGGCCCACGTAGTCGAAGGAGCCGTCCGGCAGCACGGTGACCAGGTCGCCGGTGGGGTAGGGCCCCTGGTGGGCGGGGCGGCCCCAGTAGCCGAGCATCACGGTCGGGCCCTCGACGTACAGTTCGCCCTGCTCGCCCGGGCCGGCCGTGCCGCCGTCGTCCCGCCGGGCCCAGGCCCGGTCACCGGAGCAGGCGGCGCCGATCGGGGCCGGGCGGTCGCGCCGCAGGTCCTCGGGCCCGACCTCGCGGTAGGTGCACACATTGGTCTCGGTGGGCCCGTACAGGTTGAGCAGCCGGGCGGGGGTCCAGCCGGCCAGCGCCTGGACGTGCGGGATCGGGAAGGGCTCGCCGGCGAACAGCACCGCGCGCAGCGCCGCCGGGGCGGGCGCGTCGAGCAGTCCGCCCTCGCGCATCATGAGGATCAGCGCGGACGGCACCGAGTACCACACGGTGATCCCGTGCCGGTGCACGAACTCCACCAACTGCTCGGGTGCGTAGGCGAGTTCGCTGGGCACCAGATGGACGGCCGCGCCCGCCGCGAAGGCCGCGTACAGATCGAGCACCGACAGGTCGAAGTTGAACGGCGCGTGGTTGGAGAAACGGTCCTCGGGGCCTGCGCCGAGCGTGTCGACCGCCCACTCCACGAAGGCGAGCGCGTTGCGGTGGCTGATGCACACGCCCTTCGGCGCGCCGGTCGAGCCGGAGGTGTAGAGGATGTAGGCGAGGTCGTCCGGGCCCGTCGGCGTGTTGACCGGCTCCACGGCGTCCTGCCCGGCCGCCTCCGCCGTCGCCAGGTCCTGGCAGGCGATGGCGGCGGGAAGCCGCCCGGCCAGCCCGTCGAGCCGCTCGGCGGTGGTCAGCACGGCGGCCGCCGCACAGTCCTCGGCCAGCGCGGCGACCCGCTCCAGCGGGGCCGAGCCGTCGGCCGGGACGTAGGCGGCGCCCAGGCGCAGCACCGCCTGCATCGCCACCACCACCTGCGCCGACTTGTCGGCCCAGAGCACCACCCGGTCGCCGCGCCCCACCCCGCGGGCGCGCAGCCGGTGGGCGAGCGCGTCGGCGGCGCGGTCCAGCTCCCGGTAGCCGAGGGTGGTGTCCGCGGTCACCACCGCGGGGCGGTCGGGGTGCTTGACCGCGGAGTCGATCACCAGCTGATGGAGTGTCATAGTCCCAACTGCTTCGCGATGAGCTCCCGCTGGATCTCGGTGGTGCCCGAGAACAGGGTGCTGGGGACGGTGTCGCGCAGCTGCTCCTCGGCGCCGCCGGCGAGGTAGCCGAGGCCGCCGTGGAGCTGGAGCGCGTCCAGGGAGTTGGCCACCGCGGCCTCGGAGACCGCGACCTTGGAGCGGGCGACCGCGCTGACGTCGTCCTCGTCCTGGTCGAGCAGCCAGCAGGCCCGGTACAGCAGCAGCCGGGCCGCCTCCAGCCGCTGGTCCATCGCGGCGATCCGGTGGGAGACGGCCTGGAAGCGGCCGATCGGCTGGCCGAACTGCTTGCGCTCGCCCGCCCACCGCACGCAGTCGGCGAGCTGACGGTCCATCAGTCCGAGGTAGATGCCGAACAGGCAGGCCCGCTCCCAGGCCATCGAGTGCTGGAAGATCGTCGCCCCCTGCCCCTCCTCGCCCAGCAGGTAGCGGGCCGGCACATGGCAGTTCTCGAACCGGATCCGCCCGGCCGGGCAGCCGGCCAGGCCCATCTTGGGCAGCGGCTCGCCCAGGGTGATCCCGGGCAGGTCGGCCGGCACCGCGAAGGCCGACTGGCCGAGGAAGCCGGCCCTGGGGTCGGTGACGGCGTAGGTGACGACCAGGTTCGCGATCGGGGCGTTGCTGGCCCAGGACTTCTCGCCGTTCAGCAGGTAGCCGTCGCCGGTGGGCTCCGCCGTCACCGCGATGTTGCCGATGTCGGAGCCGGCCCCGTCCTCGGTCATCGCGTTGGAGGCGACCAGCTCCCCGCTCGCCAGCCCCCTGAGCAGCTCGTCCCGGACCTCCTCGGAGGCGAAGTCCCGGACCGGGACGGCGCAGGCCAGCAGGTGCGCGGCGACCGCGAAGGCCAGGCCGGTGTCCGGGCAGGCCCGGCCGAAGGCCTCCAGGGCCAGTGCGGTGTCGAGCGCGCCGAGCGCGCCGCCGCCCGTCCCGGCGGGCAGGCACAGACCGGTCAGCCCGAGCTTGCCCGCGGTCCTGAAGTCCGCCCGGGTCTGCTCCGGATCGCCGGCCGGCCGCCGCCCGGCCCAGTGGGCGCCCACTTCCTGGAGGATGCGGTCGCAGCGCTCGCGCTGCGCCGTGGAGAGTCCAAAGTCCATAGCGATTTCGTGCCCTGTCGTCAGGAGTTGGTCCGTTGCCCCCGGATCGGGAACCGGTCGGAGGCGACCGGCGGGGTCCCCGCGGCGAGTCCGCGGGAGACCGGTCGGAGAGCACAGATGGGCAGCCCGCGCACCGCCGCGTTCGCGCTGCCCGCCGCCCTGGCCGGGACCACGCTAATCAGGGCCCGGAGGGGTGTCACCCCCTAGAAACCGACCCTGACTCGGGCACCGGCGGTGCCCCGGACCTGCCCCGCTAAGGGTCTCCCCTTAGCGCCGCCCGCCCCCTTGACCTCGCGGTTCTAGGGGTTCCGAGGGGTGGGACCTTCGGCCCAGGATGGTGCGACGACGCGTGGTGGGGCCCGTACGGGTGGACAGCCCGGCAGCGGGCGCGGCCCCGCGCCCCGGGCGCGGCCAGGCGACCCGGCGCACCGGGAGCCGGCGGACCGCACGGCGGTGCGCCTCGCCTTCCCCCGGCGTCATCGGGAACCGACTCGACCCAGAACCGCCGTCAAAGTGCTGAGGAGTGGCCGGCATGCAACTGGGCATCGACACGAACGCTTTCCTCGAAGGGAGACCGGCGGGACAACAGCCCGACTGGGACGACCGCGAGCGACTGCGGCTGGTGCGCGAGGAGCTCGCGACGTCCCCGGGGCTGGTGTCGCCCGCCGACACCGCCGGGCTCCGCGAGCTGCTCGCCGAGGTGGCGGCCGGGCGGGCCCACGTCGTCCAGGCCGGTGACTGCGCCGAGGACCCGGCGGAGTCGACCGCGGACTACGTGGCCCGCAAGGCGGGCCTGCTCGACGTGCTGGCCGGCACCATGCGGATGCGCACCGACAAGCCCGTGGTGCGGGTCGGCCGGATCGCCGGGCAGTACACCAAGCCGCGCTCGCAGCCGACCGAGACCGTCGGGGGCGCCGAACTGCCCGTCTACCGCGGCCACATGGTCAACGGACCGGAACCCGACCCGGCG
This sequence comes from Kitasatospora sp. NPDC008115, assembly GCF_042957205.1. NCBI lineage: Bacteria > Bacillati > Actinomycetota > Actinomycetes > Kitasatosporales > Streptomycetaceae > Kitasatospora > Kitasatospora sp. NPDC008115. The sequence continues at coordinate 12,830 of NZ_JBIBHU010000045.1, read as the reverse complement.
CTGCGCCGGGCCGACCCGGGTCGGATGCTCGACTGCCACCGGGCCGCGACCCGGGTCCTCGGCCACCTGGGCTGGCTGGGCCCGGAGCGCGACTGGCGGCGGGCGCCGTACGTGTGGACCAGCCACGAGGCCCTGTTGCTGGACTGGGAGGTGCCGCTGCTGCGCCGCGACGACGACGGACGGCTGCACCTCTCCTCCACGCACTGGCCGTGGATCGGCAACCGCACCAACCGGCTCGACGGCGCCCATGTCGCGCTGCTGGCCGCCGTGACCAACCCGGTGGCCTGCAAGGTGGGCCCGGAGATGACGGCGCAGGAGCTGGTCGCGCTCTGCGCGGCGCTCGACCCCCACCGCGAGCCCGGCCGGCTCACCCTGATCTCCCGGATGGGCGCGCGGGCCGTGGCCGAGCGGCTGCCCGGGCTGGTGGACGCGGTGCGCGCCGCCGGGCACCCCGTCATCTGGCTGTGCGACCCGATGCACGGCAACACCGTCCGCACCCCCGAGGGGCTCAAGACCCGCTACGTGGAGTCGGTGCTCTGGGAGGTCGAGCAGTTCCAGAGCGCGGTGACGGCGGCCAACGGCGTGCCGGGCGGCCTGCACCTGGAGATCACCGCGGACGCGGTCACCGAGTGCGTGGCCGACGCCTCGCACGCCGACCAGGTCGGCGAGAAGTACACCAGCCTGTGCGACCCCCGACTGAACCCCGCCCAGTCCGCCGCCGTGGTCGCGGCCTGGCGCTCCTAGCCGAGAGCCGCCGGCCGTTCCCGGAGACCCGGAAGAGGCCCACGCGAACCCAGAAGAGGAAGCAGGACCATGCCAGGGATACCTCCCATCACGCCGTACCCCATGCCGACGCGGGACGACCTGCCCGGGAACACCGTCGGATGGTCCGTCGACCCGGACCGGGCCGTACTGCTCATCCACGACATGCAGCGGTTCTTCCTGGCGGCGTTCCCGGCCGGCAGCCCCCGCACCGAACTGGTGGCCAACACCGCGCTGCTGCGCGAGCGGTGCGCCGGGCAGGGGATGCCGGTCGCCTACACCGCGCAGCCGGGCTCGATGACCGAGCAGGAGCGCGGGCTGCTGAACGACTTCTGGGGCCCGGGCATGACCCGGGAGGAGGCCGACCGCGAGGTGCACCCCGAGGTGGCTCCCGCGGCCGGCGACTGGCACCTCACCAAGTGGCGCTACAGCGCGTTCTTCCGCACCGACCTGCTGGAGCGCATGCGCGCCGAGGGCCGCGACCAGCTGGTCCTGTGCGGGGTGTACGCCCACGTCGGCGTCCTGACCACCGCGATCGAGGCCTACTCCCACGACATCCGGACCTTCCTGGTCGCCGACGCGGTCGCCGACTTCTCCGAGTCCCACCACCGGATGGCCCTGGAGTACGCGGCCGGGCGCTGCGCCATGGTGGTCACCGCGGCGGAGGTCCTGGGCGCCCTCGACGGCGCCGGCCGGGAGCCGGCCGTGGCGACGGGAGGCCGGGCGTGACCACCCTCCCCGCCAGAGAACTGATCGGGCGGCTGCTCGCCGACCAGCCGCCGCCCTTCGCCCTGATCCACCGGCCCGAGGCGACCGGCCCCGACCGGCTCGACCTGTTCACCGGCCCGGTCACCCGCTGCGACACCCTGGCCGGGCTGCCCGTCCCGGACGGCCCGCCGGAGCCCGGCCGGGCGGCCCACCAGGTGCTCGCGCTGATCCCCTACCGGCAGGTCGCCGAACGCGGCTACGAGTGCACCGACGACGGCACCCCGCTGCTCGCCATGACGGTGCGCGAGCACGCCGTGCTGCCGGTCGCCGAGGTCCTCCCGCTCCTCCCCGACGTCCCGCTGCGGCTCGACGGCGGGCACTTCGACGTGGGCGACGACGAGTACGCGCGGATCGTGCGGACCGTCATCGACACCGAGATCGGCACCGGCGCGGGCGCCAACTTCGTGATCCGGCGGTCCTTCGTGGTCGACATCACCGACTACACCCCGGCCGCCGCGCTGGTCGTCTTCCGCCGCCTGATGGCCCGCGAGTCCGGCGCCTACTGGACCTTCGTCGTGCACACCGGCGAGCGCACCCTGGTCGGCGCCACGCCCGAACGGCAGATCAGCGTGCACGGGGGCGTCGCCGTGATGAACCCCATCAGCGGCACCTACCGGTACCCGCCCTCCGGGCCCACCGCGGCCGGCGTGAAGGACTTCATCGCCGACCGCAAGGAGACCGAGGAGCTCTACATGGTGCTGGACGAGGAGCTCAAGATGATGGCCCGGATCTGCGACCGCGGCGGCCACGTCACGGGCCCCCACCTGCGGGAGATGGCCCGCCTCGCGCACACCGAGTACTTCATCACCGGCCGCACCGACCGGGACGCCCGGGACATCCTGCGCGAGACCATGTTCGCCCCCACCGTCACCGGCAGCCCGGTGGAGAGCGCCTGCCGGGTCATCCGCCGCCACGAGCCCGAGGGCCGCGGCTACTACAGCGGGGTGGTCGCGCTCATCGGCCACGACGAACTCGGCCGCACCGCGCTCGACTCCGCCATCCTGATCCGCACCGCCGACATCGACCGCACCGGCCGGGCCAGGATCGGCACCGGCGCCACCCTGGTGCGCCACTCCGACCCCTACGGCGAGGTCGCCGAGACCAGGGCCAAGGCCGCCGGGCTGCTCGCCGTCCTCGGTGCGGGCACCAGCCTCGCCGACGACCCGGAGATCCGCGCCGCCCTGGCCGCCCGCAACACCGGCATCGCGCCGTTCTGGCTCACCCCCGGCGACGAGCGGGACGGCGCCGAGCGCGAACTGGCCGGCCGGACCGCGCTGGTGATCGACGCCGAGGACACCTTCACCGCGATGCTGCACCACCAGCTCGCCTCGCTCGGACTGGCCGTGACGGTCCGCCGCTTCGACGAGCCCTACAGCTTCGACGGCCACGACCTGGTGGTCATGGGCCCCGGCCCCGGCGACCCCAACGACGACCGCAGCGCCAAGATCGCCCATCTGCGCCGCACCGTCCGGGACCTGCTGGAGGAGCGGCGGCCCTTCCTCGCCGTCTGCCTCAGCCACCAGACGCTCAGCCGCGAACTGGGCCTGGAGGTGGCCCGCTGCGCCGTGGTCAACCAGGGGCTCCAGCGCGAGATCGACCTGTTCGGCGACCGCGAGCGGGTCGGCTTCTACAACACCTTCGCCGCCGTCAGCGGGAGCGACAAGGTCGACTGCCCGGGCGTCGGGACGATTGAGGTCAGCCGTGACGCCGCGACCGGCGAGGTGTACGCCCTGCGCGGGCCGCACTTCGCCTCCCTGCAGTTCCACGCCGAGTCCGTGCTGTCCCCCGGAGGCGTCCGGATCCTCGGCAACGCCGTCAGGGAACTGCTCCTGATCTAGCGGGGCCCCTCGCCCTCCCCACCTCTCACCACCGCGCACCACCCACGAAAGGCTGGACTGATCCCGATGGCGGACGTCTCGAAGGCGGACGAGCAGAAGACCGTTGAGTACCTTCGGCGCGTGACCGCGGAACTGCAGAAGACCCGCCGTCGCCTGAACGAGGTCGAGGCCGGTCTGCTGGAGCCGGTCGCGGTGGTGGGCATGGCCTGCCGCTACCCGGGCGGGGTGGGGTCGCCGGAGGAGCTGTGGGAGCTGGTCGCCGAGGGCGTGGACGCCACCTCGGAGTTCCCGGCCGACCGGGGCTGGCCGGAGGACCTCTACGACCCGGACCCGGAGCGGTCCGGCAAGTCCTACGCCCGCCGCGGCGGCTTCCTGGAGGGCGCGGCGGGCTTCGACGCGGAGTTCTTCGGGATCTCGCCGCGTGAGGCGCTGGCCATGGACCCGCAGCAGCGGCTGCTGCTGGAGGTCTCCTGGGAGCTGATGGAGCGCGCCGGGCTGAAGCCCTCCGCGCTGCGCGGCAGCCGGACGGGCGTCTTCGTCGGGGCCGCGACCTCGACGTACGTCCCCGACCTGGAGCGGGTGCCGGAGGTGGTGGAGGGCTACACCCTCACCGGCAACCTCGCCAGCGTGCTGTCCGGGCGGGTGTCGTACTCCTTCGGGTTCGAGGGCCCGGCGGTGACGGTGGACACCGCGTGCTCCTCCTCGCTGGTCGCCCTGCACCTGGCCGTCCAGGCGCTGCGCCAGGGCGAGTGCGAACTCGCGCTCGCCGGCGGTGTCACCCTGCTCGCCAGCCCCGCCCCCTTCGTCGAGTTCTCCCGGCAGCGGGGTCTCGCCCCCGACGGTCGCTGCAAGCCGTTCGCGGCCGGGGCGGACGGCACCGGCTGGGGCGAGGGCGTGGGCCTGCTGGCCCTGGAGCGGCTCTCGGACGCCAAGCGGCTGGGCCACGGGGTGCTCGCCGTGGTGCGCGGCTCGGCGGTGAACCAGGACGGCGCGAGCAGCGGCCTGGCCGCGCCCAACGGCCCCTCGCAGCAGCGGGTGATCCGGGCGGCGCTCGCCAACGCGGGCCTGTCGGCGGCCGAGGTCGACGCGGTGGAGGCGCACGGCACGGGCACCAGGCTCGGTGACCCGATCGAGGCGCAGGCGCTGATCGCCGCCTACGGTCAGGACCGCGAGCGCCCGCTGCTCACCGGCTCCCTGAAGTCCAACATCGGGCACACCCAGTCCGCCTCCGGCGTCGGCGGTGTGATCAAGATGGTGATGGCCCTCCAGCAGGAGGAGCTGCCGCGCACCCTGAACGTCGACGAGCCGACCCCGTTCGTGGACTGGTCGGCGGGCGCGGTGTCGCTGCTGACCGAGCCGGTGGCGTGGCCGCGCGGTGAGCGGGCACGGCGGGCCGGCGTCTCCTCCTTCGGGGTGAGCGGCACCAACGCGCACGTGATCGTCGAGGAGGCCCCCGCCGAGGAGCCCCCGGCGGAGCCCGCGGACGCCGTCGCCCCGGCCGTGACCGGAGCGCTGCCGCTGCTGCTCTCCGGCGGCAGCGCGGGCGGCCTGCGGAGCCAGGCGACCCGGCTGCTGGAGTTCGCCGACGACCGCTCCGAGGACGAACTCGCGCCGCTCGCCCGGGCGTTGGCCGAGCGTGACGGGCTGCGCCACCGGCTCGCCGTGATCGGTGGCGACCGTGCGGAGCTGCTGGCCGGCCTGTCGGGCTTCGCCGAGACGGGCGTACTGGCCGGCGGTGTGGTGGTCGGCCAGGTGGCCGCCGAGGCGGGGACGGCGTTCCTGTTCTCGGGTCAGGGTGCTCAGCGTCCGGGGATGGGGCGGGAGTTGTATGCGGTGGCGCCGGTGTTCGCGGCGGCGCTGGACGAGGCCTGCGGTCATCTCGACGGGTTGTTGGGGCGTTCGTTGCGGGAGGTGATGTTCGGGGGGGAGGGTTCGGCCGAGGCGGCGTTGCTGGATCGGACGGTGTTCACGCAGGCGGCGTTGTTCGCGTTCGAGGTGGCGCTGTTCCGGTTGGTGGAGTCGTGCGGGCTGCGTCCCGACCTGTTGGTGGGGCATTCGATCGGTGAGCTGGCGGCCGCGCATGTGGCGGGTGTGCTGGATCTGAAGGACGCGTGTGCGCTGGTGGCGGCGCGTGGCCGGCTGATGGAGGCGCTGCCGGAGGGCGGCGGGATGCTGTCGGTGGAGGCCCCGGAAGCGGAGGTGGTGGCGAGGCTGGCCGCGTTCGCGGGCCGGGCCGAGGTCGCGGCCGTCAACGGTCCGGGGGCGACGGTGGTGTCCGGTGATCTGGACGCGCTGGCGGAGCTGGCGGCGGTGTGGGGTGGGGAGGGGGTGCGGACGAAGGGGTTGCGGGTCTCGCACGCGTTCCACTCCTTCCGGATGGAGCCGATGCTGGCGGAGTTCCGGGCGGTCGCCGAAGGTCTGACGTTCCGGCGGCCGGAGTTGGCGTTGGTGTCGACGGTGGCCGGGCGTGGTGTGGGGGCGGAGCAGTGGTGCTCGCCGGAGTACTGGGTGGAGCAGGTGCGCCGTCCGGTGCGGTTCGCGGACGCGGTGCGGTTCGCGCGTGAGCAGGGTGTCGGGGCGTTCGTCGAGGTGGGTCCGCGTGGTGTGCTGACGGCGATGGCGGCGCAGTGCCTGTCGGGTGAGAGTGTGGCGCTGGTGCCGTTGACGCGTACCGACCGTCCGGAGGCGCGTTCGTTGCTGACGGCCCTGGCCCAGGCCTGGACCACCGGTCTGGACGTGGACTGGACGCGGGTGCTGGGCACGGGTGGCGCGCTGCCCGAGCTGCCGACCTACGCCTTCGACCACACCCGTTACTGGCTCGACCGCTCCACCCACCGCGGCGGCGACCTCGCCGGGGTTGGCCTGGCCGGCGTCGAGCACGGCCTGGTCGCGGTCGCGGCCGAACTGGCCTCCTCCGGTTCGCTGATGCTGTCCGGCCGGCTGGCCCGGACGGCCCAGCCCTGGCTCGCCGACCACACCGCGGCCGGCCGGGCCCTGCTCCCGGACGCCGCCTTCGTGGACCTGGTGCTCCGGGCCGGTGAGCAGGCCGGCTGCGGACGGATCACGGAACTCGCCGTCCAGGCCCCGCTGTTGATCCCCGCCACCGGCGGCGTCGACCTCCAGGTCGTGGTCGAGGCCCCCGACGCCGACGGCCGCCGCCAGGCCGGGGTGTACTCCCGCCCGCAGGGCGAGGACGGGGCCGGCGGCATCTGGACCCGCCACGCGCAGGCCACCGTCGAGCCCGAGCAGGCGCGGCCGCGCGCCGAGGATGCGGACTTCGCCCCGCTGCGGGACTGGCCGCCCGCGGACGCCACACCGGTCGCGGTGACCGACGCCTACGAGACCTTCGCCGCCACCGGCCACGGCCACGGCCCCGTCTTCCAGGGGCTGACGGCCCTCTGGCGCGGCGCCGACGGCGAGCTGTACGCCGAGGTCGCGCTGCCGGAGCCGGTGACCGGCGACGCCGACCGGTTCGTCCTGCACCCCGCCCTGCTGGACGCCGCCCTGCACGCCCAGCGGCTCGACGACGCCTTCGCCGAGGGCCTGCCCTACTCCTGGCAGGGCGTCTCGCTGTTCGCCACCGGCGCCGCCGCCCTGCGGGTGCGGCTGCGCGCCACCGGCGAGGACACCCTGCGGCTCAGCGCGGCCGACGCGGCCGGCGAGCCGGTGCTGCTGGCCGAAGAGGTGCGGCTGCGCCCGCTGGACCTCGGCCGCCTCGCCGCCGACGGCGCCGCGCCGGACACCCTCTTCACGGTGGAGTGGATCCCGGCCGCCGTCGAGCCCGCCGCCGAGCCGCCGTCGGTCGCGGTGCTCGGCCCGGTCCCGCCGTCCGGTCACGGCGAGCTGCCCGGCGCCCGCCGCCACCCGGACGTGGCCGCCCTGGCGGCAGCCCTCGACGCCGGCGCCGAGACGCCCGCCTACGGCCTGCTGACCTGCGGCAGCGCCGCCGACGAGGCCGACCCCGCCGGGGCCGCCCGCCTGCTGGCCGTCTCGCTGCTGGGCACCGTCCAGGACTGGCTGGCCGAACCCCGGCTGGAGCACGTCCCGTTGATCGTCGCCACCCGTGGCGCCGTCCCCGCCGTCCCCGCGGACGCGGACGGTCCGGCGTCCGTCGAGGACCTCGCCGCCGCCACGGCCTGGGGCCTGGTCCGGGGCGCGCAGAGCGAGTACCCCGACCGCTTCGTCCTGCTGGACACCGACCCGGCGTCCGGCACCCCCGACTGGCCGGACCTGCTGGCCCGGGTGGCCGCCACCGACGAGCCCCAACTCGCCCAGCGCGACGGCCTGCTGCTGATCCCGCGCGCGGCGAGGACCCGGCCTGCCCCGGCCGGCACCACCGGCCTCGACACCGACGGCACGGCCCTGATCACCGGGGCGGCCTCCCGCCAGGGCCGGCTGCTGACCCGCCACCTGGTGGAGCGGCACCAGCTGCGCCACCTGGTCCTCACCACCGGCCCCGGCGCCGACCCCGCCATGGACGGGCTGCGCGACGAACTGGCCGGCCTGGGCGCCGAGGTCACCGTCGCCGCCTGCGACCCGACCGACCGGGCGGCCCTCGCCGAACTGCTGGCCGCCGTCCCCGCCGCGCACCCGCTGACCACGGTGGTCCACGCCGCCGGCGTCCCGGACAGCGCGATGCTGGAGACGCTGACCGGGCCGCAGCTCGACGAGGCGCTCGACGGCTGGCTCACCGGCGCCGTCCACCTGGACGCGCTGACCCGCGAGCTCCCGCTCGCCGCGTTCGTCCTCTCGGCCTCGGCCGCCGGCGTCTTCGGCGGCGCCGGCTACGCCGGACTCGCCGCCGCGAGCGCCTTCCTGGACGGCCTCGCCCACCGCCGCCGCGGCCGGGGGCGGCACGCGCTCTGCGTCGCCTGGGGCGCCTGGACCACCGCGACGACCACCACCGAGGACGCGCGGCCCGCCGAGGCCGAGCCGGCCAGGGCGACCCGCGACGGCGCCGTCCCGCTCACCGCCGAGGAGGGCCTCGCCGTCCTCGATGCCGCGCTGACCCTGGACGCGGCCACCGTCGTCGGCACCCGGGTCGACACCTCCGTGCTGCGCGAGCGCGCCATGGCCGGCGTGCTCTCGCCGATGTGGCGCGCGCTGGTCCGCGGCTCCGCCAAGCGGGCCGCGGCGGCCGGTGACGGCGCGGGCCGCTCGCTGGCCCGCCGCCTGGTCGCCCTGCCCAAGGCCGACCGGACCCGGTTCGTCCTGGACCTGGTGCGCGGTCACGCCGCGACGGTGCTCGGCCACGACTCGGCCGCGCGCGTCGACGAGTCGCTGCGCTTCATGGAGGCCGGCGTGGACTCGCTGAGCGCCGTGGAGCTGCGCAACCGGCTCTCCGCCGCCACCGGCCTCCAGCTGCCCACCACCCTGATCTTCGACTACCCGACCCCGGCCGACCTCGCCCGCTTCGTCGAGGAGCAGGTGCTGGGCTCCGACCAGGAGCCGGCGCCGCGGACGCCGTCCGCCACGGTCCTGGCCAACGACCCGATCGCGGTGGTCGGCATGGCCTGCCGCTACCCGGGCGGCGTCGGCACGCCCGAGCAGCTGTGGCAGATGGTCGCCGAGGGCGTCGACGCGACCTCGGAGTTCCCGACCGACCGGGGCTGGCCGGAGGACCTCTACGACCCGGACCCGGAGCAGTCCTGGAAGTCCTACACGCGCCGGGGCGGGTTCCTGGACGACGTGGCGGGTTTCGACGCGGAGTTCTTCGGGATCTCGCCGCGCGAGGCGCTGGCGATGGACCCGCAGCAGCGCCTGGTGCTGGAGGCGTCCTGGGAGGCGCTGGAGCGCGCCGGGCTCGACCCCCTCGGGATGAAGGGGCACCGCACCGGCGTCTTCATGGGCGCCGGTCCTTCCTCCTACGTCTGCGACATGCCCGACGTGCCGGACCACCTGGAGGGCTACGCCTTCACCGGCAACAGCTCCGCCGTGCTGTCCGGGCGGGTCTCGTACTCCTTCGGGTTCGAGGGGCCGGCCGTGACGGTCGACACCGCCTGCTCGTCCTCGCTGGTCGCCCTGCACCTGGCCGTCCAGTCCCTGCGCCAGGGCGAGTGCGAACTCGCCCTCGCCGGCGGCGTCACGGTGCTGTCCCGGCCGGGCGCGTTCACGGAGTTCTCCCGGCAGCGGGCGCTGGCGGCGGACGGCCGCTGCAAGTCCTTCGCCGCAGGCGCGGACGGCACGACCTGGGCCGAGGGCGTGGGCCTGATCGCCCTCGAACGGCTGTCGGACGCGCGGCGGTTGGGCCATCGGGTGCTGGGTGTGGTGCGCGGCAGCGCCATCAACCAGGACGGTGCCAGCAGCGGCCTGACGGCGCCCAACGGCCCGTCGCAGCAGCGGGTGATCCGGGCGGCGCTGGCGGACGCGGGCCTCGCGGCCCGGGACGTCGACGCCGTGGAGGCGCACGGCACGGGCACCAAGCTGGGCGACCCGATCGAGGCGCAGGCGCTGCTCGCCACCTACGGGCAGGAGCGGGAGCAGGAGCGCCCGCTCTGGCTGGGGTCGATGAAGTCCAACATGGGCCACTCGGTCGCGGCCGCCGGTGTCGGCGGGGTGATCAAGATGGTGATGGCGTTGCAGCGGGAGGAGTTGCCGCGGACGCTGCACGTGGACGAGCCGTCGCCGTTCGTGGACTGGTCGGTGGGCGCGGTGTCGTTGCTGACCGAGCCGGTGGCGTGGCCGCGCGGTGAGCGCACGCGTCGGGCCGGCGTCTCCTCCTTCGGGGCGAGCGGCACCAATGCACACGTGATCGTGGAGGAGGCCCCCGTAGCGGAGGCCCCCGTCGAGGCGACGGCCGAGGAGCCGGACGCCGGGGTGACGGCGTGGTTGGTGTCGGGTGGGAGTGCGGGTGGTCTGCGGGCGCAGGCGGCCAGGTTGGCGGAGTTCGCGGGTGCGGGTGTCGAGGCCGGTGTGGTGGGTCGGGCGTTGGCGGCGAAGCCGGTGCTGGGTCACCGTCTGGCGGTGGTCGGTGCCGATGGTGCCGAACTCCTGGCGGGTCTTTCGGCGTTCGCGGCCGGGGGTGAGGTCGCGGGCAACGCCGTGACGGGTGCGGTCGGTGCGACGGCGCGGCCGGTGCTGGTGTTCCCGGGCCAGGGCTGGCAGTGGGAGCGCATGGGCGTGGAACTGCTGGACGCCTCGCCGGTGTTCGCGAAGTCGGTGGCGGAGTGCTCGGCGGTGGTCGAGCGCCTGGCGGGCTGGTCGGTCCTGGACGTGCTGCGCGGTGTGCCGGGTGCGCCGTCGTTCGAGCGGGTGGACGTGGTCCAGCCGGTGATGTTCACGGTGATGGTGGGCCTGGCCCGCATGTGGGAGTCACTAGGGGTGCGGGCGGCGGCCGTGGTCGGGCACTCGCAGGGCGAGATCGCCGCGGCGTGCGTCGCCGGCGCGCTGAGCGTCGAGGACGCGGTGCGTGTCGTCGTCGCACGCTCGGCGGCGATCACCGCCCTGGCGGGGCAGGGCGCGATGCTCTCCCTCGCCACCGGCCTGGACGCCGTCAACGGCCACCTCGAAGGGTTCGAGGGCCGGTTGTGGGTGGCGGCCGTGAACGGCCCCGCCTCCACCGTCGTGGCCGGCGACGTCGCCGCGGCCGAGGAGTTCGTCGCGTACTGCGAGAACACGGGTGTGCGGATCAGGCGCATCCCCGTCGACTACGCCTCCCACACCCCGCACGTGGAGGCGATCGCCGAGCGGGTGCTCGCCGATCTCGCGGACATCAGCCCGCGCGCCGGGCACACGCCGATCTACTCCACGCTGACCGCGAGCGTGATCGACGGTTCGGGGATGGACGCCCGGTACTGGCTGGACAACCTGCGCAGCCCCGTCCGTTTCCAGGACGCGACCACCGCGCTCCTGAACGACGGCCACACCGTGTTCATCGAGTCCAGCGCCCACCCCGTGCTGGCCGCCGGTATCAGCGAGACCGTCGACGCCCACGGCGCGGACGGGGCGCACGTCACCGTCACCGGGACCCTGCGCCGTGACGAGGGCGGCCTGCGCCGCTTCGCGCTCGGCGCGGCCACCGCCTGGAGTGCCGGCCTCGACCTCGACTGGTCACCCATCCTCGGCACCGGCACCGCGCCGGGCGTCGAGTTGCCGACGTACGCGTTCGACCACACCCGCTTCTGGCTCGACTTCACCCCCCGCACCGGCGGCGACCTCGCCACGGTGGGCCTGGACACCGTCGAGCACGGCCTGCTCGCCGCCGCCGTCGACGTCGCCTCCGGCGACGCCGCGATCCTGTCGGGCACCCTGTCCCTGGCCACCCACCCCTGGCTCGCCGACCACGCCGTCACCGGCACCCCCCTCCTGCCCGGCACGGCGTTCCTCGACCTCGCCCTCCACGCCGCCGACCACACCACCAGCGCCGGCGTCAAGGAACTCCTCGTCCAGGCCCCCCTCCTCCTGCCCGCCACCGGCGCGCTGGACCTCCAGGTCGTCATCGACGCCCCCGACCCGGACGGCTGCCGCAACACCACCATCTACTCCCGCCCCCACACCACCACCCACACCACCTGGACCCGCCACGCCCAAGCCACCCTCGCCGCCCCGGAGTCGCGTTCGCACGCCGGGGACGCGGACCTCGCGGCGCTGCGCGTGTGGCCGCCGATCGGCGCGGAGCCGGTGGAGATGGCGGCCCCGTACGAGACGCTCGCCGAGCGCGGGTACGACTACGGCCCGGTCTTCCAGGGCCTGCGGAAGGTCTGGCGCGGCGCGGACGGCGAGCTGTACGCCGAGGTGGCGCTGCCGGAGGCGGCGGCGGAGGACGCGGCCCGCTTCGGCCTGCACCCGGCGCTGCTGGACGCCGCCCTGCACGCCCAGCAGTTCGACGACGGCTTCGCCCAGGAGGGCGTCTGGCTGCCGTTCTCCTGGAACGGCGTGTCGCTGCTCGCCACCGGAGCCGGCCTGCTGCGGGTCCGGCTGCGCAGCACGGGCGAGGACACCGTGCGGATCGCCGCCGCCGACGCGGCCGGTGAGCCGGTGCTGCTGGTGGAGGCGCTGCGGGTGCGCCGCGCCGATCCCACCCAGCTGGCCGCCGTGTCGCCCGGGGCGGACGCGCTGTTCACCATGGACTGGGTCCCGGCCGGGGCGGACGACGCCCTCCAGGCCTCGTTGGCAGGGACGTTGACCGTGCTCGGCCCCGACCCGCTCGGCGTCGCGGACGGCATCGCCGAGGCCTCGGCCCACGCCGATCCGGCCGGGCTGGCGGCGGCGCTGGACGCCGGCGCGCCCGTCCCCGCGTACGGCGTTCTGCCGATCGCCTCGCCGGAGACGGTGGAGGACGTGGCCGCGGCCGCGCACACCCTGGCGGCCGACCTGCTGGCGACGGTGCAGGCGTGGATCGCCGAACCCCGCCTGGAGTCGACGCCGCTGATCGTCCTCACCCGGGGCGCGGTCGCGGCCGGACAGGGCCCGCGGGCCGACGTCACCGACCTGGCCGCCTCCACCGTCTGGGGCCTGATCCGC
>NZ_JBIBHU010000044.1:0-37037 GCF_042957205.1 Kitasatospora sp. NPDC008115 | reverse complement strand
GCCAACGCCCGCTCACACGCCGCCATCGACTCCCCGAACACCACCGACGAACCCCACAACTCCCACCCCATCCCCACCCACTGCGACCCCTGCCCGGGGAAGACGAACACCACCCGTGACGAGCCCGCGCCAGCCTCACCCCGCACCACGCCCGGGGAAACCCCGCCCTCCGCCACCACCCGCAAACCGTCGAGCAGCTCCCCCGACCCCGCACCCAACACCACCGCACGATGCCCCAGCGCCGCCCTCGACGACACCAGCGAGAACGCCACATCGGCCTCCCGCAGCCCACCACCCGCCACCAACTCGCCCAACCGCACCGCCTGCTCCCGCAACGCCGCCTCCGAACGGGCGGAGACGGTCCAGGGCAGGACCGCCCCGCTCAGCGGCGCCGGGCCGGACGGCTCGGGCGCGGCCTCCGGTGCGACGGGGGCCTGCTCCAGGATCATGTGAACGTTGGTGCCGCTGATCCCGAACGAGGAGACGCCCGCACGGCGCGGCGCGCCGGTCTCCGGCCACGCCCGCGTCTCCGTCAGCAGCTCCACCGCACCCGCCGACCAGTCGACGTGCGGGGTCGGCTCATCCACGTGCAGGGTCATCGGCATGATGCCGTGACGCAGTGCCATGACGGTCTTGATCACGCCGGCGACGCCCGCGGCGGTCTGGGTGTGGCCGATGTTCGACTTCAGCGAGCCGAGCCGGAGCGGGCGGCCCTCGGGGCGGTCCTGGCCGTACGTCGCGAGCAGGGCCTGTGCCTCGATCGGGTCACCCAGTGTGGTGCCCGTCCCGTGCGCCTCCACCATGTCGACGTCGGCGGCCGACAGTCCGGCGTTGGCCAGCGCCTGGCGGATCACCCGCCGCTGGGACGGGCCGTTCGGGGCGCTCAGGCCGTTCGACGCGCCGTCCTGGTTCGCGGCGCTGCCGCGGATCACCGCCAGCACCGGATGCCCGTTGCGCCGCGCGTCCGACAGCCGCTCGACCACCAGGACACCGACGCCCTCACCCCACCCGGTGCCGTCGGCCGCGCCGGCGAACGCCTTGCACCGGCCGTCCGCGGCGGAGCCGCCGAGCGTGACGAACTCGGCGAAGATCGACGGGGTGGTCATCACCAGGACGCCGCCGACCAGGGCCATGCCGCAGTCTCCCTGGCGCAGCGACTGCACCGCTGAGTGCAGGGCGACCAGCGAGGACGAGCAGGCGGTGTCGATGGTGACCGCCGGGCCCTCCAGGCCGAGGACGTACGACACCCGCCCGGACAGCACACTGCCCGCCGTGCCGGTGACCATGTACCCCTGGCTGGTGGGCGAGCTCGCCATCAACGCGCCGTACTCCTGGGGCGTGCCGCCGACGAACACGCCGGTACGGCTTCCCCGCAGTGACAGCGGGTCTATCCCCGCGTGCTCCAGCGCCTCCCAGGAGGTCTCCAGCAGCAGCCGCTGCTGCGGGTCCATCGCGGCCGCCTCACGCGGCGAGATCCGGAAGAACTCGGCGTCGAAGTCGCCCGCGCCCTCCAGGAAGGCGCCCCGGCGGGCCCCGGGGACCTCCCATTCCTCCCAGCCGCGTCCCTCGGGGAACCCGGTCATGGCGTCCCGGCCCTCGACGACGAGTCGCCACAGGCTCTCGGCGTCGGTCACCCCGCCGGGGAAGCGGCATCCGATGCCGACGATGGCGACGGGGTCGGTGGAAACGGCGCTCAGGCGGCTGTTCTGCTGCCGCAGTCGCTCGTTCTCCAGAAGCGAGGCACGCAGCGCGCCGATCACGTCTGCACTGGCAGTGTCCATCGTCAGCTCCCACTTGTCCGTTCGCCATGTGGCCGGGTCGAAATGGCCGATCGCACGGGGGCTCACAAGGCCTGTCACCGTGTCGCGCGGCACCCGCGGCCGGGCACGCCCGCCAGTGGCGGGGCGCGCCGACGCGGCCGGGTCCGCGGGATCTTAGAGGGAGGCTATGCGCCCGCCCTGTCGAGGTGACCCCCAGTCAGCCCGCTGACCTGGCGCCGCCACCCCTGACATCCGCGGGGTGACCCCCTAGCCGGGTCCTGTCGGGTGGTGATCGGTGTGCGCGGCACGGGCGGGCCCCGCGAAAGCGGGCCCCGGGTCCGTCGGGCCGCACCTGCCGATCGTCAGGTGCGGCCCGTGCGCCGTGCCGGATCGCCGTCAGCGGATGCCGAACTCGTCGCCGATCATGCTGACGAGCTCCTCGGCGGACGCCGAGCCGAGGTCGAGGTCGTCGTCCTCGTCGTCGTCGCCCCAACCGGACGGCCCCTCCTCCAGCTTGGCCAGCAGGACCCGCAGGCGGCTGGCGATCGCCGGACGTCCGCCGTCGTCCCCGGCGAGGGATTGCACGGCCGTCTCCAGGCCTTCGAGGACATGGAGGAGGGGGTCGGTGTCCGGCTCCGCGCCGAGGGCGAGCCGGTCGAGCAGGAACTCGGCCAGCGCCGTCGGTGTCGGGTGGTCGAAGACCAGCGTGGCCGGGAGCCGGACACCGGTGACGGCACCGAGCCGGTTGCGCAGGTCCACCGCCATCAGCGAGTCGAAGCCCAGGCTCTTGAACGCCCCGCCGGCCGGCACGGCCGCCTCCGAGGGAAGCCCGACCGCACGGGCCGCCTCCGCCCGCACCAGGTCGGTGAGCGCCGTGGCCCGCTCGCTCTCCGGCAGCCGGCGCAGCCGTTCCAGCAGCCCGGCCGGGGCGGCGGAGGGAAGCGGGCGGCGAGCGGTTCCGGCCAGGCCGCGCATCATCGCGGGGACGGTCTCGTCGCCGAACCCCTCGGTGCGGACCACCGGGTCCAGCTTGAACGGCAGCACGACCGTCTCACCGGAGGCGAGGGCCGCGTCGAACAGGTCCATGCCCTCATCGGCGCCGAGCTGGCGCAGGCCGGCCCTGGCGATCCGCTTGAGGTCGGCCTGTCCCACGGCGGCGGCCATGCCGGCGCTGCTCTCCCACGGGCCCCAGCCCAGCGAGACCGCGGGCAGGCCCGCCGAGGCCCGGCGCTCGCAGAGCGCGTCCAGGAAGGCGTTCGCCGCGGCGTAGTTGGCCTGCCCGGCGCCGCCGAGCGTGCCGGCCAGGGAGGAGAACACCACGAAGGCCGTCAGGTCCGATCCCGAGGTGAGCGCGTGCAGGTTGAGTGCGGCGTCGACCTTGGCCCGGAGCACCCGGTCGACCTGTTCGGGCACGAGTGTGCCGAGCAGGCCGTCGTCCACCACGCCGGCGGCGTGGACCACGCCGGACAGCGGGTGTTCCGCCGGGACGGCCCCGAGCAGGCCGGCGAGCGCCTGCCGGTCGGCGATGTCGCAGGAGGCCAGCCGGACGGTCGCGCCGAGATCGGTCAGTTCCCGCCGCAGGGCGTCGGCGCCCGGCGCGTCGGCGCCGCGTCGGCTTGCCAGCACGAGGTGCCGGACGCCGTGCTCGGCGACCAGGCGGCGGGCGACCAGGCCACCGAGCAGTCCGCCGGCGCCGGTGACCAGCACCGTGCCGCCGGTGTTCCAGGTGGCCGCCGGTGCGGCGTCCCCGATCTCCCGGAGCCTGGTCAGCCGGGGCGTCAGCAGGGCGCCGCCGCGGATCGCGAGTTGCGGTTCGCCGGCCGAGCGGGCCAGCGCGACGGCGGCCGGCAGGAGGCCGCCGCCCACCGCGTCGTCGACGTCGACCAGGACGATCCGGTCGGGGTTCTCCAGCTGGGCCGCCCGGCCGAGTCCCCAGAGCGCCGCACCGGCCAGGTCGGCGACGCCTTCGGCCGCGACGGCCGCGACCGCGCCCCGGGTGCAGAGCACCAGCCGGGCGGCGGCGAGCCGCTCGTCCGCGACCCAGCGCCGAAGCAGCCCGAGGCCGTTGTGCACGCTCTCCCGGATCACGGCGGGGTCGGTGTCCGCGCCGGCCGCCGGCGGCGGGCAGGGGACGAGCACGGTCTGCGGCACGGCGGCGCCCTCGTCGAGCGCGGCGAGCAGCGCGTCGAGGTCGGCGTGGTGTTCCGCGGGCAGGCTGAGCCCGGGCACGGCGTCGGTCGCGCCGAGGACGGCCCAGTGGCCGCCGTCCGTTGCCCCGGGCAGCGCCGGGGCGGGGATCCAGGAGGTGCGGTGCAGTCCCTCGGGACCACCGACGGTGCGGGCCAGCTGGTCCCGGGAGGTCTCGCGCACGGTCAGTGCCCGGACCACGGCGACGGGCCGGCCGACCGAGTCGGCGACCGACAGCCCGACCGTCTCGGGACCGGTCTCGAAGAGCCGCACCCGCAGCGCCCTGGCTCCGGTCTGGTGGAGGGACACCCCCTGCCAGGAGAACGGCAGCCGGGGGCCTGACGCGCCGGGCCGCCCGGCCGCGGGCAGGAAGCCGAGACCGTGCAGGGCCGCGTCCAGCAGGGCCGGGTGGGCGGCGAAGGCGGTACCGGACTCGGCGGCCTCCTCCGGCAGGGCGACCTCGGTGAAGACCTCGCCGCCGCGCCGCCAGGCGGCGCGCAGCCCGCGGAAGGTGGGGCCGTAGCCGAAGCCGGCGTCGACCAGCCGTTCGTAGAATCCGTCGAGGTCCACCGGCTCGGCGCCCTCGGGAGGCCAGACGCCGTGCTCGTCGCCGACCGCCGGTGCCTCGGCACCGGGGACGAGCAGGCCCTCCGCGTGCCGGGTCCACTCGTCGGCGGAGGTGGCGCGCGAGTAGACGGCGACCGTGCGCCGGCCGTCCTCGTCGGCCCGGCCGACCACGACCTGGATCCGGACGGTGGCCCGCTCCGCGAGGATCAGCGGGGTCTGCAGCGCGAGCTCCTCCAGGGCCGCGCAGCCGAGCCGGGCGCCGGCCCACAGGGCGAGTTCGACGAATCCGGTGCCGGGGAAGAGCACGTTGTCCAGCACCGTGTGGTCAGCGAGCCAGGTCCGGCCGGAGGTGGAGAGTTCGCCGGTGAACAGCACCTCGTCGCCGGAGGCCGAGGCGACCCAGGCGCCCAGCAGGGGGTGCCCGGTGGTGTCCACGCCCGCGGCCGCGAGGTCACCGTGGTCGGCCGGCAGGTTGTCGGGCCAGTAGCGGTCCCGCTGGAAGGCGTAGGTGGGCAGGTCGACCCGGGTGGCACCGGTGCCGGCGAAGACCGCGGGCCAGTCGACCGCCACGCCGGAGGTGTGGAGGGCGGCGAGGGCCGCGAGCAGGGTCTCGGCCTCCGGCCGGTCGCGGCGCAGCGCCGGGACGCAGGTCGGGCGGCGGTCGCGCCCGGCGGCGTCCAGGCAGTCCTGGGCCAGCGGGGTGAGCACGCTGTCCGGGCCGACCTCCAGCAGCGTGGTGATGCCCTCGCGGGCGAGGGTGGCGACGCCGTCGGCGAAGCGCACCGTGCGGCGGACGTGCTCCACCCAGTACTCGGGGGTGCCGATCTCCTCGGCGGTGAGCAGTTCGCCGGTGACGTCGGAGACGATCGGGATCCGCGGCGGCTGCCACGACAGGGCGCCCACCGTCTCGGCGAACTCGGCCAGCATCGGCTCCATCAGCGAGGAGTGGAAGGCGTGGCTGACCGCCAGCCGGCGGGTGCGGCGGCCCGCGGCGGCGAAGTGGTCGGCGAGCGCGCGGACGGCCTCGGCAGGTCCGGAGACCACCAGCGCCTCGGGCGCGTTGACGGCGGCGATGCCGACGGTGCCGTCCCCGGCACCCGGCACCTCGCCGATCGCCGCGGTGACCTCGGCCTCGGTGGCCGCGACCGCCAGCATCGCGCCGCCCTCGGGCAGTGCCTGCATCAGGCGGCCGCGCGCGGCGATCAGGGTGCAGGCGTCGGCGAGCGGGAGCGAGCCGGCCAGGTGGGCGGCGCTGATCTCGCCGACCGAGTGGCCGAGGAGGTACTGCGGCCGCACGCCCCAGGACTCGATCAGCCGGTAGAGCGCGACCTCGACGGCGAACAGCGCGGGCTGGGTGCAGGAGGTGCGGTCGAGTTCGGCGGCCTCCGCGCTGCCCGGGTCCGCGAAGACCACCTCGCGCAGCGGCCGGCCGAGCAGCGGGTCGAGCAGTGCGGCCACGGTGTCGAAGGCCTCGGCGAACGCCGGGAAGGCCCGGTACAGATCGCGCCCCATGCCGGGGCGCTGGGCTCCCTGCCCGGAGAGCAGGACGGCGAGGCCGCCGTCCGCGGCCGTGCCGCGGATCACCTCGCGCGGGGCCTCACCGGCGGCGAGGCCGTCGAGCGCCGTGACGGCCGCGGTGATGTCGGGGACCAGCAGCGCGGCCCGCTCGGCCAGCGCGGCCCGTCCGGTGGCGAGCGAGTAGCCCAGGTCGGCGGGGTTCGTTCCGGGGCGGTTCCGCAGGGTGTCGGCCAGCCGCTTCGCCTGGGCGCGCAGGCCGGCCTCGGTGTGGCCGGAGAGCACCCACGGCACGGCCGGGAGGACGGCCGGTTCGGCGGGGCGGTCGGCGGGCTCGACGGCCGGGGCCTGTTCGAGGATGACGTGCGCGTTGGTGCCGCTGACGCCGAAGGAGGAGACGGCCGCCCGGCGGGGCCGGTCGGTCTCGGGCCACGGCCGGGCCCGGGTGAGCAGTTCGACCGCGCCGGCCGACCAGTCCACGTGCGGGGTCGGCTCGTCGATGTGGAGCGAGCGGGGCATCAGGCCGCGCTGGAGCGCCAGCACCATCTTGATCACGCCGCCGACGCCGGCGGCGGCCTGGGCGTGGCCGATGTTCGACTTGATCGACCCCAGCCACAGCGGCCGGTCCTCGGGCCTGTCCCGGCCGTACGTGGCCAGGACCGCCTGGGCCTCGATCGGGTCGCCGAGCGTGGTGCCGGTGCCGTGCGCCTCCACCACGTCCACGTCCGCGGTGGACAGGCCGGCGTCGGCCAGGGCCTGGCGGATCACCCGCTGCTGGGACGGCCCGCTGGGGGCGGTCAGGCCGTTGGAGGCGCCGTCCTGGTTGATCGCCGAGCCGCGCAGCACGGCGAGCACCGGGTGTCCGTTGCGGCGCGCGTCGGAGAGCCGCTCGACCAGCAGCAGGCCGACGCCCTCGGCCCAGCCGGTGCCGTCCGCCGCGGCGGAGAACGCGCGGCAGCGGCCGTCGGAGGACATGCCGCCCTGCCGGTGGAAGTCGTCGAAGAGGAACGGGCTGGCCATGATCGCCACGCCGCCGGCGAGCGCGAGGTCGCACTCCCCGTCGTGCAGCGACCGCATGGCGGTGTGCAGCGCCACCAGCGAGGAGGAGCAGGCCGTGTCGACGGTCACCGCCGGGCCCTCCAGCCCGAGGGCGTAGGACACCCGGCCGGTCACCACACTGGTCGAGGTCCCGGTCACGCCGTAGCCGGCCATGCTCTCCGAGCCGCGCGGGAAGAGCGCCGCGTAGCCCTGCGCGGAGGCGCCGACGAAGACGCCGGTGCGGCTGCCGCGCAGTGAGGCGGGGTCGATCCCGGCCCGTTCGAAGGCCTCCCAGGAGGTTTCCAGCAGCAGTCGCTGCTGGGGGTCCATGGTGAGCGCCTCGCGGGGGGCGATGCCGAAGAAGGCCGCGTCGAACAGCGCGGCGTCGTGCACGAAGCCGCCCTGTCGGGGCGGCGCCGATCCGTCGTCGGCGGCGGGTTCGCGGATCGCCCACCCGCGGTCGGCCGGGAAGCCGGAGACGCCGTCCCGCTCCGCCACCACCAGGTCCCACAGGTCCTCGGGGCTGCTGATCCCGCCCGGGTAGCGGCAGGACATGGCCACGATCGCCAACTCCTCGCCCGAGCGGTCGGCCGGTCCGGCGGCCGGTGCCGCCGGCGCGGCGGGCTCGACCGACGCCGACTCGCCGAGCAGCTGTTCGAGCAGGTACCCCGTGAGCTCGTTGGGTGTGGGGTGGTCGAAGACCAGGGTGACGGGCAGCCGCAGGCCGGTCGCGGTGGCCAGGCGGTTGCGGAACTCGACCGCGCTCAGCGAGTCGAAGCCGAACTCCTTGAACGGCCGGGCGGCCGCGATCGTCTCGGCGTCCGCGTGCCCGAGCACGGCGGCGGCCTGGCCGCGGACCAGTTGCAGCAGGGTGCGGGAGCGCTCGGCACCGGTCAGCCGGGACAGTTGCTCGCGCAGCGGGCCGGCCTCGACGGCCGAGGAGCGCGCACTGCGCCGGACGGTGGCACGGACCAGGGCGCGCATGATCGGCGGCACCGACGTTCCGCGGGCTCCGATGGCCGCCGGATCGAGGCGCACCGGCACCAGCACGACCTCGTCGGTGCGGCAGGCCGTGTCGAAGAGCGCCAGGCCCTCCTCACTGGCCAGCGGCAGGATGCCGCCCCGGTTGAGCCGGTTCAGGTCGCGTTCGTCCAGGTGCGCGGACTGCTCGCTGCGCTGCTCCCAGAAGCCCCAGGGCAGTGAGAGCGCGGGCAGACCGGCGGCCCTGCGGTGGTGGGCCAGGCCGTCCAGCATCGCGTTGGCCGCCGCGTAGTTGGCCTGACCCGGGCCGCCCATGATGCCGGCGAGCGAGGAGAAGAGCACGAAGGCCGAGATCTCCCGGTCCGCCGTCAGCTCGTGCAGGTTGATCGCGCCCTGCACCTTGGGACGCAGCACCGCGGCGGCCTGCTCCGCGCTCATCGACTCGATCAGTCCGTCCCGCAGCACGCCGGCCGCGTGGATCACGCCGCTGAGCGGCCGGTCGGCCGGGATGGCCGCCAGGACCTCGCGCAATGCCTCGCGGTCCGCCGCGTCGCAGGCCGCGACGGTGACCCGGGCACCGGCCCCGGTCAGTTCGGCGACGAGTTCGGCCGCGCCGGGGGCGTCGGCGCCACGGCGGCTGGTGAGGACCAGGTCGCGCACGCCGTGCCGGGTCACCAGGTGGCGGGCGAGCAGGCCGCCCAGCAGGCCGGTGCCGCCGGTCACCAGGACGGTTCCGTGCTCCGGCCAGAGCGGGCCGGGGACGGTGAGCACGACCTTGCCGACCAGACGGGCCTGGCTCAGCTCGCGGAAGGCGTCCTTGGCGCGGCGCACGTCCCAGGTGGTCACCGGGGAGTGCCGCAGGACGCCGGCCTCGAACAGGTCGAGGATCTCCAGCAGCATCGCGCGCATCCGGTCGGGCCCGGCCTCCAGGAGGTCGTAGGCCTGGTAGCCGACGCCGGGGTACCGCTCGGCGGTCAGCCCCGGGTCCCGCTTGTCGGTCTTGCCCATCTCCAGGAAACGCCCGCCGCGCGGCAGCAGGCGCAGGCCGGCGTCGACGAACTCGCCGGCCAGGCAGTCCAGCACCACGTCCATGCCCCGGCCACCGGTCGCCGCCAGGAACCGCTCCTCGAACTCCAGGGTGCGGGAGCTGGCGATGTGCCCGTCGTCCAGGCCGTACTCGCGCAGGGTCGGCCACTTGCCGGGGCTGGCCGTGCCGTAGACCTCGGCGCCCAGATGCCGCGCCAGCTGGACGGCCGCGACGCCGACACCGCCGGCGGCCGCGTGGATCAGCACCGACTGGCCGGGGCGCAGGCCGGCGAGATCGACCAGGCCGTAGTAGGCGGTCATGTAGGCGACCGGTACGGCGGCGGCCTGCTCGAAGGTCCAGTCGTCCGGCATCCGGACCAGCAGGCGCTGGTCGGTGACCCCGACCGGTCCGAAGGTCTCGGTGCACAGGCCCATGACCCGGTCGCCGGCCTCGACGCCGCGCACCTGCGAACCGACCTCCAGCACGACGCCGGCGACCTCTCCGCCCAGTCCGCTCAGCCCCGGCACGAGGTCGAGCGCGACCACGACGTCCTTGAAGTTCATGCCGGCGGCACGGATCGCCAGCCGGACCTGATGGGGCTCCAGCGGTTCCAGGGCCTCGCGGTAGGGCACCAGTTGCAGGCCCTCGAAACTGCCGGGGCTGGTGTTCTCCAGGCGCCAGGCGCGCTCGCCGGCCGGCGGGAGCGCGGTCGCGGCGCGGTCCCAGCGGACCAGCCGGGGAGCCGTGACGCGGCCCGAGCGAACGGCCAGCTGGTCCTCCCCCGAGGCCAGTGCGCCGCCCAGGGCGGCCAGCGACCCGGCGGTGCCGTCGAGGTCGACCAGGGCGAACCGGCCGGGGTGCTCCGACTGGGCGGACCTGACCAGGCCCCAGACTCCGGTGGCCGACAGGTCGGTGACGTCCTCGCGGCCGTCCGTGGCAACCGCCCCGCGGGTCACCAGCACCAGCCGGGTGCCTTCCAGCCGCTCCTCGGCGAGCCAGGACCGGAGGAACGCCAGCAGTGCGACGACCGGTTCCCAGGCCGCGGGCCCGCCGCCGTGCTCGGCGACGGGGAGCAGCACGGTCTCCGGGAGCGCGGGGGCCGCGAGGAGTTCGGGCAGGCCGGCGAACGGCGTGCTGCCCGGAAGCGCCTCGACGAGTTCGGACGCATCGCCCAGGACCGCACAGGACGGGCCGGCGCCGTCGGCCTGGACGGTGCGCCAGTCGAGCCGGTAGAGCGACTCGTCGCGGGCCGCCGCGAAGCTCGCGTCGGTCATCCGGCGGACGACCAGCGACTCGACGGAGGCGACCGGTGCGCCGGTGTCGTCGGCCAGCAGCAGCGAGACGGCGTCCCCCTGTCCTCGGGAGATCCGCACCCGCAGCCGCGCGGCGCCCGAGGCGTGCAGGTCGACGCCGGACCAGGAGAACGGCATGCCCACACCGTCCTGCCCGCCGTCGCCGAGGGCGTGCATCGCGTGCAGGGCGGCGTCGAACAGCGCCGGGTGCAGGCCGAAGCGCCCGGCCTCGGAAGCCTGCCGCTGCTCCAGCCCGACCTCGGCGAACACCTCGGATCCGCGGCGCCAGAGCGCGGTCAGGCCCCGGAACTCGGGGCCGTACTGGTAGCCGGCCTCCGCCATCCGCTCGTAGAGGCCGGCCGTGTCGACCGCCTCGGCGTCGGCGGGCGGCCAGGCCTCGCCGGACGGCTCGACGCTCCCGGTCCGGGCCTCGGTGACCGTGCCGGCGGCGTGCCGGGTCCACACCACACCGGTGTCGCCGCCCTCGGGCCGGGAGTAGACGGTCAGCAGACGGGCACCGCTCTCGTCGGGTGCCTCCAGCCGGACCTGGACCACGGTCGCGCCGGTGCGGGGGACGATCAGCGGTACCTGGAGGGTCAGCTCCTCGACCCGGCCGCAGCCGACCTGGTCGCCGGCCAGGACGGCGAGCTCGACGAAGCCCGTCCCCGGGAAGACCACCTGGTCGGCGACCGCGTGGCCGGCGAGCCAGGGGTGGGTGCGCAACGAGATCCGGCCGGTCACCACGGCGCCGTCGTCACCGGCCGTCAGCACCAGGGCGCCGAGCAGCGGGTGCTCCACCTGGCCCAGGCCCACGGAGCCGACGTCACCGCCCGTGCCCCGGCTCTCGGACCAGAAGGGCTGCCGCTGGAAGGCGTAGGTCGGCAGCTCGATCCGCTCGGCGCCGGTGCCGGCGAACACCCCGGGCCAGTCGACGGGGGCGCCGTAGGTGTGGGCCTCGGCGAGCGAGGCCGTCATCCGGTCCAGGCCCCCGTGGTCGCGGCGCAGCGTGGGGCAGGCCCGGGCCGGGTTCCCGCTGTCCTCGATGATCTCCTGGAGGAACATCATCATGACCGGGTGGGGGCTCACCTCGATGAGGATCCGCCGGCCGTCGCGCAGCACGGAGCGCACCGCCTGCTCGAAGGCCACCGGCTCGCGCATGTTGCGCCACCAGTAGTCGGTGTCGAGGCCGGCGGTGTCCAGCCGGCCGCCGGTGACGGTGGAGTAGAACGGCACGTCGCCGGCCCGCGGCGCCACCGGCGCGAGGTCGGCCAGGATGCGCTCGCGCAGCACGTCCACGTGGGAGGTGTGGCCCGCGCCGCTGGCACTGGTGATCCGGCGGGCCCGGACGCCGTCGGACTCGCAGGCCGCGGCGAACTCCTCGCAGGCCTCCGGGTCGCCCGCGACGATGCAGGCCCGGGAGCTGTTGACCGCGGCCACTGAAAGACGGCCCTCCCAGCGGACCAGCCGCTGCGTCACCTCGTCCGCCGGCAGGAGCACCGACACCATGGCGCCGCGCCCGTCGAGCGTCAGCCAGGCCCGGCTGCGCAGCACCACCACCCGGGCGGCGTCCGCCAGGGACAGCCCGCCGGCGACATGGGCGGCGGCGATCTCGCCCTGCGAGTGCCCGAGCACCGCCGTCGGTTCGATGCCGTGCGAGCGCCACAGCGCCGCGAGCGACACCATCATGGTGAACAGCACGGGCTGGACCACGTCGAGGCGGTCCAGCGAGGGGGCCCCTGGTTCGCCCCGCAGGACGTCCAGCACCTTCCAGTCGGTGAACTCCTCGATCGCCTCGGCGCACTCGCGGGCGGCCGCGGCGAAGACCGGGGAGGTGTCCAGCAACTCCCGCCCCATGCCGGCCCACTGCGAGCCCTGGCCGGGGAAGACGAAGGCGACCTCGCCCTTGACCGGTGTCCCGAGGGTGACGGTGTCGGCGGCGCGGTCCTCGGCGAGGGCGGCCAGGCCGTCGAGCAGCCCCGCGGTGTCCTGCGCCACGACCGCGGCCCGGTGCTCCAGGGCGGTGCGGGTGGTGGCCAGCGAGTAGGCGACGTCGGCGGCGGGCTGCGGACGCTCCGTCAACCGGTCGAGGAGTTTGCGCGCCTGGGCCCGCAGTCCCTGTTCGCCGCGCCCGGACACCAGCCAGGGCAGGGCCGGCAGCGCCACCGGCGGCGCGGGCGGATCGGCCGGCGCCGCGGCAGCCTCCGCTTCGGGGGCCTGCTCCAGGATCACGTGGGCGTTGGTGCCGCTCACGCCGAAGGAGGAGACGGCGGCCCGGCGGGCCGAGCCGGTCTCCGGCCACGGCCGCTCCTCGGTGAGCAGTTCCACCGCGCCGGCCGTCCAGTCCACGTTCGGTGTGGGCTCGTCCACGTGCAGGGTCATGGGCAGCCGGGCGTTGCGGATCGCCATCACCATCTTGATGACGCCGGCGACACCGGCGGCGGCACCGGTGTGGCCGAGGTTCGACTTCACCGCGCCGAGCCAGAGCGGGCGGTCGGCCGGGCGGGCGGTCCCGTAGGTGGCGAGCAGGGCCTGGGCCTCGATCGGGTCGCCCAGGCTCGTGCCGGTGCCGTGCGCCTCGACCGCGTCCACGTCCGCCGCGGTCAGCCGGGCATCGGCCAGGGCCTGGCGGATCACCCGCTGCTGGGACGGGCCGTTGGGCGCGGTCAGCCCGTTGGAGGCGCCGTCCTGGTTGACCGCGCTGCCCCGCAGCACGGCCAGCACCGGATGGCCGAGCCGCTGGGCGTCGGAGAGCCGCTCGACCAGCAGGACACCGGCGCCCTCGCTCCAGCCGGCGCCGTCCGCGGCGGCGGAGAAGGCCTTGCAGCGGCCGTCCTCCGACAGGGCCCGCTGCCGGGACAGCGCGATCAGCACGGCGGTGGTCGACATCACGGTGACACCGCCGGCGAGCGCCAGGTCGCACTCGCCCTCCCGCAGGGACCGGGCGGCCAGGTGCAGGGCGACCAGGGAGGAGGAGCAGGCGGTGTCGACCGTCACGGCCGGGCCCTCCAGGCCCAGGACGTAGGAGACCCGGCCCGAGAGCACGCTGTTGGAGGTGCCGGTGGAGGCGTAGTTGTCGATCCCCTCGGCCGAGGCGGCCAGGATCGTGCCGTAGTCCTGCTGGTTCATGCCCGCGAACACGCCGGTCCGGCTGCCGCGCAGCGCGGAGGCGTCGATCCCGGCCCGCTCCAGCGCCTCCCAGGAGATCTCCAGCATCAGCCGCTGCTGCGGGTCCATCGCCGTCGCCTCGCGCGGCGAGATGCCGAAGAAGCCCGGGTCGAACTCCGTGGCGTCGTGCAGGAAGCCGCCCTCCCGCGCGTAGCAGGTGCCGATCCGTTCCGGGTCCGGGTCGTAGAGGCCCTCCAGGTCCCAGCCGCGGTCGGTGGGGAAGGGGCCGATCGCGTCCCGTCCGTCGTGGACCAGGCCCCACAGGTCCTCGGGGGACCCGACCTCGCCGGGGTAGCGGCAGGCCATGCCGACGATGGCGATGGGCTCGCTGCCGCGCGACTCCAGGTCGGCCAGCTTCTGCCGGGTGCGGTGGAGGTCCGCGGTCACCCACTTGAGGTAGTCGCGGAGCTCGTTCTCATGTGCCATCGGTGTCACTCCCGGTCGTGTGGACTGCGAGTCTGGGGCGGTGTGTTGCGGCCCCGGGTGGGCGGCGACGACGCGGGGGCGTCATTCCTTGCCGAACTCGGTGTTGATGAGGCGGAACAGCTCTTCGTCGGAGGCCGTGTCGAGCTTGTCGAGGACGCCGACGGACGGGCCGGCGCCGGTGTCCGTCCGGTCCCAGGCGGCCACCAGGGTGCGCAGCCGGGCGGCCACCTGCTCGCGCACCCCGTCACCCGCCTCCAGTTCGGCCAGTCCGGCCTCCAGCTGGTCCAGTTGGGCGAGCACGGGCAGCCGGACGCCGGCCATGCCCTGGAGGATCGCGGTCTCCAGGTACTCGGCCAGCGCGGTCGGCGTCGGATAGTCGAACACCAGGGCCGCGGAGAGCTGGACGCCGGTGGTCGCGACCAGGCCGTTGCGCAGTTCGACCGCCGTCAGCGAGTCGAAGCCGATCTCCCGGAAGGAGCGCTGCGTGTCCAGCCCGTCGGGCGACGGGTAGTCGAGGACGGCCGCGACCTGGCCGCGGACCAGCTCGACCAGCGTCCGCAGGCGCTCGTCCGCCGGGAGTGCGGCGAGTCGGCCGGCGAATCCGTCGCCGCTCCGCGCGCCCGCCGGTCCGGCGGCCCGGCGCAGCGGCGCGCGGAACAGTCCTCGCAGTGCCGCCAGCAGGGTTCCGGCGGCGGCCCTGCCGCGCAGCACGGCCGGGTCGAGTCCCATCGGGACCAGGACCGCCTCCTGCCTGGCCCAGGCGGCGTCGAAGAGTTCCAGGCCCTTGGCCCCGGCCAGTGGCACGACGCCGGCCTGCAGCATCCGCCGCAGGTCCCGGTCGGACAGGCCGCCGGCCATGCCGCCGCTGGTGTCCCAGAGCCCCCAGGCCAGTGAGGTGCCCGGCAGGCCCTCGGCCTGCCGCAGGCACGCCAGGCCGTCCAGGAAGGCGTTGGCGGCCGCGTAGTTGGCCTGTCCGACGCCGCCGAAGGTGCCGGTCCCGGACGAGAACAGCACGAATCCGGCCAGGTCGTGACCGTGCGTCAGCCGGTGCAGGTTGGCCGCCGCGTCGACCTTGGCGCGCAGCACGGCGTCGACCTGCTCCGGGGTCAGCGCCGTCACCACGCCGTCGTCGACGGTGCCGGCCACGTGCACGACGGCGGTCAGCGGGTGCTCACCCGGGATCGCGGCCAGGACGGCCGCCAGCGCCTCCCGGTCCGCGACGTCGCAGGCGGCGAAGGTGACGGTGGCGCCCGCGGCGGTGAGCTCGGCGCCGAGCCGCGCCGCACCGTCCGCCCGCTCGCCCCGCCGGCTGACCAGCAGGAGGTGGCGCACGCCGTGCTCGGCCACCAGGTGGCGGGCCAGCAGGGTGCCGATCGCACCGGTGGCGCCGGTGACCAGCACCGTGCCGTCCGGGGCGAGGGCCGGAGCCTGCCCGGTGGGCGCGTCGACCCGGGTCAGCCGCGGTGCCAGCAGCGCGCCCGCGACGACGGCCAGTTGCGGCTCCTCCAGGGCCCGCGCGGTGCCGACCGCGGCCAGCAGAGCGCCGCCGTCGGGGTCGTCGAGGTCGTCGAGGTCGAGCAGCAGGAACCGGTCCGGGTGCTCGGCCTGCGCCGAGAGCAGCAGGCCCCGGGCCGCCGAGGCGACCGGATCGGCCGGGGCCGGGGACCGGCCGGTGTCGACGGCGCCGCTGGTGACCAGCACCAGCCGGCTGCCCGCCAGCCGGGTGTCGGCCAGCAGCCGCTGGACGACCTCCAGGGTCCGGTGGACCGTTCGCCGGGCCGCCCCGGCCATCGTGTCGGCTCCGCCGTCCCAGCCCGAGCCGACCGGGACGACCAGGGTCTCCGGGGCGGCGGTGCCCGCGTCGAGCGCCAGGCCCAGGGCGGTCGTGTCGGCGTGGACCTCCACCCGTGCGTCCAGCGCGGCCGCCAGCGCCTTGCCGACCCCGTCGGCCCGGGAGTCCTCACCGCCGAGCACCGCCCAGCCGCCGCCCGCGGACCCGACGGCCGCGGCGGCGGGCAGGGCGGTCCAGGCGAGCCGGTACAGCGAGTCCGTCCGGTCGCCGGGCCGGTCCGCCGCGGCGCCGGCCTGGGCGGGCGCCTCCGACAGCGTCAGCGTCTCCACCGCTGCGACCGGCCCGTCCTGCGGGTCCGTGAGCTCCGCCGAGAACGCGTCCGGGCCGTTCGCCCGCAGCCTGACCCGTACCGCCGTCGCACCGGCGGCGAAGAGCGAGACACCGCTCCAGCGGGACGGCCGCCGCGCGTCCCGGCCCAGCTGCGCGTCCGCGAGGACGGCCAACTCCCCGACCCCGGCCAGCAGGGCCGGGTGCAGGCTGTACCGCTCGGCCTCGGGAGCCTCCTGCTCGGCGAGCAGGAGGTCGGCGTAGAACTCCTCGCCCCGCCGCCAGAGCGACTGCACCGCGTCCGAGGGCGCCTCGTCGACGGGCGCGACACGGGCCCAGGCCCGGTGGAGCTCCGTCAGGTCGACCGGTTCCGCCCCGGCCGGCGGCCAGGCGCCGGGCTCGGCGGGGACCGGGACGGGCGCCTCGGTCAGCACACCCGTCAGCAGGCTTCGCCACGGGCCGTCGGCCGCTTCCTCGGGCCGCGCGTGCAGGGTGAACTCCCTCCCGGCCCGGTCACCGGCGGCCACCCGCAGCCGCAGCTGCACACCGCCGTGCTCGGGCACCTCCAGCCGCTCGACGGCCGTGGCCTCCGCGATCCGGTCGTGCCCGGCCCGGCCGCCCGCCCACAGCGCGAGCTCCACCAGCTCGCCGCCGGCGAGCTCGCGGCGGTCCGCCGCGCCGCCCGTCCGGGACAGCCGGCCGCTGTACAGCACCGCCCCCGGCTCCGGCAGGTCGATGCCCGCGCCGAGCAGCGGGTGCTCCGCCTCGCGCAGGCCGGCCGCGGACAGGCCGCTCCGGCCGGCGGCCGGCAGGCCCAGCCAGTAGTGCTGGTGCCGGAAGGCGTAGGTGGGAAGCCCGATCCGGGCGGCGCCGCTGCCCGCGAACAGCTCGGGCCAGCTCACCCGCCCGGCCCGCACGTGCAGCCGGCCGACGGCCGCCGCGAGGGTCCGCGCCTCGTCGCGGTCGCGGCGCAGCGTCGGTACGCACGCCGGGACCGTCGCCGGATCACCGCCGCCGGCCTCCAGGCACTCGCCCGCCATCGCGGTCAGCACCGCGTCGGGGCCGATCTCCAGGAAGGTCGCCACCTCCCGCTCGGCCAGGGCCGCCACCCCGGGCGCGAACAGCACGGCCTGGCGCACCTGGCGGCTCCAGTAGGCCGGATCGCGCAGTTCCCCGGCCCGGGCGGGCTCACCGGTCACGTTGGACACCAGCGGCAGGACCGGGTCGTGGAACTCCGCCCCGGCCACCACCCGCTCGAAGTCCGCCAGCATCGGCTCCATCAGGGCCGAGTGGAAGGCGTGGCTGACCGTCAGTTTCTTGACGCGCACGCCGCGCCCGGCGAACTCGGCGGCGACCAGGTCGACCTCGGCGGCGGGACCGGACACCACCACCGAGGACGGCCCGTTGACGGCCGCCACGGACAGCCGGTCCCCGAACGGCGCCAGCGCCTCGCGGACCTCCGCCTCACCGGCCGCGACGGCCGCCATGGCACCGCCGGCCGGGAGCCGCTGCATCAGCCAGCCGCGGGCCGCGACCACCCGGGCGGCGTCCGCCAGCGACCAGACGCCGGCCACGTGCGCCGCGGCCAGCTCGCCGATCGAGTGGCCGAGCAGGTAGTCGGGGGTGACGCCCCAGCCCTCCAGCAGCCTGAACAGCGCCACCTCCAGAGCGAACAGGGCGGCCTGGGTGAAGACCGTCCGGTTCAGCTGCTCCGCGTCGGGCGAGCCGGGCTCGCCGAACACGACGTCCTTCAGCGGCCTGTCCAGGTAGTGGTCGAGCTCGGCGCAGACCTCGTCGAAGGCCCTCGCGTAGGCCGGGTACGCCCGGTAGAGCCCGGCGCCCATCCCGGGCCGCTGCGCACCCTGGCCGGTGAACAGGAAGGCCACCCGGCCCTCGGCCGGCCGGTCCTGCGCCAGTGCGGCGCTCTTCCCGCCGTCGGCGAGCGCGTCGAGCGCCCGGGTCAGGTCGGCCCGGTCGCCGGCCACCAGGACGGCCGCGTGGTCGAGCACGGTGCGGGTGGTCGCCAGTGACCAGGCCAGGTCGCCGACGGTGGCGTCGGGTTCGTCCGCCAGGAAGGCGCGCAGCCGCGCGGCCTGGGCCCGCAGGCCCGCCTCGCCGCTGCCGGAGACGACCACCGGGACGGGGCCGCCGTCCGCGATCGCCGGCCCGTCCTCGCCGGCCGCCGGTGCGCCGGCCGGGGCCTGCGGTCCGTCCGCCGGAGCCTGCTCGATGATCACGTGCGCGTTGGTGCCGCTGATCCCGAAGGAGGAGACGCCGGCCCGGCGCGGACGCCCCTGCTCGGGCCAGGTCCTGGCCTCGGTGAGCAGTTCCACCGCGCCCGCCGTCCAGTCCACGTGCGGGGTCGGCTCGTCGACGTGCAGGGTTCGCGGCAGCACGCCGTGGCGGAGGGCCAGCACCACCTTCATCACGCCGGCCACCCCGGCCGCCGCCTGGGTGTGGCCGATGTTGGACTTGAGCGAGCCGAGCCACAGCGGTTCGCCCGCCGGCCGGCCCTGACCGTAGGAGGCCAGCAGCGCCTGGGCCTCGATCGGGTCGCCGAGCGTGGTGCCGGTGCCGTGCGCCTCCACCGCGTCGACCTCGTCGGACGACAGCCCCGCGTCGGCCAGGGCGGCGGCGATCACGCGCTGCTGCGAGGGGCCGTTGGGCGCGGTCAGCCCGTTGGACGCGCCGTCCTGGTTGATCGCCGAGCCGCGCAGCACCGCGAGCACCGGATGGCCGTTGCGCCGGGCGTCCGACAGCCGCTCCACCAGCAGCACGCCGGCGCCCTCCGCGAGGGAGAACCCGTCGGCCGCCCCCGCGAAGGACTTGCAGCGGCCGTCGGCGGCCAGGCCGCGCTGGCGGCTGAAGGCCACGAAGGAGGTCGGGTCGGGCATCACCATGACGCCGCCGGCCATCGCCAGGTCGCACTCGCCCATCCGCAGCGCCTGCGCCGCCAGGTGCAGCGCGACCAGCGAGGAGGAGCAGGCCGTGTCGATCGTGACGGCCGGGCCTTCCAGGCCCAGCACGTAGGAGACCCGGCCGGAGACCACGCTGGCGGAGGCGCTGGTCACCAGGTAGCCCTCCAGATCGGCGGAGTCCCGGAGCCGGGTGCCGTAGGCCTGGTCGGCCATGCCGAAGTAGACGCCGGTGCGGCTTCCGCGCAGCGAGCGCGGGCCGATGCCGGCCCGTTCCAGGGCCTCCCAGGAGGTCTCCAGCAGCAGCCGCTGCTGCGGGTCCATCGAGAGCGCCTCGCGGGGCGAGATGCCGAAGAAGCCGGCGTCGAACAGTCCCGCGTCGTGCAGGAAACCGCCCCGGTCCGCGTAGCTGGAGTCGGGGGCGTCGGGGTCCGGGTCGAAGAGCCGGTCCAGCGGCCAGCCGCGGTCGGTGGGGAAGGGGGTGGTCAGGTCCGCCTCGTCCAGCAGTGCCTGCCACAGCTGCTCCGGGGTGGTGATGCCGCCCGGGTAGCGGCAGCCCATCGCGACGATGGCGATCGGTTCGTCCCGGCGGACCGCGGCGGCCGGCACCGCCGGGAGGGCGGGCGCGGCCTCGCGATCGCCGAAGACCTTCCGGCCGATGAACCCGGCGAGCGCCGCCGGTGTCGGGTGGTCGAAGACCATGGTGCTGGGCAGCCGCAGGCCGGAGGCCGCGTTCAGCCGGTTGCGCAGCTCGACCGCGGTCAGGGAGTCGAAGCCGAGTTCCTTGAACGCCCGCCGCGCGTCGACCGCCTCGCCGCTCCGGTGGCCGAGCACGGCGGCCACGTGCTCGCCCACCAGCTCGCGCAGCGCCCGCGCCCGCTGGTCCTCGTCCAGTTCCTCCAGCCGCCGGGCCAAGGCGGAACCGGGCGCCCCGGATCCCTGCCCCTGGGCGGGCTGTTCGGGCTCCGGCCGGGCTTCGGGCAGTTCGTCGAGCAGCCGGGAGGGGCGGCCGGAGGTGAACACCGGGACGAACTGCTCCCAGTCCACGTCGGCCAGGATGACCGAGGTCTCCCCCTCGGCGAGCATCCGCCGCAGTCCGGCGACGGCCAGGTCCGGGTCGATCACGGGCAGGCCGCGGCGGCGGAGCGTGTCGTAGATCGCCTCGTCGACCATGCCGCCGCCGGCCCACGGCCCCCAGGCCACGGACAGGGTCGGAACACCGTCGGCGCGGCGCCGCTCCGCGCGGGCGTCGAGCACCGCGTTGGCGGCGGCGTAGACGGCGTGGTCGCCGGCGCCCCAGACGGCGGTGATCGAGGAGAAGTAGACGACCGCCTCCAGCTGCGCCGGGTCCAGCACGGCCTCCACGTTGGCGATGCCCTCGACCTTGGCGCCCAGCACCGTCACCAGGTCGTCCAGGCCCGCATCGGCCAGTGGGCCGAGGACACCGGCGCCGGCGGCGTGCACCACCGCCGTGACCGGTCCGCCGTCGGCCCGCACCCGCTCGACCAGCGCGGCCAGTGCCGCCCGGTCGGCCGTGTCGCAGGCCTCCACGGAGACCCGGGGGCCGAGGGCGGCGAGTTCCTCGCGCAGTTCCGCGGCCCCGGGGGCGGCGGCGCCGCGGCGGCTGAGCAGCACCAGGTGCTCCGCGCCCTCGGCGGCCAGCCAGCGCGCCACCCGGGCGCCGAGCGCGCCGGTGCCGCCGGTGACCAGCACCGTGCCGCGCGGCTGCCACCCGGGTGTCGCGGCGTAGTCGGCCGCGGTGGCGTGCACCAGTCGGCGGCCGTAGATCCCGGAGGCGCGCACCGCGGTCTGGTCCTCGCCGCCGAGCCCGGCCAGGACCAGCGCCAGCCGCCGGCCGGCCCGCTCGTCGACGATCTCCGGCAGGTCGATCAGGCCGCCCCAGCGCTGCGGCTCCTCCAGAGCTGCCACCCGGCCGAGCGCCCAGAGCGCGGCCTGCTCGGGGTCGGCCGGCCCGGCGTCCTCCCCCGCGCCGACGGCGCCGCGGGTCGCACACCACAGGGGCGCCTCGACCCCTGCCTCGGGGAGGGCCTGGATCAGCGTCATCGCCAGCGCGAGCCCGCGCGGCACCACCCGTTCCCGAGGATGCCTGGCCTGGTCCATCCCGAGCAGCGAGAGCACCCCGGCCGGTGGCGGGCCGTCCGCCAGCGCGGCGCGGACCGCGTCGACCAACGCCGCGCGCCCGCCGTCGGCCGCGGCGGTGACGGCGTCCTCGTCGACGCGCAGCACGACGGCGCCGTCGGCGTGGTCCTGGACGGCGTGCACCGCGCCGTGGACGGCGGGATGGTCGGCGAGGCCCGCGGGCACCACGACCAGCCAGGAGCCGGTGAGCCGGCCCGGCCCGCCGGACTCGCCGAGCCGGGACCAGCCGACCCGGTAGCGCCAGGAGTCCAGCACCGACTGCTCGTGCCGGCCGGCCCGCCAGGCGGACAGCGCCGGGACGACGTCCGCCAGCGGGGCGCGGTCGGCCAGCCCGAGGGTGTCCGCCAGGACGTCGAGGTCCTGCTCCGCGACGGCCCGCCAGAACCGCTCGTCCGCGGGGTCGGCGGCCGCCCGGGGTGCCACCGCCTGCGGCCAGTACCGTTCGTGCTGGAAGGCGTAGGTCGGCAGGTCCACCTGGACCGGACGGTGGTCGCGGTAGGCGGCCGTCCAGTCCACCGGCACGCCGTTCACCGACAGTTCGGCCACCGAGGCGAGCATCCGTTCCATGCCGCCCTGGTCCCGGCGCAGGGTGCCGACGACCACCGGCTCGGCGCCGGCCCGCTCGGCGGTCTCGGCGACCGGGGCGCCCAGCACCGGGTGCGGGCCGACCTCGACGAAGACCAGGTGGCCCCGGTCGACCAGCTCCCGGACGACCGGTTCCAGCAGCACCGGCTCCCGCAGGTTCCGGTACCAGTACTCGGCGTCCAGGCCCTCGCCGTCCAGGCGTCCGGCGGTCACGGTGGAGAAGAACGCGGTCCCGGCCCGGCCCGGGCGGATCGACGCCAGCGCCTCCAGCAGCTCGGCCCTGAGCTCCTCGACCTGGGCCGAGTGCGAGGCGTAGTCCACGTCGATGCGCTTGACCCGGACCTCCTGCGAGCGGGCCTGCGCCATCAGTTCCTCCAGCGCCGTCGGCTCGCCGGAGACCACCACCGCGGACGGGCCGTTGACGGCCGCCACCGACAGCCGGCCGTCCCACCGCTCCAGCCACGGTTCGACCTCGGCCCGCGGCGCGGCCACCGAGACCATGCCGCCCCGGCCGGCCAGCGCCCCCAGCGCGCGGGCGCGCAGCGCCACCACCCGGGCGGCGTCCTCCAGGGAGAGCGCGCCGGCCACGCACGCCGCCGCGATCTCGCCCTGGGAGTGGCCGATCACCGCGGCCGGCACCACGCCGAAGGACCGCCAGACCTCGGCCAGCGACACCATGACCGCGAACAGCACGGGCTGCACGACGTCCACCCGGTCGAGCCCGGGCGCGCCCGGGACGCCGCGCACCACGTCACCGGGCGACCAGTCGACGTACGCGCCCAGCGCCCGCTCGCACTCCGCCCAGCGGGCGGCGAACACCGGTGAGGAGTCCAGCAGTTCGACCGCCATGCCGGCCCACTGCCCGCCCTGGCCGGGGAACACCCAGACCGGGCCCCGCCCCGCGGGCAGCGCCTCGCCGGTCACCACCGACGGCGCCGGCTCGGCATCGGCGACGGCCCGCAGGCCCGCCGCGAACTCCCCGGCCTCCCGGCCCAGCACGACGGCCCGGTGCTCGAAGAGCGCGCGGGAGCGCAGCAGGGCGTGGCCGAGGTCGGCGACCGGCCGCTCCGGCCGGGCCGCCAGGTCCTGCGCCAGGCGGGCCGCCTGCGCACGCAGCGCCCCGGGGGTCCGGGCGGAGAGCACCCACGGCCGGACGTCGGCCGTCGGCCCGCCGGTGGCGGGGGTGCCGGGCCCGTCCGGCTCGACGGTCTGTTCGAGGATCACATGGGCGTTGGTCCCGCTCATCCCGAAGGACGAGACGCCGGCCCGGCGCGGCCGGCCGGTCTCCGGCCACGGCCGGTTCCCGGTGAGCAGTTCGACGCCGCCCGAGGACCAGTCGACCTGCGGGGTGGGCTCGTCGACGTGCAGCGTCGCGGGGAGCACGCCGTGGCGCAGCGCCATCACGGTCTTGATCACGCCGCCGACGCCGGCCGCCGCCATGGTGTGGCCGATGTTCGACTTGAGGGAGCCGAGGTACAGCGGCCGGTCCCCGGCCCGGTCCCGGCCGTAGGTGGCGAGCAGGGCCTGGGCCTCGATCGGGTCGCCGAGCCGGGTGCCGGTGCCGTGCGCCTCCACCAGGTCCACCTCCCCGGGGCCGAGGCCCGCGACGGCCAGCGTCCGGCGGATGACCCGCTGCTGGGAGGGGCCGTTGGGCGCGGTCAGGCCGTTGGAGGCGCCGTCCTGGTTGACCGCGCTGCCCCGCACGGTGGCGAGCACCCGGTGCCCGTTGCGCAGCGCGTCGGACAGCCGCTCGACGACGAGCACGCCGACGCCCTCGGCCCAGCCGGTGCCGTCGGCCGCGGCCGCGAAGGACTTGCAGCGACCGTCGGCGGCCAGGCCGTTCTGCCGGGCGAACTCCACGAAGCCGACGGGTGTGCTCATCACGGTCACCCCGCCGGCCAGGGCCAGGTCGCACTCGCCGTTGCGCAGCGACTGCACGGCCAGGTGCAGGGCGACCAGCGAGGAGGAGCACGCGGTGTCCACGGTGACCGCCGGGCCCTCCAGGCCGAGCGCGTAGGCGATCCGCCCGGAGGCCACGCTGGTGGCGGTGCCCGTCATCAGGTAGCCCTCGGTCTCCGGCACCCCGGCGAGCACCTGGGCGTAGTCCGAGCCGGCCACGCCGGAGAAGACGCCGGTGTTGCTGCCGCGGAGCCCGGAGCCGTCGATTCCGGCGCGCTCCAGCGCCTCCCAGGACACCTCCAGCAGCAGCCGCTGCTGCGGGTCCATCGCCAGCGCCTCCCGGGGGGCCACCCCGAAGAAGCCCGCGTCGAACTCGGCGGCCCCGGCCAGGAATCCGCCCTCGGTCGGCATGGGCGTGCCGTCCGAGGAGTCGCCGCGGCGCAGCGCGGCGATGTCCCAGCCCCGGTCCGACGGGAAGCCGCCGATCCCGTCGCCGCCCGACACCACCAGCTGCCAGAGGTCCTCCGGTCCGCTCACCCCGCCGGGGTAGCGGCAGGCCATGCCGACGATGACCACCGGGTCGTCGAGCGCGGCCGCCCCCACGGCCGGCAGGCCGGTGTCCGCGTCGGGGCCGAGCAGTTCCTCGCGCAGGTAGGCGGCGACCGCCTCCGGGGTCGGGTGGTCGAACACCACCGTCGCGGGCACCGGCAGACCGCTGTCCTGC
The DNA here is from genome assembly GCF_042957205.1 of Kitasatospora sp. NPDC008115. Classification (NCBI taxonomy): domain Bacteria; kingdom Bacillati; phylum Actinomycetota; class Actinomycetes; order Kitasatosporales; family Streptomycetaceae; genus Kitasatospora; species Kitasatospora sp. NPDC008115. The sequence goes on along the minus strand of NZ_JBIBHU010000044.1, from coordinate 12,677 downwards.
GCGAGCCGGTCGCGGAAGCGGACGGCGGTCAGCGAGTCGAACCCGAGCTCCTGGAACGGCTGGCCCGGGTGGACCGCCTCGCTCCCGGGGTGGCCGAGCACGGCCGCGGCGTGCGAGCGGACCAGTTCCAGCAGGCGGTGCGGCAGTTCCTCCGGGTCGACGCCGGCCAACGGGTGATCGGCGGGAACCGACCGCGCCGCCCGGGGGGCGGCCGCCGACTCCCGCGCCTCGGGCAGGTCGGCCACCAGCGGGCGGGGGCGGACGGCGGTGAAGCGGGGGTGGAAGGCGTTCCAGTCGACGTCCGCGACGACCACGACCGCCTCGTCGGCGTACAGGGCCCGGTCCAGGGCTTCGAGGGCCAGGCGAGGGCGCATCGGGACCAGCCCGAGGTCCTCCCCTGGGACCGGCGTGTCCGCGCCCCAGGGACCCCAGCCCACGCAGAGGGCGGGCACGCCGGCGGCGCGCAGCCGCTGGGCCAGGGACTCCAGCAGCCCGTGCGCGAGCACGTGCACGGTGTCCTCGCCGCCCCAGGCGCCGCTGACCGAGGAGAGCAGCAGGAAGGCGTCGAGTTCCGCGTCGGGCGCGAGCCCGGCGAGCAGGGCCGCGCCGGTGATCCGCTCCTGGAGCTGCCGGGACAGCACGCCCGGGGCGGCGGTGCGCAGCGTCTGGTCGGCCCCGGCCGGGCCCGGGTTCTCGACGTGCACGACGGCGGTGAGCGGGTGTTCGGCGGGCAGCAGGGCCCGCAGGGCCTCGGGGTCCTGTCCGTCCCACGGCGCGGTGGAGCAACTGCTGCCGTCTCCGAGGGCCGCGCGGAGCGCGTCGAGGTCGGGGGCCGGCTGCCCGGGCCGGTGCAGCAGCACCAGGTGGCGTTGCGTGGCATCGGTGAGCCAGCCGACCAGATCGCCGGTCACGGCGGCGACGTCGCCGGTCACCAGGGTGGTGCCGCCGGGGCGCCAGGACCGCTCGCGCACCGGCCGCCGGGGCACCGTCCGGGTCAGCCGGCGGGCGAACAGGCCGTTGGCCCGCACGGCGAGTTCGTCCTCGCCCCGCGGGTCGGCCAGCAGGGCGACCAGCGCGGCCGTGTGGTCCTGCGGTCCTTCGGGCAGGTCGATCAGGCCGCCCCAGCGGCCCGCGAACTCCCCGGCGGCGGCCCTGGCCAGGCCCGGGAAGGCGGCCTGGGCCGGATCGGCGGGGGCGTCGCCGGCGACCGGGACGGCCTGCCGGGTGACGCACCAGAACGGGGCGCGCACCTGCGCGTCGCCGAGCGCCCGCAGCAGGGTCGTGGTGGCGGCCAGGGCGGCCGGCAGCAGCGGGGCGTCCGGGTCCGGTGTCCGGTCCAGGGCCAGCAGGGAGAGCACGCCCGTCGGGGCGGGGCCGTCGTCGAGCACGGCCCGGATCCGGGCGCCGAGGGCGGCCGGGTCGGTGTCCGCCGGGCCCACGGGCAGGGGCACGACGCGGTCGGCGTGCCGTCCCAGGGCCTCCAGGACCGCGGTGACCGACGGGGCGTCCGGGGCCGCGGCGGGAACGGCCACCAGCCAGCAGCCGTCCGGTCCGCCACCGTCGGGCCGGGCGACGGGTTCCCAGCCGAGCCGGTGCAGCAGCCGGTCGGCGGCGCCGGTCGGGACGGTTGCGGCGCTCACGGCGGGACTGGCCGGCAGCCAGTACCGGCCGCGCTGGAAGGCGTAGGTGGGCAGGGCGACCGGCCGCCGGGCCGGGCCGGCGCCGAGGACCGCGGCCCAGTCGACCGACCGGCCCCGCGCGTGCAGTTCGGCCAGGCCGGCCAGCAGGGTGTGCGGCTCCTCCCGGCCGTGCTCCAGCGCGGGCACCAGTACCACCGCGTCGCCGACGTCGTCGAGGCAGTCGCGGGCCATCGCGGTGAGCACCCCGCCGGGCCCGAGCTCCAGGCAGGCCGTCACCCCGAGGCCGTGCAGGGTGCGCATCCCGTCGTGGAACCGGACGGCCTCGCGGACGTGGCGCACCCAGTAGTCGGGCGAGCCGAGCTGTTCCGCGGTGGCCGGCGCGCCGGTCAGGTCGGAGACGATCGGGATCCGCGGGGCGTGGAAGTCCAGGCCCCGCGCGACGGCCCGGAACTCCTCCAGCATCGGCTCCATCAGGTGCGAGTGGAAGGCGTGGCTGACCGTCAGACGGCGGTGCCTGAGCCCGCGCCGGGCACAGGCCCCGGCCACCTCCTCGATCGTCTCCGCGGCCCCGGAGAGCACCAGCGAGCGGGGACCGTTGACGGCGGCGACCGCCACCGGGCCGTTCCCCTGCGCCTGCGCCAGCAGCTCGGGCAGCTCCGCCTCGGCCAGCTCCACGGCGAGCATGGCCCCGCCCGCGGGCAGCGCCTGCATCAGCCGGCCGCGGGCGGCCACCAGGCTGCAGGCGTCGTCCAGCGAGAGCACGCCGGCGGCATGGGCGGCGGCCAGCTCGCCGATCGAGTGGCCGAACAGCTGGTCGGGCGTGAGGTTCCAGTGCTCCAGCAGGCGGAACAGCGACACCTCCACGGCGAACAGCGCCGCCTGGGTGTACACGGTGCGGTTGACCAGGGGTTCGCCGTCCGCCTCCGCCCCGGCCAGCACGACCTCCTTCAGCGGGTGCTCCAGCAGCGGGTCGAACCGCGCGCACACCTCGTCGAAGGCCTCGGCGAACCGCGGGTGGGCCGCGTACAGGCCCCGGCCCATGCCGGGACGCTGGGCGCCCTGCCCGGTGAAGAGGAAGGCGAGCCCGCCGGCCGGTCGGGTCCGGGCGGCCACGACGGCGGGGTGGACGGCGCCCCGGGCGAGGGCGTCCAGCCCGTCCAGCAGCTGTGCGCGGTCGGCGCCGACCACGGCCGCGCGGTGGGTCAGCGCGGCTCGGCCGGTCGCCAGCGGGACCGCCCAGTCGGCGGGCGCCGCCGCCGGGTCGGCCTCCACGGCCTGGAGCAGCCGGCGGGCCTGGGCCCGCAGCGCGTCCTCGCCCCGGGCGGAGACCAGCCAGGCCACCGGGGCGCCGGCCGGGGTGACGGCGTCCTCGGCGGACGCGGCCGGCCCGGCCTCGGGGGCCTGTTCCAGGATCACGTGCGCGTTGGTGCCGCTGATGCCGAAGGAGGAGACGGCGGAGCGCCGGACCCGGCCGGTGCTCGGCCAGTCGCGCTGCTCGGTCAGCAGCCGGACCTCGCCGGCCGACCAGTCCACCTCCGGGGTCGGCCGGTCCACGTGCAGGGTGGCGGGCAGCAGGCCGTGCCGCATCGCCATGACCATCTTGATCACGCCGGCCAGGCCCGAGGCGGCCTGGGTGTGGCCGATGTTGGACTTGAGCGAGCCGAGCCACAGCGGTTCGCCCGCCGGGCGGTCCTGCCCGTACGTGGCGAGCAGCGCCTGCGCCTCGACCGGGTCGCCGAGCCGGGTGCCGGTGCCGTGCGCCTCGACCGCGTCGATCTGGCCGGGGCTCAGCCGGGCGTCCTCCAGGGCCTGGCGGATCACCCGCCGCTGGGAGGGGCCGTTGGGCGCGGTCAGCCCGTTGGAGGCGCCGTCCTGGTTGACCGCGCTGCCGCGCACCAGGGCGAGCACGGGGTGCCCGAGCCGCTGGGCGTCCGAGAGCCGCTCCAGCAGCAGCACGGCGACGCCCTCGCCCCAGCCCGTGCCGTCGGCGGCGGCCGCGAAGGCCTTGCACCGGGCGTCCGCGGCGAGCCCGCCCTGTTGGGCGAACTCCGCGTAGAGCTGCGGGCCGGCCATCACCGCGGCGCCGCCGGCCAGCGCGAAGGAGCACTCGCCGGTGCGCAGGGCGCCGACCGCGAGGTGCAGGGCCACCAGCGAGGAGGAGCAGGCGGTGTCGACGGTGAGGGCGGGGCCCTCCAGGCCCAGGGTGTAGGAGAGCCGCCCCGAGGCGACACTGCTGGTGGTGCCGGTCAGGATGTGCCCCAGCACCTCTTGGCGGGCCTGCTCGTCGTGCGGGCCGTACCGCTGGTCGGCCATGCCGACGAAGACGGCGCCGTCGCCGCCCCGCAGCGTCGTGGGGTCGATCCCGGCCCGCTCGAACGCCTCCCACGAGGTCTCCAGCAGCAGCCGCTGCTGCGGGTCCATCGCCAGCGCCTCGCGCGGCGAGATCCCGAAGAAGCCGGGGTCGAACTCCCCCGCCCGGTAGAGGAACCCGCCCTCGCGCCGGACCTCGGCGCCGAGGTCGGCCACGTCCCAGCCGCGGTCCGGGGGGAACCCGGCGATCGCGTCGTGTCCGGCGCGGGTGAACTCCCAGAGGTCCTCGGGCGACTCGATGCCGCCCGGGTAGCGGCAGCCGATGGAGACGATCGCGACCGGCTCCGGCTCCGCCGACTCCAGTTCCTGCAGCCGCTGCCTGGTCCGCTGCAGGTCCGCGGTGACCTTCTTGAGGTAGTCGACGAGCTTCCCGTCACTTACCACTGCGATCAACTCCTTTGCCGTGACGCGCGTTCATGACGGGACGAACCGGGGTGGCGGCGCGGTCGCTCATTCGAGGCCGCCGAACTGGCTGTCGATGAAGGCGAGGACCTCCTCGGCCGTGGCGTCGTCGAGCCCCGGGTCTCCGGCGCCGCCGTCCGGGCCGCCGGCCGCCTCGACGGCCCGCACCAGCCGCTTGAGCCGGCGGGCCACCTCCGCGAACTCCTCGTCGCCCGGGTCGAGGGCTTCGACGTCGCCCTCCAGCCGTTCCAGTCCGCGCAGCACCCGTCGGCCCGCCGTCGCCGCGGTCGGCGCCAGCACGGTGAGCAGGTGCCCGGTCAGCGCGGCGGGGGTCGGGTGGTCGAAGACCAGCGTGGCGGGCAGCGTGAGCCCGGTGGCCGCCTGTAGGTGGTTGCGGAGCTCCACCGCGGTCAGCGAGTCGAAGCCGACCTCCTTGAAGGCCTGGTCCGGCTCGACGGCGTCCGCGGCCGCGTGGCCGAGCACCGCGGCCGTCCGGGCCAGCACCAGCCCCAGCACCGTGCGACGGCGGTCGTCCGGCGACAGCGCGGCCAGACCGGTCAGCGCGGCGCTGACGCCGTCGGCCGCCGGGGTGGCGGCCGCGGCGGCCGGGCGGCGGACCCTGACGAGCTGTCGGAGCACGGCCGGGACGTCGCCGTCGGCGTGGCGGGCGCGCAGACCGGCCAGGTCCAGCCTGGCGGGGACGAGCACCGCGCGGTCGGTGGCCAGGCCGCCGTCGAACAGGGCGAGGGCGGTCTCGGTGCTCAGCGGCGCGACACCGGCCCGGCCGACCCGGCGCAGGTCCCGCTCCGTGAGGACGCCGGTCATCCCGCTGGCCTGCTCCCACAGCCCCCAGGCCAGCGACACGCCGGTCAGACCGCGCGAGCGCCGGTGCTCGGCAAGGGCGTCGAGGAAGGCGTTGGCCGCCGAGTAGCCGCCCTGCCCGGCGCCGCCGAGCACGGCGGCGGCCGAGGAGAACAGCACGAACAGGTCGAGGTCCAGGTGCTCGGTCAGCCGGTGCAGGTTCCAGGCGCCGTCGGCCTTCGGGCCCAGCACTCCGGAGAGCCGCTCCCGGCTCAGTGAGGAGATCACCGCGTCGTCGGTGACGCCCGCCGCATGCACCACGCCGGCCAGCCGGTGCTCGGCGCGGACGGATTCGAGCAGCGCGGCGACGGCCTCCCCGTCGGCGGCGTCGCAGGCGACCACCCGGAGCCGTGCGCCGTGCGGCGCCAGTTCGGCGCGCAACCCGGCGATCTCGGGCGTCTCGGCACCCCGCCGGCCGGTCAGCACCAGGTGCCGGAGACCGTGCCCGGTGACCAGGTGGCGGGCCAGCAGCCGGCCCAGGGTGCCGGTGCCGCCGGTGATCAGCACGGCGTCGTCCGGGCCGAACGGGACGCCCATGGTGAGCGCGGCCCGGCCGGTCAGCGTCGCCTGGCTCAGCGCCCGGAACGCCTCGGGAGCCCGGCGGATGTCCCAGGAGGCCACCGGGATCGGGGCCAGCACCCCCCGTTCGAAGAGCGCGGACAGTTCGCCGAGGATCTCGCCCAGCCGCTCGGGCCCCGGGTCGGCCAGGTCGAAGGCCCGGTAGCGCACACCCGGGTGCTCGGCGGCGACGCCGTCCGGGTCGCGGAGGTCGAGCTTGCCGATCTCCAGGAACCGGCCGCCGCGCGGCAGGAGGTCCAGCGAGGCGTCCAGGTACGGTCCGGCCAGGCAGTTCAGCACCACGTCGACGCCCCTGCCGCCGGTGGCGGTGAGGATCCGCTCGCGGAACTCCAGGGTCCGGGAGGAGGAGATGTGCGGCTCGTCCAGGCCCGCGGCCCGCAGCGCCCCCCACTTCGGCTCGCTGGCGGTGCCGAACACCTCGGCGCCCAGGTGCCGGGCGAGCCGCACCGCGGCCGTGCCGACCCCTCCCGCCGCGGCGTGCACCAGGACCGATTCGTGCGCGCCCAGCCCGGCGAGGTCGACCAGCCCGTACCAGGCGGTCAGGTACGCGACGGTGGCGGTCGCCCCCTCGGCGAAGGTCCAGCCGGCCGGCAGGGCGACGACCGTTCGGTGGTCGGCCACCGCGGTCGGGCCGAACGATCCGTCGAGCAGGCCCATCACCCGGTCGCCGGGCCGGAAGCCGGTGACACCGGGCCCGGTCTCGACGACCACGCCGGCGCCCTCGACGCCGAGCCGGGCCGCGCCCGGGTACATGCCGAGCGCTATCAGGGTGTCACGGAAGTTCATTCCGGCCGCGCGCACCGCGATGCGCAGCCGCCCCTCGCCGAGGGGCTCCCCGGCCTCGGGGCAGGGCAGCAGGGCGAGGTTGTCCAACGTGCCCTGGCCGGTGGTGTCCAGACGCCAGGCGCCGCCGGGCGGCGGGGTGAGTCCGGTGTCGCCGGCCGCCCCGACCAGTCGGCGGCTGTAGGCGCGCCCGTCGCGCAGCGCCGTCTCGGGCTCGCCGGAGACGGCGGCGCGGACGACCTGCGGAAGGTCGGCGCCCGCTCCCGCCGGGTCGAGGTCGAGCAGCACGATCCGGCCCGGGTTCTCGGTCTGCGCCGAACGGACCAGACCGCTCACGGCGGCCTGGGCCGGGTCCACCGGCCCGGTGCCGGACGCGAGCGTCACCGCGCCGCGGGTCGCCACCACCAGCCGGCCGGCCGCCAGGCGTTCGTCCGCCGACCAGCCCTGAAGCAGGTCCAGGGCCCAGCCGGTGGCCCGGTGGGCGGCCGCGGCGGCGTCCTCGTCCGGATCGGGCGGGCAGCAGGCCAGCACCAGCTCGGGCACGGCCGCGCCGTCGTCCAGCGCCGCACGCAGCTCCGCCAGGTCGGCGTGGAGCGTCCGGGTGCCGGACGGCTCGTCCTGCGCGTCCGCGTCCGCGCCGAGTACGGCGAGCCGGAGCGCCGGCGGCTCGCCGGTGCTCTCCTGGGCGATCCAGTCGGTGCGGAAGAGCGCGTCCGTCGCCGCCTCGGTCCGCGACCGCAGTGCCTGCGGCGCCACAGGCCGCAGGGCCAGCGCGTCCACCGTGGCCACCGGTGAGCCCTCCGTGTCCGCGGCGGTCAGCACGACGTCGCCGTTGGCGCGGCGGGTGAGCCGGACCCTCAGCGACGCGGCCGCAGCCGCGTGCAGGCGCAGCCCGCTCCAGGAGAACGGCAGCCGGGCCGAGCCCGGCTCGTCGTCCTCCCGGGCGAGCGGGCCCAGCGCGTGCAGGGCGGCGTCCAGCAGCGCCGGGTGCAGGCCGAACCGGGCCGCATCGGCGGCGGCCGGTTCCGGCAGCGTGACCTCCGCGAAGATCTCCGCGCCGCGCCGCCAGGCACGCCGCAGGCCCTGGAACGCGGGTCCGTAGGCGAGACCGGCGGACACCAGCCCGGTGTAGAAACCGTCGAGGGCGACCGGCTCGGCGTCCGCCGGCGGCCAGAGCACGAGGTCGGGTGGCGTATCGACCGGGTCGGCCGACGGTTCGAGAACCCCTTCGGCGTGCCGGGTCCACTGCTCCGCACCGGACCCCTCCGGACGCGAGTGCACCGCGATCGGCCGGGACCCGTCCGCGCCGGGCCGGCCGACCTCCAACTGGACCCGGACCCGCCCCCGCTCGGGAAGCACCAGTGGTGCGTACAGGTTCAGCTCCCGCACGGCCTCGCAGCCGAGGCGCTCGCCGGCCCACCACGCGAGGTCGACGAACGCCGTTCCGGGGACGAGCACGGTCTCCAGCACGGTGTGGTCGGCGAGCCACGGGTGGGAGTCGCGGGAGATCACCCCGGTGGCGAACGCCTCGCCCCCGGAGGCGGATTCGACCCAGCGGCCGAGCAGCGGGTGCCCCGCGCCGTCGGCGCCCTCCCCCGCCGCGTCACCGGCGGCGAGGGGCGCGTTCAGCCAGTAGCGCTGCCGCTGGAAGGGCGAGGTGGGCGCGGGTACCGGCCGGGCGCCGGTGCCCGCGAGGAAGGCGTCCCAATCGACGGCCGCACCGCGGACGAAGACCCGACCGAGCGCGCCCGCCAGGCCGGACGCCTCGTCCCGGCCCCCGCGCAGCACCGGCACACAGGCCACCGCCGTCGCGGCGACGGCGGCGCACTCCTCGGTCATCGCCGAGAGAACGCCCTCCGGTCCGAGTTCCAGGAAGGTCCGGACGCCGGCGTCCAGCAGCGTGTCGACGCCCTGGGCGAACCGCACGCAGCCGCGGACCTGGCTCACCCAGTAGCGGGGCGTGCACAGCTCGTCCGTGACGAACCCGCCCGTCAGGTCGGACACCACGGGAAGGGCGGGTGCGGAGAACCGGACCTCGCCCAGCACCCGTTCGAAGTCGGCGAGCATCGGCTCCATCAGCGCCGAGTGGAACGCGTGACTGACCGTCAGCCGCCTGGTCCGCACCCCGCGTTCGGCGAAGCCGGCGAGCGCCGCCGCCACCGAATCGGCCTCGCCCGAGACCACGACCGAGGACGGGCTGTTGACGGCCGCGATGCCGATCGGTCCGGGAAGTCCGGCCAGTGCCCGCAGCACCTCCGCCTCACTCGCGGCCACCGCGCCCATCGCCCCGCCCGCCGGGAGCGCCTGCATCAGCCGGCCCCGGGCCGCGACCACGCGGGCGGCGTCGGCGAGCGACCAGACGCCCGCCACGTGCGCGGCGGCCAACTCTCCGACGGAGTGGCCGAGCAGGAACTCCGGCCGCACCCCCTGTGCCTCGACCAGCCGGTAGAGGGCGACCTCCAGCGCGAACAGGCCCGCCTGGGTGTAGTCGGTGCCGTCGAGCAGCGCGGCCCGCTCCGTGCCGGGCTCGGCGAACACGACCTCGCGCAGCGGCACCGGCAGGTGGCGGTCCAACTCCTCGCAGGCGGCGTCGAACGCCGCCGCGAAGACCGGGAAGGCGTCGTACAGCCCACGGCCCATGCCCAGGCGCTGGGCACCCTGGCCGGTGAACAGGACGGCGAGCGGACCCTCCACCACCTGGTCCGGTTCGACGTCGCCGGCGGCCACGGCGGCGAGCCCCGCGGCGAGCCCCGCCCCGTCGGCGGCGACCACGACGGCGGCACGGTCCAGCAGCGCCCGCGCACCCGTGGACACCGCGGCCAGGTCCTGCGGGCGGACCCCCGCAGTGGCGGCCAGCCAGTCGCTCCAGCGCCCGGCCAGAGCCCGGACCCCCTCGTCGGAACGGCCCGAGACCAGGACCGGGACCGGGCGCGGCACCGTGGGCTCCGGCTCGTCGGCCGCCGGCCGCGGGCCGGGCGGCGCCTCCTCCACGATCACATGGGCGTTGGTGCCGCTGACCCCGAAGGAGGACACGCCCGCCCTGCGCGGCTGCTCGCCGGGACGCCACGGCTGCTCCCGCGTCAGCAGTTCCACCGCACCCGCCGACCAGTCCACGAACGGCGAGGGGGCGTCCACGTGCAGGGTCCTGGGCAACCGCCCGGCGCGCAGGGCCAGCACCATCTTGATCACACCGGCCACGCCCGCCGCCGCCTGGGTGTGGCCGATGTTCGACTTCAACGACCCCAGCCACAGCGGCCGTTCCGCCGCACGGTCCTGTCCGTACGTCGCCAGCAGGGCCTGTGCCTCGATCGGGTCTCCCAGCGCCGTACCCGTGCCGTGCGCCTCGACCGCGTCGACCTGGTCGGCGGTGAGCCCGGCGTCGGCCAGGGCCTGGCGGATCACCCGCTGCTGGGACGGGCCGTTGGGCGCGGTCAGGCCGTTGGAGGCGCCGTCCTGGTTGATCGCGCTGCCGCGGAGCACGGCCAGCACCTCGCGCCCATGGCGCAGCGCGTCGGACAGCCGCTCCACCAGGACCAGGCCGACGCCCTCGCCGGGCCCCATGCCGTCGGCCCGCGCGGAGAACGCCTTGCACCGGCCGTCCGGCGCCACACCGCCCTGCCGGCTGAACTCCACGATCATGTTGGGCGAGGACATCACGCACACCCCGCCCGCGAGCGCGAGATCGCACTCCCCGGCCCGCAGTGCGCGCGCCGCGAGGTGGAGCGCGACCAGGGACGAGGAGCAGGCGGTGTCGACGGTCAGCGCCGGCCCCTCCAGGCCCAGGACGTAGGAGACCCGCCCCGAGGCGACACTCGTCGTGTTGCCGGTGAGCAGGTACCCCGCGGTGCTCTCCGGGCCCTGGAAGGGGCGGAACCCGTAGTCCTGGTTGGTCAGGCCCACGTAGACCCCGGTCCGGCTCCCCCGGAGCCCGTGCGGGTTGATCCCGGCCCGCTCCAGCAACTCCCAGGAGGTCTCCAGCAGCAGCCGCTGCTGCGGGTCCATCGCCAGCGCCTCACGGGGCGAGATCCCGAAGAACGCGGCGTCGAACGCGTCCGCGTCCTCCAGGAACCCCCCCTCGGCGGTCGCCGAGGCACCGGCACCGTCCTCGCCCAGCAGCGCCGACAGGTCCCAGCCCCGGCCGGTCGGCAGGCCACCGATCGTCTCGCCCCCGGCCAGGAGCAGGTCCCACAGCTTCTCGGGCGTGTCCACACCGCCCGGAAAGCGACAGCCCATCGAGACGATCGCGATCGGCTCCGAGTCGGCGTTCTCGATCTCCGTCAGGCGTCGACGGCTCTCCTGCAGCTCGGCCGTGACCTGCTTGAGAAAGTGACGGAGCCGTTCCTCATTCGACATCAGACAGATTTCCCCTACGAAGGCAGCTGAATGCTGACCGGATGGACGGATCACGGCGGAATCAGGAGATTCCGAATTCCCTGCCGATGAGGTTGAACATCTCCTCGTCGGACGCCGACTCGAGTGTCACGACCTGCCCCGGCGCGTGCTGCGGCGAAGCGGCCACGCCCGCCTGCCCGAGGATCGAGCGGAGCCGCCCGAGGATCCGCTCGCGAGCCTCGTCGCCGTCCTGCGCGAGCGCGGCGAGGCCCTCCTCGAAGCGGTCCAGCTCCTCCAGCAGCGTTTCCGCCGCCGAGGCGGAGCCGCCCGGGAACAACTCGCCCCGGAGGACGGCGACCACGGCCTTCGGTGACGGGTGGTCGAACACCAGGGTGGCGGGCAGCCTGGTCCCGGTCGCGCCGGTGAGCCGGTTGCGCAGCTCGACCGCCGTCAGCGAATCGAACCCGAGCTCCTTGAAGCTCCGGCCCGGCTGGACGTCCTCGGTGCCGCTGTGGCCGAGCACCGCCGCCACCTCGGACCTGACCAGCTCCAGGAGGACCCGGTCCCGCTCGGCCGCGGACGTCCCGGCCAGCCGCTCGGCGATCGGCGCCTGGGCGCTCCCCTCCCCGGCCCCCACGGGCTCCGCCGTACCAGGCCGCCCGGCCTCCGGGAGTTCGTCGAACAGCGGGGTCGGCCGCGACGAGCTGAAGACCGGGATGAAGCGGTCCCAGTCCACGTCCGCCACCGCGATGAACGTCTCCTCGTCCACCAGGGCCTGTTGCAGCGCCTCGAACGCCCGGGCCGGGGCGATCAACGGCAGGCCCTGCCGGCGCAGACGGTCGACGTCCACCCCCTCCGGCACGCTGGCCTCGTCGTCCGCGGTCGCACCGCCCCAGACGCCCCACGCCACCGTGGTGGCCGGGACCCCGCGCTGCCTGCGCTGCTCCGCGAGCACGTCCAGATAGGCGTTGCCCGCCGCGTAGGCCGCGTGGTCGCCACTGCCCCAGACACCGGCGATCGAGGAGAAGAACACCACGTTCTCGACGCCGTAACCGTCCACCAGCGCATCGAGGTTGGCGGCTCCCGCCACCTTGGCGCCGAAGGTCTCGGCATAGTGCGCCGCGTCGGTCCCGGTGACCGGGGCGAGCCTGGTGGCACCCGCCAGGTGGATGACGGTGGTGAGCGGGAGTTCCTCGGGCAGGGAGTCCAGCAACGCGCGCAGTTCCTCACGGTCCGCGACATCACACGCCGCCACCGTCACCCGCACACCCGAAGCCGCCAGCTCCGCCTCCAACTCCGCCACCCCCGGCGCCGACCCACCCCGCCGGCTCGTCAGCACCACATGCTCAGCACCCCGCGCCGCCACCCAACGCGCCACATGCCCACCCAACGCACCCGTACCACCCGTCACCAACACCGTCCCCCGCACACCCCAACCAGCCCCGCCACCACCCGAAGCAGCCGCCCGCACCACCCTGCGCACCGACACCCCACCCGCACGCACCACCACCTGATCCTCACCACCACCCAGCACACCCGCCAACAACCCCGCCGACCACGCATCCACCACCCCCGGAACATCCACCAACCCACCCCACAACTCCGGATGCTCCAAACCCACCACCCGACCGAACCCCCACACCAACCCCTGCACCGCACCCACACCCCGATCCCCCGCACCCGCCACCACCGCATCCCGCGTCACACACC
>NZ_JBIBHU010000043.1:0-47341 GCF_042957205.1 Kitasatospora sp. NPDC008115 | reverse complement strand
CGGACCCGCTCCGCGTGTCCGCACCCGGGCTTCGCCCGGGTGGGCCCGGCGCTTCGCGCCTTGGCCGGCCTCACTCCGCTTCGCTCCATGAGGCCTGGGGGCTGAGGCAGGATCATAGGCTTGAACTGGATTTTTGGCTGACCTTACGACAGGCTAACTGGGGAGGGGTTGGTGTGCCGGGGGCGCGTGCGGGTCTGATTCACTCCTGTCAGATTGGTCTAGTCCACGGTCTAGACCACCGTTTCGGTCTCGCGGCAGATCGGGGTGCGCTACCCTCGGAGGGTGAGCAACGGTCTCCAGTGTATCAGTCTCAGTGTGTCAGGCGATCCCGCCGAAAGTGGGGTCCGGGCCCGTGCTTTTCGGGCATTCGCCGGAATTCGTGACCGAGGACTGATATCCTGCCGGATAGTCGCTTCTGTCGCGCAGGTTTTCCGGTCGCCACGGTTTTCTGGCCGGTCCGTCGAATGTATCAGTAGGGCACTGTCAGTTTTTCCCGTGTGGTCCCTGGTGTGGGCCCGGGAATGGGTGAGGGGAGACACGTCTTCGTGAACGTCGTAAAGCCTGGCCTGAAGGCCGCTCAGTCCGCTGCCGGCATCTCGCTGCGCGGGCACCAGGAGGAGGCGCTGGAGGCCATCGTGCGGGGCTTGACGCCCCATCCGGGGTACCCGGCGCCGAACGGGCTGCGGGTAACGGTGCAGATGGCCACCGGGTCGGGGAAGTCGTACGTCGGGGCGGCGGCCGGCCAGAAACTGGTGCCCCGAGGCGTGGTCCTGGTGGTCGTGCCGACCCTGGACCTGCTGGTGCAGATGGTCGGCGCCTGGCGGGCGGCCGGGCGCGCCGGGGACATGCACGCCATCTGCTCCCTGGTCGACCGTGAGCTGCCGTTCGGGGTGATGGCGAGCACCAGCCCGCTGATGATCGGCAGGTGGCTGGAGCACGCCGCGAGGCACCGCCGGCCGACCACCCTGTTCGCCACCTACACCTCGGTCGGGGCGGTGAAGGACGCCTACGAGTACTGGGCGGAGCGCCAGGGTGAGGTCCTGCCCCCGCTCGGGCTGATGGTCTGCGACGAGGCGCACCGCTCCTCCGGCAGTGTCGAGAAGACCTGGACCGTGGTGCACGACCAGAGCGCCATCCCAGCGGACCGCCGGCTGTACATGACGGCGACACCGCGGATCTGGGCGCCGCCGAAGCGCTCCGTAAAGGGCCGTGAGGGTGCCTATCAGCCGCTGCCGGAGGAGCTGGCGGTGTCCATGGACGACCAGCGGGTCTTCGGCCCGCACGTCTACTCCCTGGGCCTGGCGGAGGCGATCGACCGCAAGTTGTTGGCCCCGTTCGAGATCGTGGTCCTGGAGCTGCGCGACCCGCTCGGCGACCGGGCCGCGGCCGAGGCGCAGGGCGTGCCGTGGGGCCCGGGCGTAGGTGAGGCGGAGGACGGGAGCGAGGACGAGGTGCCGGCCGCGCGGATCGCGGCCATCCAGGCCGGGCTGGCCAAGACCGTGGTCGAGCGGGACCTGGAGCGGTGCATCACGTTCCACAGCCGCACGATCGAGGCCCGCTATTTCTCCGAGACGCTGAATCAGACGGTCGAGAAGCTGCACTTCGAGAACCCGCAGAAATACCCGCCCGAGTTCTGGTCGCAGTGGCTCTCCGGTGAGCACGAGATCGACTACCGCAAGGAGCTGATCGGGGACTTCGGGAAGGGCGAGGAGGGCGACGGGCTCAAGCACAGAATTTTCAGCAACTGCAAAGTCCTGGGCGAAGGTGTCGACATGCCGAATGCGGATTCGGTTCTTCTGCAGGGCCGGGGCAGCATGGTAGATATCGTCCAGGCCATCGGCCGGGCCCTGCGTATGCAGCCCGGCGAGGGGAAGACCGCCAGCCTGATCGTGCCGGTCTTCCTCAAGCCCGGAGAGGAGCCGGGGGACATTCTGGAGTCGGACTCCTACGGGCCCCTGGTCAAGATCCTTACCGCTTTGCGCAGCCACGACGCCAAGGTGGTCGAGGCCCTCGCGGTACCGCAGAAGTCCGGCAAGCGGACCAAGGGGCGCAGCGCCGAGGCTGCTTCCGGCCCTGGTGAGAGCATGGTCGGTGGGGGTGGCGGGTCGGCGTTCACGCTGCCGGTGCGGTTCCAGACGCCGGTCGACGAGAACGTGCTCGCCCTTTTCATCGCCTCCCGGGTTCTGGTCGGCGAGACGCAGTTGTGGCGTGAAGGAATCGGCCACGCGCGGCGGTGGTTCGAGGAGACCGGCGGCCTCGACGTCCCCTATTCCGCGCTCGTCGGGGAAAACGGTAATTACCCGCTCGGAAAGTGGCTGTCAGACCGGCGCGGCGAGAATGCGAATGGTGAGCTGGCGCCATACCGGGTCGAGATGCTCGACGCGCTCGGCATGATCTGGTCCGTGAGCGACGCCCGCTTCGAGGCCGGCCTCGACTGGGCCCGGGTCTGGGCGAAGGGCCACGGCGGCTCGCTCGCGGCACCGGCGCGGGCATCGGTCGGCGGCTACGCGATCGGGACCTGGCTCTCGGAGCTGCGGGCCGCAGCGCAGGTGCCGGCGGGCGAGCCGGGGGCGCTGGCGCCGGAGCGGCGCCGCGCGCTGGAGGAGATCGACCCGTGGTGGTCCCCGGTGTGGCCGGTGACCTGGCAGCGCGCCTACGCGACTGCCCGGATGTGGTGGCTGGACACCGACGGCCTGGTCGACTGGACCTCCCTGCCCCTGGACACCGTCTACGAGGGCGAGCAACTCGGCCGCTGGGTCCAGGCGCAGCGCGCCGGCTGGCCCGGCCTGGAGGCCGACCAGCAGGACCTGCTCGCCGCGATCGGCATCGAGGCCGACCCCGAGCTGGTGGCCGCGAAGGCCGCCGCCGAGGCAAAGCCGAAGACCTCGCGCGCCGACAGGTTCCAGCAGGGCCTGGCCGCGCTCGCCCAGTTCGTCGAGCGCGAGCAGCACCCCCGGGTCCCCCGCCCGCACAAGGAACCGGTCGAGACCGTGGAAGCCGGCCCCGGCGGCGAGGTCGTGGTGTCCCACTTCGCCCTGGGCACCTGGCTCAACAACCAGAAAGCCCGCCGGGCCAAGCTCACGCCGGGCCAGCTCGCGCAGCTCGCCGAACACGGCGTGGAGTGGGCGTAGCGGGGCGTCCTCCGTCCTGGCCGGGCTGGCGTCGCTGACCTGCGTCGATGCTTCGACCAGAGGGCCATGGAAGGCCGCAAAGTCAGTGGTATTGCTCCTAGGCCACGCTTTCGGGCCGCTGGTGGGGTTCTGCACCAGCTCTGTCACAGCTTGCGTATCTCCTCCATACGTGGATTGGGTAGCCATTAGAAAACGTTCATGAACGCCGCATCCAGCGTCACCGAGCCATCCTGGGATCATTGCGGAGAAGGGGTCACCGCCGCTGACCTAGTGGGTTGCCGGGGTATTCGTGTGGGGTCCGACGGTCGGTGCCTTGCCCATCTTCCGGATTCGGACCGCGTCGCTTACCTAACCGCGCTCGCGCCCGGTAGCGACCTCGACCTGCGTGGCACCACCATCGACGAAACCCTGCTGTCCAGCATCCGCGCCGCCTGCACCGACCGTTCGACGACAAATCCCCGCTTCGGTCGGACGGACTTCACCGAGAGCACCTTCACCGGCGATGCCCGCTTCTACTCGGCCACCTTCACCGGCGACGCCAAGTTCGAATTGGCCACCTTCACCGGCGACGCGGGATTCGACGCGGTCACCTTCAGTGGCGACGCCAAGTTCGAATCGGCCACATTCACCGGCGACGCCGAGTTCCACGCCGTCGACTTCATCGGACACGCGGAGTTCGACGCGGCCACCTTCGTCGGCGACGCCAAGTTCCACGCGGCTTTCACCGGAGGCGCCCGGTTCGCCTGGGCCACCTTCCGCAGCAACGCCCAGTTCATCTCGGCCACCTTCACCAGCTACACCTGGTTCAACTCGGCCACCTTCGTTGGCGACGCCATGTTCAACTCGGCCACCTTCAGCGGCAGCACGGGGTTCGACTCGGCCACCTTCCGCAGCGACGCCAGGTTCCGCTCAACTACCTTCACCAGCACTGCGGGGTTCGGCTCGGCCACCTTCCGCGGAAGCGCGGAGTTCGACTCCGCCACCTTCACCAGCGACGCCCGCTTCAACTCGGCCACCTTCCGCAGCGACGCCAGGTTCGACTCGGCTACCTTCACCGGCAATGCCTGGTTCGACTCGGCCGTCTTCACCGGCGACGCTCGGTTCGACTTGGCCACCTTCGCGGGCAACGCCCTGTTTCGTTCGGCTGCCTTCGAAGGGCTGCAGCATCTGGGCCCGATGACCTGCGCGGGCGAGATCCGGTTCGATGGCGCCCGGTTCACCGGGACCCAGGTCACCGTCGAGGCTGCCGCCCTTTCCCTGGTGTTCGAACGGGCAGCTTTCGAAGGATCGGTGGTGCTGCGGCTGCGGTACGCGACGGTGGTGCTGAGCCGCGCGAGCCTGGCCGCACCCATGGCCTTGCAGGCCTGGCCCGTCCCGTTCAGAACTGTTTTGGACGAGAGCCTGCTCGCCAACGGCGACTACCCACCCGGTGTCCGGCTAGCGTCGCTGGACGGCGTGGACGCAGCCCACTTGGTCCTGACCGACGTCAACCTGGACGAGTGCCGATTCACCGGCGCGTTCCACCTCGACCAGATCCGGATCGAGTTCGGCTGCCGCTTCGCAGCACCCCCCACCGGTTGGCGCCGGTGGGGAGTGCTGCCCGCCCGCTGGTCCCGGCGCAAGGTCCTCGCAGAGGAGCAGCACTGGCGGTTGCTGATGGGTGGGCGAGCCGGAAGGGGGTGGCTGGCGGACCCGCATCACGGGGTGCCGGGACTGGGGGCGGGTCCGGAGGATCTGGCGGGGGTGTACCAGCAGTTGCGGAAGGCGTTCGAGGAGGCGGGCAACGAGCCGGACGCGGCGGACTTCTACTACGGCGAGATGGAGATGCGCCGCCACGACCGGCAGCGGCCGCGGGCCGAGCGGCGGCTGCTGTGGGCGTACTGGCTGGCGTCGGGGTACGGGTTGCGGGCGTCGCGGGCCCTGTCGTGGTTGGTGGCAGCGATGGGGGTCACCTTGCTCCTGATGATGTTGTTCGGGCTTCCGGACGACAGCCCGGTCCCGCAGACCAACGGGACGTACGGTGCCGGGGTGGTAAAGGTGTCGACGAAGACCCCGGACCCGGTCCTGACTCTGCCCGTGCGCCAGCGGGTCAGCACGGCGCGGGTGGAGAAGGCCGCCCTGGTGGTGGTGAACTCGGTGGTGTTCCGTTCCAGCGGACAGAACCTCACCCTGCCCGGGACTGTGATCGAGATGGCCTCCCGGATCGGTGAACCCGTCCTGCTGGGCCTCGCCGCCCTCGCGGTGCGCAGCCGTGTGAAACGCTGACCGCCTCGGCTCGGCCGAGCGGGGTGGGCCTCTGGGCATGGCCCAAAGGGTCGGCCGGTCCCGGAGGCCGACCGGCCGACCGTCTTCATCGCTGGTCGGCGGTCTCGAAGCCCGCCCCGAACCGCAGGCCCCTGCGGCGGTGCTGCCCGGGAAACCGGGCGCTAACACCGGAGCGCCAACGGGCACTGGAGGAAATCGCCTCTGGTTGTACCCGGCCTCGCCCATCACCTGACAACTCGCCTACGCAACCGCCCGGATGTGGTGGCTGGACACCGACGGCCTGGTCGACTGGCCCCGGCTGCCCCTGGACACGGTGTTCGAGGGCGAGCAGCTCGGCCGCTGGGTACAGGCGCAGCGCGGGCCGGCTGGCCGGACCTGGAGGCCGACCAGCGGGACCTGCTGTCGGCGATCGGCATCGAGCCGGACCGGGAGCTGGTCGCCGCGAAGGCCGCCGCCGAGGCGAAGCCGACGCTCTCCCGCGGCGACCGGTTCGCCCATGGCCTGGCGGCGCTCGCCCAGTTCGTCGAGCGCGAGGGCCACGCGAGGGTTCCGCGGACGCACAAGGAGGGCGGGGTGTCGCTCGGAACCTGGCTGAACAACCAGAAAGCACGCCGGGACAAGCTCACCGGCGAGCAGCTCCGGCAGCTGGAGGCCCTCGGGGTCGGCTGGTAGGAAGGTGGCGTCATTGTGGAAGGCCGTCACCCTGTGGGTGGCGGCCTTCGGTCTGTGGGGGCCTTCATCGAGCGGCGATCGCCGGTCGGTGCTGGCTGCTCACCACCCAGCATCGATAGCCAGGAGCTGTCTCTACTGGTCCGCGCGGCCAGCAGTCTCAGGCGTATCGCTGAGCTCGATCGCTCGGTGGCGACGCAACATACTGGCTGCCGCCTGAAGAGTCCCGTAGACGATGCCTCCCGTCCCAATGCCATCGCTCAGGAGGCCGTGGAGCCCATCGGTGAACTGGAAGTAGATGGCCACCGCGCCGACCGCAGCGGCGATCGAGTTGGTGGTACGGGCCTTGCTCCTCAGAATCCAGTCGACCGGCACCCACAACGGTGCCCCGAGGGTGTGAAGGCGCAGCTTCAATCCGGCGAGAACGAATCCGATCCCGAGGAGGCGAGCTTGGCGGGGGGTGACCATGATGCCGTCCTCGGGAGACCCCGCAAGGTCAGCTTGCCATGCCTCGCGAAGGTGGGCATGACCTGGTCCGGCTAGCCGGGTGGCGAAGAAGGCGAGTGCCTGGCCCGGCGACTGCGGTGAGCGGCGGAGCCGCGAGAAGTAGCGCCACAGGGAGCGGCCGGCAAGGATCTCCGCTGCAGTGAACGTTCGCTCACGCCGTTTGTGATTCCGCTGAAGTCGGTCGGCTCTCACCTCAAGGGTGTGGACTTCGGCCATGAGGCTGGCTTGCTTCGCGCGGTATCGCTGACCGATCTCCTCGACGTCGTCAAGGTTCTGGGCGACGTCGCACGACGCCGCGAATTCAGCGTCGAACGTCTTCACCTTGTCTCGAAGGTCGTTGGCTTTCCAGGTGATCTCCTCCCGTGCGGCGTCGTCCTCAGCAATCTGCCTTCTCATTTTGCGGAGAAGGATCAGCACCCAGTGGGCGGCGACGCTCCAGAGACTCACCAGAACGTACAGGGCTCCCGCTGCTAGGCCGGACGGCTGATTGCTCCAGGCTCCCACCAGTGTGTTGGACCAGAGGATGACGTTGACCAGCGCGAGTACGAGAAGTGCGGATTGCGCGAAGAGGCTCTGTGACAGTGCGAGCAGGGGGCGGATCATGCGTTCACTCCTGCTGTGCCGAACATGTGGCGACGTCGCTGGCGGGCCCGAAGTGCCTCGGTCGCCTGGAGCCGTCCGGTTCCGGTGAGCTGGTAAAAGCGCCGGGGCGGTCGGCCCGGGTGGGGGGCGGTCTCGGTGAACGACTCGACCCAGCCACGCTCGGAGAGTCGTTCCAGGATCGGGTAGACGGTGCCGGAACCCAGATCGGCCTCGACGCAGATCTTCAGCCCCCATGCGGGGTCATCGTCGGTCGCGGCCAAGAGAACTTCCAGCACCCCGATGGTCGGTTTGGTCATACGCGGGGTGCTCATGGTGATGATGGTTCCACCAGAACGAGCGTTTGTCGAGTACGAGTCTCGTATTCGACAGAAGGTGCAGCTGATGGCATGTGCCAGCGCCGCTGCCAGGTCCCGCTAGCCCTGTTTCAGGCAGGGACCAGCCAGCCTGCTGTGCCCTCGTCGACCGGCCGCTCAGTTCGTCTTCGAAGACGCCGTCGAGCAGCCGCGTTGAGCGGAGTCGGCCGTCGGCTGCGCTTTCGGATGAACCCTGGGGATTCCCCGTCACTTGGCGCTCGCCGGACGCGGTAGACCCGGCATGAGAACCCTGCGCACCGCCCTCGCCATCGTCTCCATCGCCGTCCCCTCCCTGCTCCTTGCTCCTGCCCTCCAGCACGGCCGCAGCTGCGCCCGGTGAGGTGGTGAGCGCCCCGCTGTCGGAGCTGGTCGCGGCGCTACCCGTCGAGGCCAAGGGCCCGCGCGACGGCTACTCCCGCGAGCAGTTCAAGCACTGGATCGACGCCGACCGCGACGGCTGCAACACCCGGAACGAGGTCCTGCTGCGCGATGCCGTCACCGGCCCGCGCCCGTGAAGGTTCCGCACACCCGGCAGCCCGACGCCGTCCGGCACGCGGTCCAGCAACTCGACAAGGCGTTCCACGACAAGGATCCCGAACAGGTCTCCGAGGCGATGCTCGCCGTGGAGCAGCTCCTGGCCGAAGGGCACGGCGAGGACGCGGACCGCGTCCTGCGCGACGCACACCTGCGGGGACAGCACTGGCGGGAGCAGCGGAACAAGCGCCGGACCGCCGCCGTCGCGCAGCTCCGCAGCAGGCACGCCGCCAACCTCCCGCCCGGTACCTCCCTGAACGACGCGCTCCGGCTGGTGAGCGACGTGGACGCGCCCGCCCACGAGAAGGCCGCCGTCCAGGAGATCCAGCGTCAGCTGACCGAGAGGGCCCGGCAGGACGCGGTACCGCACCAGGCGCCCCACCCTCGCACAAGCCTGGACGAGGCCATCGCCGCCGCCCGCGAACGCCTGCAGGAGGAAGAACAACGACGGGCGCGCGAACAGAAGGAACAGACACTCCACTCCCGGACGGACGAGTTCGCCAACCTCGCCCGCCCGGTCCTCGGCGCCCTCAAGAAGGCCGCCGGGGAAGGCGAGACACGGACCTGGGCCGACATCGCACGGCGCACCGGCACACCGCAGCTCAAGCGGCTCAACGAGCGCGACAAGCTCGAGGTCCTGGCCTTCGTCGAGCGCGCCACCCCGCCGGACGCCCCGTGCTGGTCGGTGCTCCTCGCCGCCGGCGGTAACACCGCTGCCCGTCGGCTCCACCGCGACCTCGCGCACCGCCTCGGCCGGCCGGTGCCCGATGACGACGCCGGGCTCACCGCCCGGCTGGAAACCGAGCTGAACGAACTGTTCCGGCACAACCGGCGATAGCCCGCCGGGCCCTACGACAACGCTGCAGGCCGTCGTCCCTGGATGGCGGCCTGCGGAGGTCAGCGGGCCGTCAGCTCTCCAGCCAGCCGGTGCATGAGGGAGACGGCCATGCCGTTGAGGGCAACCGCGTCCGCGCGCACCCAGGTCGCCCGGGCGAGCGCGCCGTCCTGGTGCTGTACTCCGCTGGCCTGGTTGAAGACACGCTGGATCAGCTCAGCGTAACCGTCGGCCATCTCGGCGAGCCGGTCCAGCATCACCCCGTACCGGTCGCCCTGGTCCTGGTTCTTGCGCGCCTTGGCGACGTCCTGGGGCCAGACCTTCATGTCGCGCATGTCGCTGATGGCCAGGCGCGTCTCGCGGATGGCATCGGCGTACTCGCCCGCAGTGATCTGCCGGTCGGCCGCACACAGGTGGCCGCCGGCCTTGGCCAGCAGGCCCTGGTCGAGCGGCAGCGGCACGCCGACGGTCGATCGCGGACCACGTCCTGTCTGTCGAACCAGCCGAACGGCGCCGCCGGGGGGGTACCGGCGTCACGGACGAGCGCGGCAATGTGGGTGGTGAGGGTGGTGGCGCGCAGGTCGAGACCGGTGAGGAACTGGTGGGCGAGGTCGAGGTCGTCGGCGGCGGCCCCGGGCCGGTCAAGGCATGGACAAACGCCAGCAGGCCTCGGGAGGTGGCGGCCTCGCCGGCGACGCCGTGGTGTTCGGCTTCGGTGCGGGCGGCCTCGTGGGCAGCGGCCCGGTCCGCCTCGGCGCGGACCCACCAAAGGTCGCCGAGAACACGGTACTGGCGGCCGGCCCAGCCGAGGCTCTGGGCAGTGGCGAGCACGGTGGGGAAGCCGCCGTCGAGTCGGGCGAGGTAGGCAAGTCCCCGGCGGGCGGCGGGAGCGAGGCAGGTGGTACCGGCGGCGACCTGCTGCATGCCCTGACGAGAGGCACCGGAGCGGCCAAGCTCGCAGTAAGCCGGGCCATTCGCACCGGACACCCCCGCGCACCGCATGTGACAGTCGACACCGCGAACCGGTTCCAGGGCCGCGAGTTCGAGATCGTCATCGTCGTCCACCCGCTGTCAGGGCGCCGGTACGCCAGCGCCTTCCACCCGGACGCCGGACGCCTGTGCGTCCTCACCTCCCGCCACCGGCAGGGCTGCATCGTCGTCACCCACGAAGGAACCGTCGACAGCCACCGCCCCCGTCCGCCTGTCCGTGCCGGCCAAGTTCCCCGACGGCTGGGAAAGCCACAACCAGACCATGCTCGCCAAACTCAACCAGCACCGCCGAACTTGATGTCAAGAACTACTGCTGGATCATGTCGGTGCCAGACACGTGCCTGGTACACGGGCCAACCGGACTCCGTCAGCGTTCCACCCGTGACGGGTACGGCTGCCCCGAGCCCGGGCAGGGCGACGGCGCAGGTCAGGATCAGGGCAAGGACTGATCGCCGCGGCCACCCCGGGATGTCACGGAGCCGAGTGCGGACGGCATCGCCGACGAGGGGTCCGCACGGCCTGGGCGCCTGACCGGTTTCCTCGCAAGTGGCCCGGTGCTGCCGATCTGCAGCGGATGCCAGGACGGGGCGTGGCCGCCCAGGCCGGTCAACGACGCGAGATGCGCAGCCAGTCCGTGGCAGGCAGGTCGAGGGCCGCCAGGATCCGGGCAAACAGTGCCGCCATGAGGACGAAGACGAGCAGGAGCACGGCTTCCGGCACCTGGAAGTGTGTCAGGCTGACGACGACGCCGAGCAGGGCGAGGACCATGACGGTCTGGACGGTGACGGCCAAGGCGGTGTGACGGCGTGGGGAGCGTGCAGGTCTCCAGTCCATCTCGGTACGCAGCACGGCGGGATCGGCGACCAGCAGGGAGTGCAGTGCGCTCTCGTGGGGCTTGACCGCCCCGGTGAGGACAGCCGCGCAGAGTTCGGCGATGCGGGCTTGGCTGTCCTGCGGCCGCTGCAGGAGCCGTGTGCGCTCGTCCTTGAGGTTGGCCAGCAGGTTCTCGGCGTTGGAGACGATCTCGGTGCGCGCGTGCGGGTCGGTGCGGGCCGACAGGGCCGTCGCTTGCAGCAGGACGGTCCGGCACAGGGTGTTGACCGCCGCCGACAGGGCCTGGGTCCTGCTCTGGTGGCCCCTGGCCAGGCGGACGGCCTCCTCACCGGTGCCCAGGAGTTCGGCCACGTTCATGGCCGCGCGCGTGGTCGAGGCGAAGACGGTGCCCCGTGCGGTGGCACGGGCGTCGGCGAGAGCCAGCCCCGTGGTGGTCAGCAGCATGCCGTAGACGATGCCAATACCCCAGCCGGTGCCCTGGGCCGCCGTCGCCGCGAGGACCAGCAGGAACGGTACGGCCCAGGTCAGCAGCACACCGGCCTTGTGCGCGCCGACGGCTGCGGACCGCCTGGCCATCGCGTCACAGTCCGGCAGCCCGGTGGGGGAAGCACCGTGCTGGCGCAGCGTGTCGCGGACACGGTGCGCGCCGGCCAGGTGCCGGTTCCAGGCGAAGGTGCGCAGCGGGCGGATGACCTGCAGGATCCGGCCGGGGCGCCGGTTTGAGCGGATCCACGGGGCCGCGACGAACAGCAGGGTGAAGAGGACCCACACCAGCCAGACGGCGAGCACGGTCGGGAGATCTGTCATGCGCGAAAGTGCATCATCCGGCTGTGACAGGCCCTGTATGCGTGGCCTCGTGCTGCGGCATCCGGCCTCGTCCCGTAGCGCCGGGTGCGGGCCCGCCGAGCGCAGTCACAGGCCGCGGGCTGTGACCACTGAGGGTCGGGCCTGGCGGTCCGGGGGCGGGACATCCTGTACCCAGCGTGCACGGTGCCAGCGGATGCACTCCAGGTCGACATCGTGGCGGGGGTCGGTCTCAAGACGCCGGCGTACCGTGCCGGTGACCGTTTCCACAACGTACAGGTCGTCGGTCAGGTAGAGGCCGCCCTGGTCGAACTGTGTGTGGCAGTTCGGGCACAGGCACAGAACGTTGCCGGTGTAGTCGTGGCCTCCCTTGCCCAGTGGACGGATATGGGCGCCTTCGCTGGCCGCCTGGCGTGGTCCTGGGATCCTCAGGACGCTTCCGCACATCTGGCACCGGTCACCGTGCCAGCCCTTGACGTCCTGGACCACCGCGCTGTCCCGCTTCACCTTGCCGTTGCGGCCCCTGGCTCCTCTGGTCGACACCACAGCCGAGGCCGCGCCGCGGGCCGCGTCGTGCGGGGAGGGTGTCCCCAGTGGCAGTGGTTGCGGGGAGCCGGTCGAGGAGGAGATCTGCGCGCCGGTGTCGCGCAGGATGCGGTCGACGAGGTCCAGGTCGCCGGGGCACAGCAGCCGGGCCCGGTCCCGGCACGAGCGGGCCACCAGCGACCACGCCGCCTCGATGTGGCCTCCGGTGATGACCTGCGTCCCCTCGGCGAGGGCGAGAGCCGCGGCGATCCGGTGGGTGTGGTCGTCCAGGCGGAAGAACTGGCTTTCAGGCAGCGTCTCCTCGCTGTCGAAACGGTCTTCGGTGAGCCGGATGGGCCAGAACTTCTCGGCGGCCTCGCCGGTCATCGTGAAGTCGACCTGGCAGGTCGACAGATCGTCGTGGATGCGGGTGAGTTCCTCGAGCGCCCGCACCGCCGCTGCGGTCACCCGCCGGCGGTCGGGCTCCCCGTGGGGGTCTTCCTGCCTGCGGCGGAAGATCAGGAAGCGGGTGGAGGAGGCCGGGGAAGTCTGCGCGTCATACCGCCAGTCCTGCTCCGGCATCTCCCACAGCACACCAATCCTCGGCGCATTCCCCACGGGACCGAGCCTGCGCAGAGGGCGCAGCTCGCTGTCGGGCCTGTACTCCTCTCCGTCCCAGGCGACCCTGAGGGTGCTGGCGAGGAACTCGTCGGAGGACTTTCTCGAGGTGCCGTTCTTGATCGGGCTGCCGGTGAGCAGCATGGAGAACGCGGTGCCGGGCCGGGTGCGTCGGGTGGTTGCGGCGCGGGCTGCCCGGAGGGCCGTTTCGGTGGTGATGTCCGGGTGGAGGCCGAGGTGGGGAAAGCGGCGCGGTTCCAGGCCTGTGTTCTGCAGGGCGGTTGCCAGCGAGGGCTGGTTCTCCTGTGCAAGGAAGGCTCCCCAAACAACGCAGGAGCGCCATCCGGGCATGACCGCTGCGGGAGCCACTGCGGCGGACCACCAGCACACGGCAGCCGCGTAGGCATCCTCGATGTGGGCTCCCCCCTGAAGTCCTGCCAGCCGTGCGATATCGCCCAGCGAACCCCGTATCAGCACACCGGACACCACGCACTCCCCTGTTCAGCCATCGAGCCTTGATGATCATCTATCATCCGCAGCCGACAGGATCCGTCCGACGGGTTCCCGCACTCTCCGGCTTCCCCTGGATCGTTGCCTTCGGTGCCCGTACCGCTGGTCGGCGGGAGCGAACGCCTGACCAATGCGGGACTGACGGCCGCCCTGTGTGGCCCGGCTACCCGACTCACACCCTGTGTGAGTGAGCGCTTCACATGGCGAGTTGAGCGAAACGCCTGACCACCGGTGATGACCACAATCGTTCCCGGGAGGACGATCGTCGGGGCCTCGCAGCCCGCTGATCAGGGAGAACAGCGAACGTTTAACCCGCCACACCCACCGCAAACTCGCCAGGTGGAGCGCTCAGTCACACCCCGGCGGCAGCGGCACAGCATCGGGCGGGATCTACAGCTCCATGTCCATCCAGGCGATGTCGTTGAGCTCGACGTCAAGGCCGCGGGCGCGGCGGCCGCTGTCCTTGAAGTACTCGTCGCGCAGGGCCTCGGCGAGGATCTTCTCCTGCTGGGCCTGGGTGGCTCCGGCGTCGCGGGCCTCGTACAGCCGCTGGGCCACGGAGCCGGGCATCTTGTGGGTGATGATGCGGGGGCGGGGGTCGTCGGTGGAGCCCCCGGCCGCGCTGTAGCCGAAGGTCGCCTGGATGTGGAGCATGAAGCCGCGCTGCTCGGCGTCGCGGCGCACCCGCCGCTTCACCCGCGGCTGCCAGGCCGCCCGCACCGCGCGCTCGACCTTGACCGCGTTGGCCTTGCTCATCGGGATGTCGCCCGTGAGCTCGCCCTCGGCCAGGTCGGCCAGGGAACGGGCCCAGCGCTGCGCGGTGCGCACCGAGACGCCGGCGGCCCGGGCGAGCAGTCTGGTGTCCTCCTTGGCGACCTTTTCCCATAGGAAGCGCACGCGGGTGTTGAGGTGTACGGGGATGGGGCGGGTGCGCTCGGCGCGCTCCAGGCCCTCGTCGATCTCCCCCACGGCGCATCGGTCCTTCCTGGCGCTCCCGGGTTCGGGGCGGCGTCGTGTCGTGTCGTGGAGCGGTGTGGGTGGTCGGCCCGCCGGGCGGGTGCCGGCGGGCCGCGGTGGGGATCGGCTATTCGTCGGCGGAGACGATGCCGCCGGTCTTGATGTGCCGGGCGGGGTTGGCGTCGTCGGCGAGCAGCTCGGCGATCTCCGGCATCGGCCTGCTGCCCTCGAACTTGACCATCCCGGGCGAGACCCCCAGGCGCAGGGAGGTGGTGAGGGTGGTGTCGGGTCGGGTGAGGATGTCAAGGGCGCCGGGGCCGGGTGAGGCGAAGACGGCGCAGTCGGAGAGGACGGCGAAGGCGTGCAGGCCGGTGTCGGCGGCCATCTTGCGGAGTTTGCGGTGGAGGTTGACGGTGGCGGTGTCGATGACCAGGGCGCGCATCAGCGGGTCCCAGGTCGGCCGGTCCAGGGCGGCCCAGCGCTCGCCGGGCTTGTAGCCGTGGCCGCGCGGGCGTTCGCGCATCTTGCCGATGGTGCCCTTCGCGGTCTGCTTGATCGCGGTGAGCACCGCCAGCTCCGCCGGGTCGCCGGTGGCCTTGAGGGTGGCCATGGCGTCCAGGAACGCCACCGGGTCGGTGTCGGCCATGTTCAGCGGGACGCCGAGGGCGGCCATCGTCTCCAGGTACGCGGCGCGCAGGTGCTTGTGCCACGGGTCCAAGTAGGGGCTGTGCTCGTGGCGCAGCCACCCCTCGGTCGGCCGCACGGTGGCGCCGAGCTCGACGGCGTACGCGACCTTCGCCGTGCTGTACCAGGCGGGGCCGGTCGGGCGGGAGCCGTCCGCGGTGAACGGGCTGGGCAGCAGCGGGTCGGTGGCGACGTGGGAGAGGTCGACCAGCCAGGACCCGGGCACCGTCTTGTCGAACGTGGGGTTGAGTTCGTGCACCGGGCCGGACAGCGGCAGCGCCAACCGGCCTGCGGCGGCCAGGAAGGCCATGTTGACGTCCAGGCCCACCGCCCAGCCGGTGGCCTTCTCGGCGTCGGTGAGGGGCCGGTACCAGTCCCACGCCTCGGTCACCAGCTCCTGCCCGGGGCCGCGTTCCTGGGCGAGCGGGTGCACGTCCGGGACCTCCGGCGGCGCCGGGTCGAAGGCGTCCTTCGGGCGGGAGCCCTCCACCGCACCCGAGGTCCAGCCGGCCTCGGTGCGCACCGCGCGGGTCGGCGGGCGCAGCGCGGTGACGAGTTCGAGGCCGGAGACGGCGGTGGAGCCGCGGGGGGTGAGGACGCGGGTGGCGTAGGTGCCGAGGAGGCGGGCCAGGCCGGAGGCGTCGAGGCCTTCGGGGATCTGCCAGCCGCCGCTCGCGAGGGCACTCCAGCCGGGGATACACAGCTGCACGCACTGGCGCTTGCCGTCCTCGGGCGTGCGGTATATGCGGGCCCACGGCCCGAGGCCTCGCTGCGTGAGCAGCCAGCCCGCCTTCTCCAGCTGCTTGACGGCCTTGTGGGTCTTCGGGAGCCGGCCGAGGCGGGGGACGAACTCCTTCTTCTCGTCCCGCCCGAGCGGCGGCAGGCCGAGTTCCGCCAGGGCGGCGTCGGTGAGGACGGCCAGGGCGTCGCCGTCCTTGCCGTGCCGGTGCAGGCGCGGGGAGCCGAGCCCGGTCTCCAGCGCCCACTCCACAACGGCGGCGAGCGTGCGGCCCACCGGCGCGGCCGCCGCCACCGTGCCGTCGGCGAGGTAGGCCACCAGTCCCTTGCCGGACGGGGCGACGTCCAACACCGCGAGCGGGCCAGCCGGGAACCGCGCGGCCGCAGCCGCCTCCCAGTCCGCCGGGCCCTCGGCCTTGGCGGCCGGCTTCTTCGCCGCCGTCTTCCGGGCCCGCGACGGCGCACCGGCCGCGGGACGGGGCGAAGGCCCCCGCCGAGCCCCGGCGGGAGCAGCGGCGGGCACGGGGGCGGGGGCAACCTGGCGGGGCGCAGCGACCGAAGCGACCGGGGCCGGCGACTCGGCGGGCGCGGCCGGGGCGGGCTGCTGCTCGGCCGGGACGGCGGACACCAGCTGCCCAGCCGGGGCGCTCGCGCACCAGCCGCCCATG
Organism: Kitasatospora sp. NPDC008115; assembly: GCF_042957205.1. Lineage (NCBI taxonomy): Bacteria > Bacillati > Actinomycetota > Actinomycetes > Kitasatosporales > Streptomycetaceae > Kitasatospora > Kitasatospora sp. NPDC008115. The sequence goes on along the minus strand of NZ_JBIBHU010000043.1, from coordinate 31,116 downwards.
TGGACCGGACGGCCCTGCGAGCGGTACGGCGTCGGCCGCCCGCACCGCACACACGGCTCGGGCGGCCCGGCGACCAGTTCCCCGGCCGCCGTCCGGTCGAGCTCAACCACGGCCTGGTCCTGCTGCTCGCCGCCGAACGCCGCCGACACCACAGGCGCAGCAGCGGCAGGCACGGCCGGTGCGGCGGGTCCGGGGACGGCGGCCGCACTGTCGGCCCCGGCTGGGGTGCGCACCAGGCCTGCGGCCTGCGCGCGGCGCAGCCATTCGGTCGGCTCGACCGTGCCGTGCTGGAGCGCCAGCGTCGCCAGGAACCGGATGTACACCTCGCGCTTCGGCGGCCTGGGCTCCGTCGTGCCGGCCTCCCAGCGCACGATCGTCTCGCGGCGGGTCTTCAGCGCGGCGGCCAGCTCCTCCTGCGTGTACTCGCCGAGCTTGCGCAGCCGCTCCCGCTCCGCGGGCACCGGCAGGTCGTCCACCGGCCGGGGCCGAGCCAGCAGCGCGTCGATCGCCGCGAACAGGTCATCACTCACAGGTCCACCTCCGACCAACAGCCTAGCGTGAAAGTAACTCACGGATCGCACATTTCGGCGCACATTCACCGGATCGAGGCAGCACGAAGCCATTCGTTGACGGGAGCGGCTGGTCACCAGGACGCGAAAGGGAAAGGACGGAACTTGCCGTCATGACTTGCGGCTCTTCGCGAGGCTGGGGTCATGGCTTCCGGGATCTTCCGTGTGTCCCCCCTCGCTGGGGAGACGACCTTCTCGTTTCTTGGCCGGGTCGCTGCCCGCTACGGCCTGGACGACGCCGCTGTGCTGACGCACTGGCAATGGCACGGTCACCGTCTGCGGCACGAGAGCGGCGCGCTGCGGGCGGACGCCGAGATGCTGTTGGACGAGGCAGGGCGGCGGGTACTGGCCGGGTTGTGCGGGGCCGGCGAGGAGGCGTTGGGGCGGGCGCTGCCGGCGTGGGGGCTGGACGACGAGAAGCTGACCGCACGGGCCGGCGGGAACGGGCCGCAGGCGACATGGCGGGTGGGCGGCGCGGCGGTGGGGCCGGTGGCGTTCGGGTGCCGGTCGTGCACGGCTCGGCGGACCGGAGCACCGGTACGGGTGATGCGCTACGCGCGGCGGTGGGAGCGGGTGTGCGCGCGGCACGGGCGGTGGCTGCTGGACGCCGACGCCGACCTCGGCCAGGACATGGAGTTTCTCGACGTCCGGGGTCTGCCGGAGATCGCCCGGGCGCAGCGGCGGTGGGTGGGGGTGGCCCGGCGTGCGGTGCGGGCGGGGGTGGAGCCCGGGGAGGTGTTCGGTGTGGCGCGGGCGGTGGTGTGCCGGTGGTGGGATCTCGCCCTGGAGTGGGAGCAGGAGCGGATCTGGCCGGCGCGGCTCCATGCTCTGGCGGGTGGGGATGCGGGGCCCGGGTTCTGGTGGTGGCGGGCGGTGGCCCGGGAGGCCGCTACGTTCCCCGAGGTCGTCACGGTCGCCGGGGCTCTGGTGGACCCGCTGGTGGCGGAGTTGGTGTGGCAGGACAGCGGCGCGGAGCGGATCCGTCCCTTCCCGCCCGACGGGGTGCTGTGCCAGGAACTGGGCCGCAGGCTCGCCCGCCCCTGGCTCGGTGAGGTCGGCGCGGTCCCCGGCAGCAGCGCGCTCACCGCGTGGTGGGGAGCGCTCGTGCGCCGGCGCCGCGGCGCCGGCCACAGCGGCGACCGGTTCCTGGACCTGTGGTGGGTCAGGCGCGAGGACCAACCGGCGTCCATGGCGGCGCAGTTGCGGACCATGGCCCGGCGCGCCGACGGCACCATCACCTGGCGCGCTTGCGTCCCCCGCCCCGAGCGCGCCTTGATCAAGGACAGGCTCCGCGACGCCACCGGCCTCCTGGCACAACTGGACCTCGACGACACCGCACCGCTCGCCGCAGCCGCCCAACAGTTGCTGGGCATCCTCAACGCGACCATCGGCATCCTGGCCGAGGCCACTATCGGCATCGCCGGCGCGGCGCAGACCGCAGGCATCCCCCTCAGCCAGCTCAGCGCCTGGACCTGTATCCCCGTAGAGGACCTCCAGCAGGACATCGACGATCACCGCGACGACCTCAAGGAGCGGTACGGGTGACGGCTCCCTTATCACGCGGGTGAGGCTCTGCGTGGCGGGTTCGGCGGGGCATCGCTCGTACGGGCGGACTGGTTGCCGTCCCGCTGTATCTGCTGCTTTCTCACATACTTGACTGGCCGTCATGGCGGACATGGGCGTGCTTGGGCCGACTGTTCCGGTGGAGGGCTTCGAGGCGGTTTTCACTGTCGGCGGGGAGCTCGAGCAGGAGCGGTGGGACCGGGCTGTGGACCGGGTGCGGTTCGAGGAATTGCGGCCGGTGTCGGCGTTCCCGGTGATTCCGGGCAAGCGATGGGGGCCGGGGTGGTGGTGGTCGGCCACGACCGGGGGGCATGTGGCGCACGGGTCGGCGGCTACGGTCGTGCAGTTGATGCTGCTGGACCGCGATCCGCGTGTGGTCGCGATGGCCGGGCGTCCGGTGCGGGTGTTGTGGCGCGATCCGCAGGAGCGGGGCGCGGTGCGCTCCTGGGTGCCGCAGGTGTTCGCCCGGTACGCGGACGGGACGGGGCTGCTGGCCGACTGCCCGGGCTCCCCCGGTGCGGGCGGGGTGGCGGCGCAGCGGGCGGCCGCGGCGGTGGGTGAGGCGTGCGCGCGGGTCGGATGGGTGTACCGGCGGCTGCGCGTGCCGGATCCGGTGGTGGTGGGCAATGTGCGGTGGCTGGCCGGGTACCGGCATCCGCGTTTTCGCGGTGCGCGGCAGGTGGAGGAGGCGGTGATGGAGGCGTTCGCGTGCCCGCGGCCGCTGGTGGAGGGGGTGCGGGCGGTGGGCAATCCTCTGGTGGTGCTGCCGGTGGTCTACCACGCGCTGTGGGCGCACCGGCTGCGGGCGCCGCTGGAGCGGCCTCTGCACGGTGGAGTGCTCGTCGGGCCGGGCCCCGCTTGGTCCGGGGCCGACGCGGGGGCCGTCGTGGGCGGCATCGTGGGTGCGGGGCCGGGGCGGTGAGCCGGGCCGCGGGAAGCCGGCCGGTGCTGGCGGTGGGCGCTCATGTGGTGTTCGAGGGCGGTGCCTGGCAGGTCGTCGGATTGCAGGGGCAACAGGTGCGGTTGCTCGACGAGCAGGGGACGGCGGTGACGCTGCTGGCGGCCTACCTGTTCGCGGCCGATGACTTCGCGCTGGTCGGCGCCGCGGTCGCGGTGCCGGTGCCGCAGTGGGGGATGTTCGCGACGGTGCCGCTGCGTGAGCAGGAGCGGGCCCTGGCCTGGCAGCGGCACATCCGTGAAGTGGAGACCGGGCTGCCGGACGCGGCGTCGACCAGCGGGCTGGCGCCGCGCCCGGAGTACGACCCGGCCACCCGCACCCTGGCCCAGCGGGAACTGGCCAAGGCGCAGGAGTTGACCGCGCTGGGCTTTGGCAGTGTCGCGCGCACGACCGTGCAGCGCATGCGCCTGGAGTACCGAAAGAAGGGCCTGTGGGGGCTGGTAGACCACCGCACCACCCGCACGCACAGCCCGACCGGGCGCACGGACGAGCGTGTGGTGGCGGCCGTTCTGGAGGCGATGCGGCGCCAGCGCGGCAGGTCCAGGGGCACGGTCAAGGGCCTGCGGCAGCTGACCGCGCAGGTGCTGGAGGAGCGTCACGGCCTTGGCGTGGTCAAGGTTCCCGCGCAGGCGACGTTCTACCGCCTGGCGGCCGTCCTCGCCGACCCGGGTGAGCGGCCGGGCGGCCCGGCCCGCACCGCCGGCAAACCGGCCCGCCCCTACCGCCCCACCCGGGTACTGCGGCCCGGTGAGCAGGTCATGCTCGACACCACCCGCCTCGACATCTTCGCGGTGTTCGACAACGGCACCACCGGCCGGCCGGAACTGACCATCGCCCTCGACGTCGCGTCCCGCTCGATCCTGGCCGCCGTCCTGCGTCCGGCCGGCACCAAGGCGGTGGACGCCGCCCTGCTGCTGGCCGAGATGGCCACCCCGCACCCCGTACGGCCCACCTGGCCGCAGGTGCTGGAGCTGTCGCGGGCACCGGTCCCGTACGACCTTCTGCTGGACGCCGACGCCCGCCTGCGCGGCGCGGCCGCCCGGCCGGTGGCCGTGCCCGAGACGGTGGTCGTCGACCGAGGGCGGGTGTTCGTCTCCGAGGCGTTCCTGGCCGCCGCCGAGACGCTGGGCATCAGCGTGCAGCCCGCTCCCCCGCGCCAGCCGGCCGCCAAGGGCCCCGTGGAGCGCACCTTCGGCTCCGTCAACAGCCTGTTCTGCCAGCACGTCGCCGGCCACACCGGCTCCAACCCCGCCCGGCGCGGACCGCGCGCCGAGACCGAGGCGTTGTGGAGCGTGGCGCAGCTGCAGGACCTCCTCGACCAGTGGATCACCACCGAATGGCAGAACCGGCCCCACGAGGGGCTGCGCCACCCGTCGATGCCCGCCGCCGCACTGTCCCCCAACGAGATGTGGGGCGCGCTGCTCGGCACCTGCGGCCACGTCCCCCTCCCGCTGACCGGCGCCGACTACGTCGAGCTGCTGCCCGTGGTGTGGAAGCCGATCACCGAGCGCGGCATCCGCATCGACCACCGCACCTACGACCACCACGCCCTCAACCCGCACCGCGGCCAGCCCTCCGGCATCAACGCGCAGCGGGGCCGCTGGGAGGTCCACCACAACCCCCACGACCAGCGCCAGGTCTGGGTCCGCCTGCCCGACGGGCAGTTCACCGCGGTGCCGTGGATCCACGCCGAGTACATCCACCAGCCGCTGGCCGATGACCTGTGGCAGCACCTGAAGAGCACCGTGGAGCGCCGCGGCAGCCGCGAGCAACACGAAGCCGACCTCGCCCGCGCCCTCGACGACCTCCTGTTCAAGGTCCGCACCGGCCAGGCCAGCGCCCGCGAACGGCACCTCGCCGCCCGGCAAGCGCCTGCTTCACTCCCCCACGACCTGAACCCCGGCCCGGCCCCGGGAGAAGTCCGAGACGAGGGCCGGGAGCGGACCAGTCGGGCCGCTGCCGACGACGGGTCCGCCGGGCCGGCACGTGCGGAAACCGGCGATCAGTCCGGTGATGGCCATGCTTCGGAGTCCACCGCGGCGCGGGCCTGCCTTGCGGGGGCGCGGTCCGCACCGCCACAAGGCCAAAACGGCGACGACGGTCGGGCCACGCGGGGTGGCTGGCCGGGTGAGGAGAGCCTGGACGAGCTCGGTCCTGATGAGGACGACGACGAGGACCTGGACGGCCGGGGCGCGTGGCCCGGTGAAGAACAAGAGGGCGCCTTCGCGCTGTACGACGCCCGCAAGGAGGCCGAACTGTGGTGACCGACGACACGACGGAGCCAGGACTGGACGCATCCCCCACCACCTGGGAGCTGTTCCGCCGCTTCGCCGACGACCCGCCCCCGGTACCGCCCAGACCAGGGGATGCGCCGCGCACCGCGGAGCAGCGCCTGGCCTACCACTCCCGCTTCGTGACCGTGCGCACCCCCGCCGTCGCCAAGACGCTGCTGGAAGCGCGGACCCTGATGGCCCTCGGGCGCCACCAGCGGGCCACCGCCCGTCCCTCACTGATCGTCACCGGACCGCCCACCACGGGCAAGACCACCACGCTGCTGGAGGTCGGCCGCACCTGCCACCTGGCCGAACAGACCCGAGGCGGCCACGCCGCCAGCCAGGTCCCCGTGGCCTATCTGCTGGTGCCGCCCGGGGCCACCGCCAAAGCCCTCGCGCTCGAGTTCGCCCGCTACCTCGGCATCCCCGTCTCCGCCCGCATGACCCAGGCCCAGATCGCCGTGTCCGTGTGCCACACCTACAACACGGCCGGCGTACGGCTGGTGATGATCGACGAGATCCACCGCCTCAACCCGCGCACCAGCACCGGCGCCGAGGCCGCCGACTTCCTCAAAGACCTCACCGAGCGGATCTCGGCGACATTCGTGTACGCCGGCATCGACGTCACCACCACCGCCCTGTTCACCGGCACCGCCGGTGCCCAACTCGCCGGCCGCGCCGGTCTGATCGACTGCGACCCCCTGCCCGCCACCGCACACGCAGGCAGCGCCACAAGCAGCACAGGCAACACCCGGCGCAACAACGAGAGCGGAAGTAGCAGCGTCGAGGGCAGTACCGGAGGACGGGACGGGGGCGGTGCGGGAGCCAGCGACGGCAGCGCGCTGGTCACCCGCCCGTTCCGCGAGACCGTCGCCGCGATGGAGAACGCCCTCGACCTGCAGCGCCACCGCCCCGGCAGCCTCGTACGCCTGGCCCCCTACCTGCACCAGCGCACCGCCGGGCGCATCGGCAGCCTCTCCCGTCTCCTGCGCCGCGCCGCGATCACCGCCATCCTCGACGAGAGCGAGAAGATCACCCGCTCCAGCTTGGACACCATCGCCCTCGACCACCTCGCCGAAGAGCACTACCGGCCCCGCACCCCCAGCCGTCGGTCCTCCCGCACCAGCCGACCCGCCCGCCAGACCACGTGACGGCCCGCCGGACAACCAATGCCACCTCGCCGCACCCGGCCGACGCCGCGTTCCCGGCGAGCGAGGCAGCGCCGGCGAGCCCTGACCAGGCAGCGTCACCCATGGACCCCCGGCCACGCACAGCCCCGGTGTACGGGGCCGGGCCGCGCGGCCTCGCCCAAGCGTCGGCCGGGGCGCTGCGGGTGAGACCGATACCGCATGAGGCCACCTTCTCCTACCTGCACCGTCTCGCCCACGCCTACCAGGCCACCACCACCGACCTCTTGGACGCCCTCGGCATCACCGTCACCCGCCCGCGCACCGCCGGTGGTGATGCCGGGACCGCCGAGATCCACCTCGACATCGGGGCGCAGCAGCGCCTGGCCACCCTCACCCGCACCCCGCCCGCAGACCTCGCCCGCGCCCTGCCGAACCTGACCCGCCACCCCACACCGGCACGCCGCTCCCCCAACCCCGGCGAGGAGTCAGCACCCGACGCAGCCGCCACCGCCGCCTGGCAGCCGCTGGAAAGAAGCGAGCAGCCCGTGCGGGCGTGTCCTGCCTGCACCCTGCGCCACACCCGGGGAGCCACCGGCCGGGCCCACGTCCACCCACCCGCGCACCGCACCCTGTGCCCGCGCCACCGCCACTGGAGCCCGGACCCCGACACCAGCCTGACCACCGCGACCCTGCCCGCACTCGGCCAGGCCTGGCGCGACCACCAGCGCCTGATCCGCCACGCGCACGCCGCTGCGGCCCTTGGCTGGGCCGGCGCCATCACCACCCGCTGGTACGACCGGCAGACCCAACTCGACGCACGCTGGCAGCACCGGCTCCGGCTCCTCGCCCACGCCAACCCCCACGCCGAACCCGCCGGAAAGTCCTGGGCCCTGTACGCGCGGGATCTCGTCACCTACCCCGAAACCATCACCCTCGCCCGAATCCTGGCCACCACCAGCCTGCCCGGACAACCACGACAAGGACCCACACCCCGGACCCATCCCGCGATCACCGCGTTCCTGACCCACACCGCCCACCGACTCCACCTCGAACGCCTCGCACCCCCACCCGGCGACCTCCTCTGGACCTGGATCCACCACACACGCACCAACTGAACCCCGGGCCAGCCGACACCCCCGCCCGCCTACACGGCTACCGATAGACCAGCAAACAACCCCAGAACATCTCAGACAACCCTCGATTCCCGACCCATCACCGACACCCGCAGATCAGAACCCCGCAAAACGGCCCCACCCAACAGAAACGATCAAGAAGCCGCGCACCAACCCTCTGAAAGGGCCTGACAACGTCCCCGTTCCACCCACAACACCCCACGTCACAGGCATAAGCCACAACCGAAATGGCGATCAGCCACAGGACCGGTCCGGCCACCGTGCCGCCATGGCAGCCGAACCAGGGCGGCCGGGGCACCGTCGGCAGGCTTCCGCCACCACCCGCAGGTGACGCAACCGCCCGGCCCAGCACGCGGGCAGGACGCCCACCGGCACCGCCAGGACGCCGGGGCGGGCATCGGTCGGCGGCGTCGGCCAGGACGAGGGCCGCCCCCGCCGTACGGTCATAACCCACCAACGGGAGGACACATGGACACCGGCCACTACGACCAAGACTCCGCCGGGGCCGCCGGCGAACTCCCCGGACGCACCGGCTTCACCGGGCACGCCCGGCTTCGCGGGCCGTGTCCTGGCCTGGCACGCCGACGGGACCGCCGGTGACGCAGCCACCCGGCACAGCACAGGCCGGGGCTGCCGCGGCCGCGACGCCCCCGTGACAGGCTCCGGTGCTCACGAGGCGCGGTCCTTCACCGGGTAGAGCCCGGTGTGCCGTACCCGCTCCTCCCACCACGGATCGTCCGGAGCGAAGACCAGCGCGGTGACCCGCTCGCGTCGGGTCGGGGCGGGCAGCACCAGCGGCCCCAGCTCTTTCTCCTCCCGGTCGGCGGCGCACTGCGGGCACTCCAGCCGGTCCGGGCCGGCCTTCCCGACCAACTCCAACACCGGCCGCCGATCGAACCAGGGCGCAGCGCGGCGTTCGCGGCCCGGGCCGCCTCCAGCTGCTCCTCGGCCTCCCGTTCCAGCCGCTCGCTGCGTTCCTGGTGGCAGGTCCAGCAGCAGCCACCCGGCCGGCGGGGCGGCCTGCGGGCGCACGCCCGGTTCCGTCACCGTGGGACGGTGACGGATCCTCACAGGCAGGGCCCCGCCGTGTGCGCGGGCCCCCGCTGCCGGCGGCCACTGCCCGGCCCCGCGCGCACCGGCCGCACCGGCCTGTACCGCGGGCAGGCCTGCCGCCAGGCCGCCCCGCGCCGGCGCCGCCCGGACGAACAGGCCCCACGGCTACGCGAACAGGCCCGCAAACTCCTGCAAGGCCTCGACCCCGAGCCGGCCGCCGCCGGGCGGGACGCCCTGGAGGCGATGGACGGCGAGCACCTCGCCCTGGTCGTCCGCCACGCACACGCCGCCCAAGAGCACCTCGACACCCTCCACCACCTGCTCGGCGCCGGACACGCTCCCGCCCGCCGGGCCGGCACCGACAACACGGACACGCCCGGCGCACCGGACCGCGGTGACGCCGTACCCGCCACCGGCGCCCGCCCCGCCCGACACGGACCCCGTCCCGGCCCCGGACAGCAACCCGTCCCCGACCAACTCACCGGCCTCTTCCCCGAACCCACAACCCCACGACCCGCACCACCCGCCCCGGCCCCGGCCCCGGCCCCGGCCCCCCGGAGGCAACGAGCAGCCCGACCACGACAACCAGCAGGACCCACCCCGCCAAACCGGCCTCCTCCACCCGATCCACATCCCCGACCCCGACGAACCACACCCCCACACCACCCGCCAATCCCCGGCCCGCACCGACGGCCGGAGCAACGGCGCGGCCGGCTCCAGGGCGCAGCAGGCAGGCACCGGCGGCGGGGCCCCGGCCGGCGCGCTGGAACAGGCACTCGCCGTACTGCCCCCGGACACCCGCCCCCTGCCCGACACCACCGCCAACGACAAACTCCTCCCCTCCCGCCACCGCACCGCACGGACCGCCGCGGCCGGGGCGGCCTGCGCCCAGCGCTCCGCCGGCAGCGCCGAAGGCAACGCACCGCCCCCACGCTCCGGCCGTGGCAACGCCACCGGCGGCAGCGAGGTGTTCACGGCCACCGAGGAGCCCACGGAAACCGAGGAATCCGCCGCCGCCGAGGTGTTCGCGGCCGCCGAGGCCGAGCTCCTCGCCACCGCCCAGGCCCTCATCGGCAACCCGGCCTCCGGCCTGTCGAAGACCGCCGACCGCCAGCTGCGGCGACACCTGTCCGCCCACGCCCGCAACGAGGACCTCCTCCTGCCCCACCTGCGCGCCGCCATCGCCGACCTCGCCCACCGCGCCCACCGCCTCCGCCTGCCCGACACCCTCCACACCCGACGCCTACGCACCGCCCTGACCACCTACCTGAACGCCTGGAACACCGCGCACACCCACCCCTAACCCGGCCCGGACGCCCCGCACGCGAACCGGCCGGGCCCGACGGCACCCGGCGCAGCATGCGACGGGGCGGCCGAAGCCGCCTTCCTCGGCCCAACGTCAGGGTGATTGCCGTCGAACACTGATTCTGGCCAAGTTCGGCAAAGGCCGCCGCCACGGTGGTCGGGCGTGTGTAGCTTCGAGCCAACCGGAAGGAACCGTTCACCTTCAGGTCGTTCCACGGTCTCACGGCCGCGTTGGCCGCTCCCTCATCTTCTGCGCAGACGGGAATCGCGATGAGCACCTCGAGCACCGGAACCCCTGCCGCCGATCCAGCGGCGGCCCAGACCAGTTCGTCACCGACTCCCGCAGCGGGCGGGGCGATACTCGACGGTCCGACGCCGACGGACCTGCTGCCGACCACCGGCAACTACCCGGTGGAGATCGTCCGGTACCGCTCGGTGGTGCTCACCGACATCCCCGGGGCGAAGCCGGCGCGCAAGCTGACCGGCGCCATCGACCTCGGTGAGGAGAACCTCCCGTTCTACGACCGCCCCGCCGAGGGCATGGTCGTCACGACGGAGCAGAGCTGGTCGGCCCAGGGCGTCACGCTCGGCAGGCTGCTGCACAGCCTCGCGCTCGCGCCCGGCGAGAGCACCCGGGTCGCGGTCGTCGACTGGCAGCGCACCACCAGGGCCACCGGCAGCGAGACGGCGTCCGAGAACGAGGCGATGTCCGGGAGCACCGACCAGAACCGGTCGATCAGCGAGGTAGCGAACGCGATCGCCCGCGAGGAGCAGTCCGGCAGCTCCGATGCGTTCGGGCTCAGTGCGTCGTCCAGCTCCGGCAGCAGCTCCGGCTTCGCGGTCCCCGGCCTCGGCGGCGTCGGCAGCAGCAGCAGCGAGTCGGCGAACCTGGGCATCGTGACCGCGGTGTCGCGCTCCACGGGCGTGCGGTCGGTCGCGAACGAGGCGAGCCAGCGGATCGGCGCGCGGACCCAGCAGTTGGCGACCGCGGCCCGCAGCCGGAACATGACGGTCGTGCGCGAGACGTCGCAGTCGGAGAAGGAGCAGATCGTCACCCGGGTCGTCACCAACTACAACCACATGCACGCGATGTCGGTGCAGTACTACGAGGTCGTCCAGACCTACAGCGTGACGACCAAGCCCACCAAGCTGGAACGCTGTCTGTTCATCCCGCTGCAGGAGCTCACCTTCAACCACACCAGCCTGCAACGGTACAAGGAGGTGCTCGCCTCGGTCGCGCCGATCGACTGGGCGGCGAAGATCCGCGCGGCGAACCCCTTCGACACCGCCGTGCGCAAGCTCGACCCGGTCACGGCGCAGGAGGCGCCGGTCAGGCAGGAGTTCGCCGGAATAGAGTTGGCCGACATCGCCGCTTCATCCATGGGCGTGTACGGGGTCCGCAAGGCCGACGGCCTCCCGGTCCGGTTCGATCCGGTGACCCAGCAGTGGAAGTCGGTGCCCACCACCGGACTGAGCGGCGGCCTGACCCGCATCGCGCCGGGCAAGGACAGCGTCTGGGCGCTCAGGGCCACCGACAACGCGGTCGTGCAGTTCGACGGGACGACCTGGCGAACCGACCCGGCGGGAGGCCTGGGGGTGCGCATCGCCTGCGGCGCGGACGACACGGTCTACGTCGTCGGCGCCAACAACTTCCTCCACCAGCGAAACCCGGGCAGCTCCTGGACGAACATGGGCGTGTTGGCCGACGATGTCGCCACCACCGGCAAGGACAAGGTGTGGTACTGCCGGCAGGGGGTCATGTACGAGCGCAGCGGCACCGGCTGGGTGCAACGGAACGGGCAGGGCGTGCAACGCCTGTCCACCACTCCCGACGGTGCGGTCTGGGCCGTCGTACAGCCCCAGTCCAGCACCGAGACCCTGCCCTTCGTGATGGCGTCCGGTACGACGGCCTTGGCCCGTCCCACCACCGGCGGCCTGCAGAACATCGTCGGACTGGCGGAGATCGCCTCGGCCGCCGACGGGGACTACTGGGTGCTGATGAGCAACGGAACACTGTCCCGGATCCTGGCACGGGAGACACCGGTGGCCTTCGACGACCAGCCGAAGGACGACTCCTCCTACGCGTCCAGGATCGACGTCTGGTCCGACGGTGCCGGAATCCGCAGCATCCAGGTGGTCTTCCCGAACCGCACCGTCCGCTACGGCGACACCGGCGACACCGGCACGCAGCAGCACGACTCCTACACCTTCGGCGGCGCCGACAAGCTGATCTCCGTCGACGCCTGGTCCGGCACGGCCGCCCGCGGCGGCCTCGCCGGGCTGCGCCTGACGATGACCTCGGGCGTGGCCACCTTCGGCATCGCCGCGACCACCACCGCCGCACCCGACCTGAACGAGGACGCCGGCGGCGCGGCCCTCTGCGGGCTGTTCGGTTCGACGGTGAAGTCCGGCAGCCGCGTCTACCTCTCGTCCATCGGCTTCCACGTGCGGGGCGCGAGCGTGCCGCAGGCGGTCCTGGACCACCTGAACGACAACCGCCGCCACTACAGCCAGGCCGTCTGGGCCCACGCCGACGAGCTGACGCTCAGCCGTATCCTCGCCAACTACTCCTACACGCCGTCGGGTTCGACCGCGGAGCCGGTCCCGCTCGGCATGCTGCTGGACCCGAAGCCGATCGCCGCGACCGGCAACTACCTGGGCTTCCGCTGGAACTTCGCCAGCGAGCAGGAACGCGAGGAGTGGACCAAGGCCCGCCAGGTCGGCGACAACACGTTCGGGACGCCGGTGACCAACACGATCGCCATCGCCACCAACGGCGTCTTCGCCGAGGCCGTCCTCGGCCGGTCCAACTCGGCCGAGAAGATCGACCTCACCCGCTTCTGGAACTGGAAGGACTCGCCCATCCAGATCACCCCGGCCGACATCGCCCCGGTGGCCGCCGGCTCGCGCGCGCAGAACCTCGACACCACGGCGGCCGGAATGGGCGTCTCCCAGGCGCACTTCACGCCGGTGATGGCGATGCCCGACCCGGTCGGCCTCCAGACGGCGCAGGCCATCGCCACCGCGAACCTGTTCCGCGACATGAGCGGCCTCAGCAGCATGAGCCAGGTGCTCACCAAGGGCATCGAGGCCGCCGCCAGCAACGACAGGGACGCGGGCGCACGCGCTCAGGCGGCCCTGCAGACCGCCACCGAACACGCGGAGAAGATGGCCAAGATCGCGGCCGACACCGTCGTCAAGGCCGCATCGGGCAGCGGCGGCGAAGGCGGCAGCAGCGGCGGCGGTGAAGACGGCAACGGCGGCAACCTGACCGCCCTCGGCGGCAAGCTGAACCAGAACACCAAGGCCGGCACTCCGGCCGCTGGCGGGGCCGCAGCCACCGCCTGATCACCGCAGCCGGCGGGCCCGGACCACCACCGGGCCCGCCGGCTGTTTCCGGCCCCGAAGAAGGCAAGAACGCACCACCGGCACGGGCCGGCGATCCGGCCTGCGTCGGTGGGTCGACAGCAACTTCCTCGTTCCCGACCATGCGAACAACGCTCGCGGTGTGATGGTGGAGCTCCACCACGACGGGACCGTCACCGTCAGCGCCGACCTCACCCACCGCCTCGACGACCCCCCGGGCATGGTGGTCGACACCCAGGTGCCGAGCACCGTCGTACTAGAAGCGGTCGCCCCTCACCGACGCCTCCCGCCGGCATCGTGCTCCTGACAGCGCCATGGACATCACAGCCAGCGTCGCCCGGCCGGCCACGGAGCATCGTCTCCTCCCCTTCGGGGGCGAGTCCGGATGGTTCGGTCTGGAGCGCAACTCGCGGCACCCCACTCGACTGCTACCCGCCTCCACCGAGCTGAGCCCGAACTCCGACGACACGACACTGAAAGAACCTGCCGATGAGCTCGCCGCCGGGCTCCTCCACCAGTTCGGAATCCGACCCATCGCAGTAACAACCCGATTCCGTCAGCAGACCCAGCAGAAGGCGCCGACCACCAGCGGGTGGTCGGCGCCTTCGGTGCCCGGACTCAACGACACAGCTCCTGGACGACGCCGGGGTCGACCTCGACGGTGCTCGACGCCGCCCCCGGGCGCAGCAGGCGCTGGAGCTGATCGGCGGTCGCAACCTTGAGGACGCCGAGCTCCTTCGCGGTGTCGGCTGTCAGCGCCGCACCCGGCTCCGGCCGCGGTCAGGGCTTGCGGTTGAGGAGGAGGGCGAGGGTGGTGCGGGCCTCTCGGCGGCGGGCGGGGGTGGGGGCGGCGATGGCGGTGATGGCCAGGGTCGCGAGGGTCAGCAGGTAGCCGGCGGCGGAGGTGGCCAGGGCGAGGATCGCGGGGTCGCGGGTGGGCATCAGGGGTCTCCCGGGTTCGGTGCGGGGCCGGGGCCCGCGCGGCGGCGGGCCCCGGCCGGGGGGTGGCAGCGGGGTCAGTGGGTGGCGAGTTCCTGGAGCTGGTGGGCGATGTCGCCGGTGGGCAGGGCGAAGGGGCCGCACATCTCGTCGACCGCGGCGGGCAGGCCGGCGAGGGCCTCGCGCAGGGCGGGGTCCGGGCTCGGCAGGGCGGGGTCCGGGCTCGGCAGGGCGGTGGCGTCGGGGATCGGGGGCGCGAGGAGCAACGCGAGGTGCGGGTAGTCGGCCACGTCCGGGACGGCGGGCCGCGGCGACTGCGGGGCGGCGCCCTCGCCGAGGCGGGCGGCCTGGTGGAACCAGTGCTCGGCGTCGCGCAGCTCGCCGGCGCGCACGTGGTGGAGGTAGAGGCAGTAGGCGGCCAGGGACTCTCCGGCTCCGGCGGCGAACTGCCACCACCACTGGGCGTGGTGGTGGCGGCCGGTGAGGTCGAAGAGGCAGCCGAAGACCAGGCCGCCGTGCGGCTCCCAGCGCGTGACCAGGCCGTTCACCCACGTGCCCGCCTCCGGCTCGTGGATGACGCCCTTGGACAGGGCGCCTTCAGGTCACGGGCGGCGCCGTCGATCAGCATCCCCACCGGGATCAACGGCCGCGCCGGAGCGGACGGAGCGGGAGCGGGCACGCGCGGCGGCGGGGCGGACGGCGACGCCGTACGGCGGGCGGCCTGCCGCTCGGCGATGTAGCGGCGGCCGGCCTCCAGGTCGTAGCGGGGCCGGGCGGCGGGGCCGGAGCCCGCGCCCTCCAGCAGGCGGTCGATGTCGTGGATCACCGGGATCACTCCTGGTCGGGCTTGGCGGGACCGGGACGCAACAGGCGGCGGGTGAGGCCAGGGCCGGCCGGAACCGGGAACGGGCGGGGTGACAGGATCGGACCGCTCCCCCGCACACCATTGCCCGCGAGGGGAGCACCGACCCGGACGGCCACCACCTGCTTGCACCAGAGCCCGGCGGCCGGCCGGGACACCGACAGCGGGCCCCGAAGTCCACGGAGCCGGGCCGCCACGGGTACAACACGCGGGTGCAACGCGGCCTCGCCGTCCTTCGGAAAAGGGGAATGCCCAGGTCAGGTGTGCAGCGGGGATTCGTTGTCACGCCCCCGTGTTGCGGCCGGCGGGGAGGCGGTCGCCGGCCGGGCGTGGCGGCTGGTGATAGATCGGCTCCGCTCGACCACGCACCTTGGCCTCGGTGTTCCTCGCCACTGTCCGGGGACATGACGATGACCGATCTGTCCGGGCCGCCCTGGGCCCCGCCCGACCCCGCCGAGCTGCCGAAGTGGCGCTCCCGGATGGTGACTGCCCACCAGCAGACGGCCGCGGTCCAGTCCATGGCGCTGGCGATCGACGCGGGCCGAACGAATCTGCTGCCGGTGGTCCCGGGGGTGAATGCGTCGCCCGGCGCGGCCGGCGCGCAGTTCCTGCTGCGGCAGGAGACGCAGGTGCTGCGCGAGGCGCAGCTGTACTACGCGACGGCCGACATGACGTCACTGGCCCTGGCCGCCGCCACCACCCCGCCGAAGGAGGCGTTCGACCCCCGCCGGCGGCCCGCCGGGTCGGGGTTGATCCTCTTCGCGGAGCCGATCGGCGGCTACACCGAGGAGGTCGGCGCGGCTCTGGCGGGCACGGTGGCCGGCCTTACCGGGGTGTCGGCCACGGTCACCGTCCCGATCGTGGCCGCGTCCTGGACCACCTGGTCCCCGGACCTGTTCACCCTGGCCGACGCCCGGCCCGGCGAGCGCATCCGGTGGGTGCACCGCACGCCCGAGGGCCCGCGAGAGCTGACCGGCACCCATACCGGCGTGTGGGTGACGTTCTCCTGCGCCCCGGGAAAACTCTCCGCGCTCCCCGCGGCCACGGTGATCGCCTCCATCGCCGACGGCAGGGTCCAGCGAAACGACGTGCTCACGCGGTTGCCGCTGGGACACCACTGCGGGCACTGCTCCGGGTGTCCCGCCGGGGACCTGGCGGGCCCGGCGGGCCAGGTACTGGTGGCGGTCCGCCTGGCCGCGATCTGGCGAGAATAGCGTTGCTGGCCCCCCTGGGCTCCGTGGCACTCTGACCGGGTGTTCAATGCGCTCTCCCCCACAGGCCTGACCTGGGACGAGGTCGACCCCGCCGGCCACCCTTTCGACCCCGCTTCGGCGGCGCAGGTGGTCCACTCCCTCGGCCCGGCGCGGCGGGTACCCTCCCGGCTGGACCCCCACCTCGATCTGACCAAGGTCAACTGGGCCTGGGAGGTGGCCAAACCCTGGTCCGATGCCATGACGCACGTGCTGATAGAGCGCTACGGCCGGTGGGCCGCGGGGTGGCGGTGGTCGCTCGGTGAGGGGGACGTCGAGGGCGGGCCGGTCGGGAACTGGTGCTGCGGGTCGCACTCGATCACCACTGCAGAGCAGACCCTCGACCACGTCGTGGCGTCGCTGTGCGAGTGGCGTGACTGGCTGGAGCACCTCACGGAGTGGTTCGAGGCCTACCCCTTGGACCCGGAGACGCTGGTGGCTGATCGGATCTTGTGGGAGCGCGCCGCCCGCAATCTGATCTTGCAGGTGGCCGACCGGACAGGCGCCGAGAGTGGCTGGTACGGGCACTGTCAGCAGGTCCTGGGCTGGTTCCTCAGCTACTGGGGTGTCGCCCCCGAGTTGGCTGAGCGGCTGGTGCAACAGGCAATCGGCGGCCGGTTCAAGAGCTGGACCGCGCCCGACATGGTCCTGGCGGAGGACGTCGCCGAGCGGCTCGTCGGCCCCCTGCGCCCGCAGGACACCCGCTGGTCACCGGAGCCGGGCGAGCTCCCGGACCACCTGGAGTGCTGGCTCGCGGTACGCGAGAGCGTGCCGTGGCCGGACGGCGAGGACAGCGCAGACAGTGGACTGGCGACGCCCGCCCACGACGGCGCGGCGGAGGACTTCCGCTCCTTCGACGCCGCAGTGGACCCCGCCCGCGCCGCCGGCCTGCTCACCGCGCTGGAGCTGGTGCGGGCCGACGCGGCGCGTGGTGCCGCGCTCGACTTCGAGCTGCTGCGCGGCTGGCAGCAGCACGTACTGGGCACACCCGAGCCGCCACTGCTACGCGCCCACCCCGCCCTCGCCAAGGGCGGCGAGGAGCGCTACGGGATCGGCCCCGACACCCGCACCCGCCTCGACGTCTGTCTGGCCCAGGCCGATGACAGCCGACTCTCGCTGGCTGCCAGGGCGGCCCGGGCCTACCTGGATGTCTGCTTCTTCCACCCGTTCGACGACGGCAACGCCCGCGCCGCTCTGCTCACCCTGCTGTTCGTGCTGGCCCGCGCAGGCATCACACTCGACTCGGTGATACTCATCCGCCGGTTCCACCACCGGGCCGACGACCCGCAGGACGTGCTGAGCCTGTGTCGTTCCGTCGAGTTCCACCTCAGACAGAACCGCGCCGCAGCTCGGTGACCGCCCCGGTACAACCCGCGCCAGCCGCATCACGGTCTCTGTCACAGGCGACATCGGAACTTCACCGGCCCGCGACACTGCTCTTCAGTACGGACGCGACACCACCGTTCAGCGACACACGGCACGACCAGCAACGACCACCACCCAGCCACTGAAAACTGGCGGCACACCACCGCTGCAACCCACACGCCACCCATCAGAGAAGAAATCCAACCCAGGTACGCCGAAAAGGGCCCTACGGCCCTCGCCACCGACGCCGAGACCGCCAATCAAGGCCGCCCGGCAAACAGCGCGAACCATCAAGGACGGCAATTCCCGAAGCAGCACCCCCAAACCGAACACCGGGCCGGTCCGCTGCCGGGCACAGCGGGCCGAAAGCCAGGAGGCTCCCACGACGGCTGGGCAGGGCGCAGCGGACGACGGGCCGGATCACGGCCGGTAGCGTGCTTGCCGTGCCCTCCGAGAAGAACACGCCGGCCTGCCCCACGTGCGACCGGCCCCTGGCGGGGCTCGCCATGGCTCTCTTCGAGCGGGACGACGACGGCAGGCGCACATGCCGCGCTGTCTGGGGCTGCCCCCTGGGCCACGTCTGGTGGCAATGGGCAGACCGCCCCCATCTCCCTCTCGAGACCTGTCCCCGTCCCGACCTCTTCACCTGAAAACGGCCCCAGCAGAGGCGGACACAGCGACGGCCAGGAGCGGCCTGGGCCGGGCGCTACGGGACGGCCTGACGGCCGACCAGGGACAGCGGCCGGGGGCGCAGCAGCCAGCTCTCGGCCGGCCGGGACGCCCCCATACGCGTGGCTGCCAGCGGCCGCCGGGCCCCCACACCACCCACCCCGAACAAGCAGCTGCCAGGCTGGACCTACCTGCCAATGTCCTCGCTCATCAGCCGCTGCAGCCGATCTCTCAGGTCACCCGCACGGTCCTTCGCCTCCACCAGCGCGGCATGGTCAAGGGCATCGAACCCGTCCGCCATGTCACGGCCCCTGCTCAGCTCCCGAAACACGGCGTCCGCCGCCCCCACGACGTTCGCCGGCGCCACCACATGCAGACACTGCCGCACCGCCCCCAGACCATGGGCGGCGAACGCTTCCTGCGCAGCCTCGCCTCGCTCACCCAGGGGCAAGGTCCTCAGCACCTTCAACAGCGCCTGCCCGGTCTCCTCCAACGCGGTCAGGAACTCACCGTAGACACGCGTCCTCTGCTCCCTCGCCCACCGGCGGTCCTCCCAACGGGCCCTGCGCAGTTCCGCCAAGTGCGTCGCCACAGCCCCCAGACACACACCCACCAACGCGAACACCGGCGCGATCCAACCCCCCATGGCCGGACCGCTACCCGCCTTCCCCGCATCCGATACCCGACCGCGTACGCCGGGACAGCCAGACCTGCGGCCAGGCCCTCGGCGGCACGACCAGGTGTGGGCACCACCCGGGCCGCCACGACGCCGGCACTACCCGGGCGACCGGAACACCGCACCGGACCCTCGGCAGACCAGACCAGGACATCGCCGCGGCCAGGGGCGCAGCAGCCGGCTCTGGACCTGGACCTGGTCCAGGGCCAGGGCCAGGGCCAGGGCCAGGGTGCAGAAAGCGGGCGGCAGAGAACGGCCCGGTCCCACGGACCAGGCCGGGCGTACACAGCGGGCCTGACGGCCGACCAGGCCAGCCGGGCGCAGGAGAGCCGTGGCCGGACCCCGGCCGACTCCGGACCAGGCGCCCGCACGCCCCGGCCTCGGACGGCCGGCACACCCCCCGCTGGCACCAGCCGGACGTGGTCGACATCAAGCACGTCTACAACCTCGGCACCACCGAGACGGCCCCGCGCTCTCCCGCGCGGGGGAACGCGGAATCAAGGCCAAGCACGCCGAGCTCAGCCTCAGGCGGCGGTGGCCAGGTAGCTCTTGATCCGTTCACAGAAGCGGCGCAGGTCTTCGGAGGGGTTGTTGTGGTGGCCTTCTTCGAAGACGCGGGTGAGCCACCGGTTCTTCCTCACGGCCA
Organism: Kitasatospora sp. NPDC008115; assembly: GCF_042957205.1. Lineage (NCBI taxonomy): Bacteria > Bacillati > Actinomycetota > Actinomycetes > Kitasatosporales > Streptomycetaceae > Kitasatospora > Kitasatospora sp. NPDC008115. The sequence goes on along the minus strand of NZ_JBIBHU010000043.1, from coordinate 11,359 downwards.
GTTCAGGTACCCATCGTTCGAGTTCTCCGACCGGCACCGCGAAGATCCCGTGCTCGGCGAGCACGTCGAGGATCCTTTTGGTGGCCTGGTAGGCCAGCGCGCCGCTGAGTTGTGGGAGGCCGGCCTTCTTGAGCTGGGCCCAGCTGCTGGTGGCCTTGAGCATGCTGCTGATCTCGTCGACCTGTTGTGCGGTAATCAGGTCGCCGTCCTTCGGGTCTCCGAGAACCTTGAGAATCCGGTTCTTGGCTGCGGCGGCGGTGACGATGCTCTTCTCCTCTCGCATGTGGCGGTCGAGGATCTCGAATTCGGCCGTGATCCGTTCCCAGTCGCCGCCGACGCCCGTGAGGGCTGTTCTCAGGGTTTGTTTGTTGTTGAGAAGATCCAGATCAGCGATCACCGCGACGGGTATACCGCACCGCCGGAGTCTGGCCGCGGTGTCGGCGAGGCGGGTCTTGCCGCTGGTGTGGAGGAAGACCAGGTTGTCGTTGGGGCGGTCGTCCTTCTTGATCACGTCGAAGGTCGCGGCGTAGAACTGGCAGTCCGCCTCCGACTCTCCGAGCACCACGCCGTCGTGGAAGAGCCCGGTGATGATGTTGGAGTAGCGCAGGAGGGGAGTACGGAGGATGTCGACGACGTCTTCGGGGTCCAACTGGTTCGCACGGGGGCCTGCTGGAGTGCGGGTGAGCCGGACGAGGGCTACCGGCTTGGTGGTGGCTTCGAGGACGCCGCCGAGGAAGTCGGCGCTGTGCGTGGCGACGAACACCTGGCAGGGTGACGGTGTGCGCTCGGCGAGGATACGGCCCAGGAGTCTGGCCTGCGGTGGGTGAAGGAATGCCTCGGGCTCGTCGATGACGATGACGGGTGTGGGGCGCACGAGTGAGTGCAGGAGGAGGTTGACGAAGCTGCGGAATCCGTCGCCCTGCTCTACGACTCCGGGCAGGTTGTTATAGGCGCGGGTAGATCGGGTTCGGGGGCTGGGCGGACGTCTGGTCGTGGAGCCGATCGCCGGTCCACTGCGCAGACAGCAGGAGGGGCGCAATCTGTCCGTAGGTGCCGCTGTTCCAGCACGACGTCAACGTGTGCTCAGCGATCCCCGTCTCGTCTCCCGGGATGCTTCCACGGCCTTGCAGGGGATAGGCCGTCTGGCCGTCCGGCCGGACCCGCGGCACCAGCCCGACGCTGTGCAGGTACTGGAGCAGGTCCTCGGAAGTCCCTTCGCACTCAACATCCACACGACTCACCCACCGAGGCGTAGCGGGCGGTCCGGGGTAGTTGGCGAGGTGTCCGGCGAGGTCTTCCAGAAGTTTCGACTTGCCGCTGTTGTTGGGGCCGATGAACACCGTCATCCCATCGGCTGGAACGGAGACGACGGCGCCGTCGGCAAGGGTCACCTTGTCAACGCGGAACGAGAACACCATGGTTGATCCCCTGATCATGGTCCTGAGGGAGCGCCACCGTACCGCTGGACACCGACCGCCCGACAGGGACTGGCACCCACATGCTCGACACCTGCGTAGCTACCGCCCGGCAACGCATCCGCAACCTCGAGGCCGTCGCCGCCGGCCACCCGCTGGCCGCCTGGAAGCTGACGGGCGTGAAGGCCGGCGCGGCCCTGTCGGGCTTCTTGCCGAGCCTGCCCGGCCCGTACCCGGGCGCGCCGTGCGGACACCGCGGACAGGCGCACCGGAGCCGGGCTCGGCGAGCAGTTCACGGACACCGAGGCCGAGCTCCTCGCCGCCGGGCGCTCCCGGCGCCCCGGCGTGCGGCCTGTCGCCGGCAGCCGACCACCGCCTGTACCCGCACACCGCCACCCCCGCGCCCGCACCGAAAACCTCCTGCTACCCCGCCTACGGGCAGCCACCACCGACCTCGCACACCGTGCCGAACGGCTACACCCGCCCGACACCCCGCAGCGAGGGCGGCCGGCACGCAGCCGATGCCGGCGAAGGCGCGGTCGCAGCCACCGGCTGGGGAGAGCAGCAGCCACGGCCCGGCCGGCACCTTGCCGAGCCCGTCCTCCTGGCTCCTGGCCGCCCTGCCGGTCAGAACGCCGACGGTCACCCTGTCGATGTCCTCGAACCGCCGGGCACGCAACGCCGCTCCGTGTGCAGCACCGGCCTGGTTGTTCCAGGCGTCCAGGTAGGCGGTCAGGGCGTGGCGTAGGCGTCTGGCCGCCCCCACGACGGCACCCCTTCCCGGGGCACAGCGGGGACGGCTGCCGGGGCGGGAGCTGGAGGGCGGGCCCCGGCCCCGGCCGGCGGACCGCCCCACCCCAGCCACCCGCTTCCTCAAACCCCGGTCAGAACCACCCGCACCCCGGGAGCAGCAGCAACCGCGACGGGTGCCGGGTCGGGGCTGCGGGGCGGGATCCGTGCCCTGGCCAGGCCGGGCGGCGGTGCCAGCGGGGACGGGGATACCGGCGGCCCCGGACGGAGCGGCCGCACCCCGGGGCGCAGCAGGCGCTGACCACGCACAGGACGGGCGGCGGGCAGGGGCGGGTGCCGACCGGACGCACCTTGCGCCGCCCGCCCGGCAGCAGGAACTCGGTCTCGGTCGGCCGGCTCCCGGCCGGCGAGGGCCGGGTCGGTGTCGCGGACCCTGGTGCGGAACAGCTACTTCGCGGCGACCCGCTCCGGCCACGGATCGTGGGGCCGGGCCGGCTGCTAGCAGGCGGCCATCCACAGGGCCACCGGCAGCGGGACGGCGGGGTTGCGGGCGGCGTCCTCGGCGGTGCCGGGGTCACGGAGCAGGGCGGCCAGGGTCGCAGCGGGCAGCGCCGGGTGGCGAGCGGCGACCCGGCGGACTGTCGGGTCGGGGTCGTCGAGCAGGGCGAGGGCCGAGGCCGACGGCAGGCGCGGGTCATCGGCGGCGCGGGCCCGAACGTCGGGGTCGGGGTCGGCGGCGAGGCGGACGGCCAGCACGGGCGGCGCGGCGGGGTCGTCCAGGGCGAGCAGCCGGTAGCGGGGGCGGGGGTCGTCCGCGTGGCGGCGCAGGCCCTCGCGCGGGAAGTTGGGGTGGTTGCGGGGCCGGCCGGGGAAGGAGAAACTGCCGGACCACCAGCTCCACACGTCCAGCAGGGTCTCGGCGGGGGCGTCCGCACAGGACTCACTGAGGAACAGCCGCACCACCCGGTCCTCGTCCTGTCCGAGCCGGGCGGCGACGTCGGGGGGCAGCCGGGGCGCGCGGGCCACGCTGCGGCGGACCCACCGGTTCGGGTGGGCCGCCAACTGCCGCATCGCGTCCGGGTCATGGAACAGCGCGCCGACCCACCAGAGCCCGTACGTCCTGTCCTCCGCGGGGATCTCGGGGACGGTGTCGGCCAGCGCGGCGATCTCCGCGGGTGTTCGGGGCGCCACCGCGTCCGCACTGGGCGGGCGCTCCACCCCGACCGCAGCGCGCTTCCCGCGCGCGGCGAAGTCGTCCCGCATCTCGCGCAGGGCCCCGAGCAGGGCCCCGCTCGCCCCGCGCCCGGCGAGCGCGTCCAGCAGCCGATCCCACTGCCCGGGCGACAGCGCCCCGGACTCGGCCACCCGCCCCCACACCCCCTTGGACGGGTGCACGACCGCCGCGTCCAGCACCGGCGCGGGCAGCCCACGCCGGTGCAGGAAGTGCAGTTCGTCGCCCTCCAACAGGGCGAGCAGCACCTGTACGGGCGCGTCCGGCCGGTCCCCGAGCCCGGACCGCCACCGCCTGCGCAGCTGCGCCCCCGGCTCCACCCCCGCCAAGAACGCCTCCCACACCCCGTCACTCATCGGGCCAGCCTAGGCGGCTCGCCGCGTGGGCAGGGAGCTGGGCCGGTGCGGTCCGTGCGGGGGGCGTCGCCCTGGGCCGAGACAGCGGGATCGGTGCGGGGCGGGTCAGCCGGTGACGGTCTCGGCGTGCCGGGTGAGCGCGTCCAGGAGCGCGGTCTGCTGCTCGGTCAGCTTGCCCTCGGTGCAGGCCCCCGCCTGCTTGCGCAGCCAGGTGCCGGGCCGGAAGGCCGGGTCGTCGCCGAGGCCGGTGCGATTCGCCGGGCCGCCACGGGTGCCGCCTGCGGCGAGGTAGGCGAGCAGCCGGCGGTACGAGCTGTTCCAGTCCGGCTCCAGGCGCCACACCTCGTCCAGGCCGTCGAGCTTCGCGACCTGTACGCAGGTGAGGCCCGCGGCCATGCGCCGACGGCGCATCCACGCGCCCACCGACAGGTCCGCCACGGCTTCCTGGCGGTTCGCCGGCGCGAGAGGCCCGGCACCGGTGACGACCAGGGCGACCGGCGGATACCCGGGCGGGTGTGACCGGGCCAGGTCCGGCGCGTCGCTGACCTCGAAGCCCAGATCGCAGCTCCGGCAGGCTGATCCGCGCTACGCGGGGCGAAGAACGGGGTCGATCTCGGCCAGGACGTCGCGCAGCTGACGGGCCCCCCGGGCGACGCGGTCGTCAGCGTCCCGCAATATCTCCTCGCACAACTGCAGCGCTTTGCCCCGGTCCTCGGAGAAGATGCTGAACACGTCGACGATGGCAGTGTGGATCCAATCGCTGTGATTCGGATTGGCGACTGCCATCGCGGAGGCGACTATCGTCAGCCCGATCCTGTCCCTTCGCCGAAGCACGGCTTCCGCGGTCACCCGGGTGACGAAGGTGTCACCCGGATCAAGCACGAGCTCCAGCAGTGGCCCATGGGCCTCCTGCATGTCGGCGAAGCCCGCCAAGCCACGACCGGCATCCGCCCGGTCACGGTAGTCCTGGCTTCGCCCGAGCTCGCGGAGCGCCACGAAAGCAGCATGCCGCCGATCACTGTCCCCCTCCAGCAGAGTGCGCAGTCGCCTCACCTCAGCAATCAGGCGAGGCATGTCCTGTCGCGCGGAAGCGCTGAAATCGAGATCGGCATCCAGTTGCAAGTCCGGACCGACCTGGACCTGTTCTCCGTTGGTGAACCGACTGAGATAGATCTCATCGTCTTCCACAGCAGTGACTGGGGCGATCTGGATGCGGCTCGCCCCGACAGTCGCACCGCGAGTCGCCAGCACAGGAATCCACGCACCCATGGATGCGGCCGCGATGCGCACCTCCATGGAGTCGAGCTCTTCTTCAGTCGGCATGACCGGATCATCCACCCCGACCGGGCAAACCGTCCACGCGATGCCCAGCAAGCCAGACCTGCCATCTGATCAAGAGCGGTGAGGCCATGGGTCTCCGGCACCTGTGACCCCACCACAAGCTCGGCGTCGACCACGGTCCCGGCGGCCGTTCTCCGGGTGCGGAGCCGGCGGCGCGGACGCGGCCGGCGCACCGGGCCGCGGTGGCGTCGTACCCGCCACGGGCGCCCTCCCCGCCCGACGCGGGCCCCGCCCCGGCCCCGGACAACAACCCGTCCCCGCCGAACTCATCGACCTCTTCCTCGAACCCACCACCCCACCCACACTCCCCGCCCCGGCCCCACGTCCCGGCAACGGCGACGCCCCGGTCGGCGAGCCGGACGGGACCCGCATGCCCTGCGAGACGACGGCGCCGACCGCGACCGGCCGACCGGCGCCGACCCAAGCACCGCTCGGCACGGCGGCGTGCACCCCGACCAGGACGTCGGCAGGTAACAGAAAGCCCGAGCACCGACCGCAGGTGCCAGGTAGCACGCACCGAAGCGTCGGCAACCATCGTGCTCCACTCACGACTTCACACAGGTCGCGCATTACGGCTGGTGACAACCAGCGCGCTTCGGGTGCCACCCGACCACATCAGGTCCGCCCGACGGCCGAGAAGCGGCCCGGGTCAACGCCGAGGAAGCGGGTGCAGGGCGGCCGCTCACCTCTGCCCGCCCGGTGTCGGCCCGCCCGACCGCGTCGGGCAAGGGCCTAGGGTGTTCCGGTGCCTGAGACCCGAGTCCACCGCGTCACCAAGTACGACCCGGCCGACCGCGACGGGAACGGCTACTACGTCGGACCGCTGGACTCCGACTGCGACGAGGGGCCGGTCGAGGCCGCGTACCTGGCGACCGTCGCCGCGTTCGCGCGGGCGGCCGGGGTGGAGCGGCTGACCGTCCGTGACCCGGAGCTCTCCGGCACCGGCCACTTCGACGCCGACCCGGATCCGGCCGCCCACGACCTCGCCGGCCTGTTCGCCGAACCTGCCGACTTCCACGACGGCGCCGAGGTGGACCTCGCCACCGCGGTCGAGCTGGTCCGGGCGATGCTGCAAGGCGCCGGCGCGTGGTGCCGGCTGGAGGCGGCGGAAGGCTTCTTCGTGCACGTCGGCTGGGACCAGTACATGTACATCGGCACCGCCGGACCGACCCGCCCCGGAGTGGACCGCGCGCGGGAGCTGGGGCTGTTCCCGGAACCACTCACCGCCTCCCCGTACGCGCCCGAACCCGACGGAAGCGCACCGGAACCGCCGGCCGACGAGGCCTACTGGGCACGGCTGCGGCGCGCGGTCGCGGCGGGAGAGGCCCACCTGCTGGAGGAGCGCTTCGCCGCCAACACCGCGCGCTGGCACCGGCTCACCCCCGGCACCGTGGACGCCGTGCGCGACCGCCTCGCGCCGCGCTCCCGGCTGGCCGTCCGGCCGAACCCCTTCACCGCGGACCCGGACACCGTCCTCGGCACGCTCGACCCCGACTGCAGCCACTACATCCTGCGCGAGCACACCGACGGCCGGCTCGCCGCCTGCTGGATCGACCCGGAGGACCCGGAAGACACCGCCGCCCTCGCCGGCGTCCGCCGGCTCGCCGTCCTCTCCGACAACGCCTGCACCCTGCCCACCGCCGTCCTCCCCGACCCCGACGGCACCGTCCGCGTCCGCGGAAGCGGCTGACCTTCCACCGGGACCGCCCGGCCCGAGGCCCCCGGCGGCCGCCGAACAGGACGCCGCCGCGTCGTCCGGCCGCCGGGCACCGCAGTGGACATGCCGGTGGCCGGTACGCCCGCACCGCCGGGACCACTGCATGAACCCGGCACTACACACCGAGGGCAGCTGCACCCACAAAGACCGCATCATCCCGGCCGTGGTGAAAGGCCCGGCAGACAAACCCCTACGACTACGCGAGACCGTCAACCTCTGGAACTCACAACCGGACCCGCACGTGAACCACGACATCCACACCACGGGCCACTGAACAGACCGGCGCCCACCCCGACGGCACCCTGCCGCGCGCAGCTGCAACACCCCCGACCCCGCACGGGAGCAAGCCCCGACCCGCACAGGCCGCACGACACGACAGCACCCCACACGACACAGGACCCCGACAGGCTCCGGCACCGCCGCTCACGGGGCGCGGCCCTACACCGGGCAGAACTCGGCATGCCACACCCGAACCTCCCACCACGGATCGTCCGGGGCCGAGAGCAGGGCGGCCAACAGCTCGCGCCGGGCCGGAGCCGACAAGCACCAACGGCCCCAGCCCCTCCTCCTCCCGGTCACCGACGCACCGCGGGCACCCCAACCGGCCTCGGCCGGCCTTCCCGACCAACTCCAGCACCAAGCCCACCCGGCCGCCGATCGAACCCCGACACGACCAGCACGGCCGTAGCACCCCGTCTCCGACAACCTCATCGGCCTGTTCCTCGAACCCCTACCCCCCGGCCCCGCGTTCCGGAAGCGACGCCCCGGCGAGCGCGACGGAGTCCCACCGTGCCCCGACGCCCCCGAGGACAACCCCTTCCGGCCACCCGGCCCGGCCGGCGGACCCACACCACCCCCGACAGGAACAGCCCCGGCCCGGCGGGCGGCACCGGCACGGAGTCCCGCTCCACGCCGCAGCGGCCAGGCACCGAGCGCGGCAGCGGCAACGGCGGTACGGCGGCCCGTACCCGGGGCCGCCGCGCGGACAACGCGGACGGGCGCGGCGAGGTGTGCGCGGACGCCGAGGCCGAGTTCCTCGCCGCCGGGCGCTCGTCGGCGACCCGGCGTCCGTCCTGTCGCCGGCAGCCGACCGCCGGCTGTACTGGCACACCGCCGCCCCCTCGCCCGCGCCGAGAACCTCCTGTTGCCCCGCGTACGGGCCGCGACGCCGGCCTCGCCCAACGCGCCGGACGGCTACGCTCGCCGGCGATCAAAGCGCAGGACTCGTCACCTGACAGCCGGCGCTCTCCTGTACCGTCAGCCCGGCCGCGGTGACGGGTTGCGAATGGAGACGGGCATGTCGGGCATCTTCCCTGAGACGGTCATGCACACGAGCCGTCTGACGCTTCGTTCGTTCACCAATGGCGACATCGAGGACACCCGGGCTGCTTGCTCGGACGAGTTCACCCAGCGGTGGCTCCCTCTGCCCCGGCCCTATACCCATGAGGACGCGAAGGCCTGGTGCACCAAGGTCGCGCATGCCCTACGTGAGTCCGGCGACGGTATCCACTTCGCGATCGCCGACGCCTCCAGCGACCGGTTGATGGGCACCGTCGGGCTGAAGAAGACCGACTGGCGGGCGCGCGTGAGCGAGGTCGGCTACTGGGTGGCGCCCTGGGCGAGGGGGCGTGGGATCGCCGCCGAGGCCACCCGGGTGCTGGGAAGATGGATGCTGACGGACCAGGCCTTCCAGCGCATGGAACTTCGGGCCGCCACCGAGAACACCGCTTCCCAGAAAGTCGCACTCCGAGCCGGCCTGCACCGAGAAGGCATCCTGCGGAACGCCGGCTTCGTACATGCCGGCCGAGTCGACCTCGTCCTGTTCTCCCTTGTGCCGCAAGACCTCCTATAACTGGCCCTCGCACCGACCGGCCCGAACAGAGGCCGCCCGCGCGCCGCGCCTGCCCCCACCGCGGGCGGCCGGCACCAGCCGGCCGCGAGAAGATACGCCCGCCGCAGGCGCAGCAGGCCCTCAACGCCACCGCCCCGCCCAACCAACCACCAAGCCAGGGACAGGAAGGGGAAGGAGAAGGTTGTCAGGGTGGTGAGCCTCGCCTTGATGGCCACTCATCACTGCATTTGACCTGTGGGTTTTCCCGGCATTCAGGCGCGGCAGGCGGGTGGGTCGGTCGCTGATTGGTGCGCCGGTTCTCACCACCGGTTAGCGGACCGGTCGGGAGGCCGGTTGGCGGCCGGACGACCAACCTCCCAACCTCTACCTCCTAAAGTTCCGGCCGCCCCGGTTGAGGTAGCTGCGGACGAAGTCGTCCTGGCGGCTGTTGGGCCGAAGGTAGACACGCTGCTGCGCTGCCTCGATCTGCAACCGGTTGAGGAAGCCGACCACCTCCGCCGCTGCAATACCCATACCGTTGCGGGGCGTTCTGCCGACCAGAAGGTGCCTCGGTCCGAAGGGCAGGACGATGGCGGTGGAGTCGCCGATCGCAACGTGAAGGCGGTTCTGTCGCTACTCTGCTGGATCGCCAGAGCCGGAGTGTCGCCCAGGAGAAACTCACCGGCGGCGGGAACCAGGATCTCCAATCCGGCTCCGCTGATCATCTCCTTCGCCTTGGCGAAGGTGTCCTCGATCCGCGCCCTGAAGTCCGCACCGTTCTCGAAGTTGTCGAGGTGTGGGCGCAGGATCTGGTCAGCTGCCGCAGCCAGGCCCTGCGGTCCGGCGAGGTGGAGTCCACTGCGCTGAAGTACCGCAAGGCGCAGGAGGTCGGACTTGGCAGTGAGTAGAGAGGTGCGGTGCTCAGCGTAGACCTTGGTGAAGATGCGGTTGTGAACCTTGCGGTAGTTCAGCGAGCGGACCAGATGCAGGGCGATGAGGTCCTTCAGGGTCTGCACGTGTTGGTCGTGCTGGAAGACGTCGCCTCGTTCTACCGCGCGCGCAGCGGGGGGTATCCGTGTCTCAAGCCGGCCCCACACTTGTTCCAGGGAGGCGGAAGCGAAGCGTGCAAAGTTGTCAACCTTCCCGCACTCGCGCAGGCCCGCCAGCTTGTGCAGCCGGTCGGGGTGGTTCAGGTCGAAGGGAACGAGCTTGAGCCCCGCGCTGCCGAATGGCACGGCGAAGCGTTTGAGCAGCACCTTGGAGATCACGTGCTGGCCGACCACGTGGCGGTAGTCGGCCTGAGGCCGGAGTTCCTCGATCCGGGCGTCAATATGCTGCGCCGCTGCCAGCCACTGATCCGGCGATCTCTCGTTCATCCGCCCAGTGTGGCAACCAGGCCCACCAGATGAGCGGATTTCCATGCTGGCGGCCTGCCGCCCGGCTGGAGGAGGCCGAGCGGCAGGCTGCCCACGCGGTGTGGGCGGACCCCTACTGGTCGGGACTCTCCGGGGAGGACCGGGTGACCGCCCGCAGCCGGCTCCACCACACCAGCGAACCGGCGCAGCCCGCGGCCGCATAGACCAGCACCAGGGCAGCCGCGCCGTCGCGCTCACGCCCGGTAGGGCGTCGTCGAGGGGGTCGCTTCGTCGGCGCCGGGCGGCAGCATCGGCAGCGGCCAGGCGGGGTCCGGTGCCCAGGTGGGCCAGCCGGCGGCGAACGGCCCGCCCTGGCCGTCCAGCATGCCGATCGCCCGGCCGCGGGCCCGCTCAAGCTGACGGGCCGTGTAGTCGTCGACCACCCCGAGGCGGCGCAGCTGCGCGTACTCCTCCTCGTCCTTCCAGTGGTGTCCGGACAGGTCGGGGGTGACGACCAGGTCGAGGGCGAGGTCCATGGTGTCGATGCCGAAGCCGCGGCGCTGGTAGGGGCGCTCGAAGTTGACGTACCAGCGCAGCGGCTCCCTTGTGGTCGCGTCCTGGAAGCAGTGGACGGAGAACCACTCGCCGGCCAGGAAGTGGGAGCGCACCTCGGTGTGCTGCCAGCGGTGGGGGCCGAGCCTCCAGGTGCCGGCCGCCAGATCGGCCAGGCCCTGCTTGCGGGCGGTGTCGTCGCCGGTGGCGAGCGAGGTGATCCAGGTCCTCGGGGCCAGGCTCTCGATCCCCGGCCAGTAGGCCAGGGTCAGCACGTGTCCGGTGTCCTCGACGACCCGCTTCGGCATGGCGGTCCACACCCTGCCGGCATGGACATCGCGGCACACCACCGGGGTGCCCGGCTGGAACAGATTAGTATCGGTCACGGCGGCAGTGTTCCCAACCGCCAGGCCGGGGAGTCCACTCGAAAGAGTGACCCGCCAGGCCTCCAGGCGGCCGTTGCCCGGAACCGGGAGCATGCCGGCCCAGGTCCGGCACCGGCCGGGACTCGGGAGGACTGCAGCGCAGCGACTGGGCGCTGGGCGAGATCGCCGCCGGGCCCGCCTGAACAAGCCGAGTGCCTGCAAAGCAGCCGGAACCGCTGCCGGGCCCAGTCGTCGAAATCGTGCTCGCCCTGCACCCGGGCGATCGCCGCAGAGGCTGACTCAGACGAGTGGGGGGGGGGGGGGGGTTGGGACGCCCCCCCCCCCCCCCCCCCCAAAACGCCCCCCCCCCCCGGCACCCACCTCGCCCAAAAAAATGCGGAGGTTAAGGGAAAGTTTTTAAGAATAAACGCCGAACACAAAGGGGT